>DATEZD010000001.1:0-46887 GCA_035255865.1 Candidatus Udaeobacter sp.
GGTCTCCTTGGTCCCTGTGTTACAGAGGGCATGGCAGCGTTTGCCGAATCGCTCTATGTCGCGGCAAAGGCCAACAACGGCTGGTGGCGCCAATCCCAGTACGACCGTTCGGATCTCCAAGCGTTCACATTGGCTCACTAGTTAGTAAGAATTAAAGAAAACGAAACAAAATTATGAACAAATCGAAACATAGATCCCCTCGGAAAATCCCAGATCAAAAGGGAAGGTACGTATCCACCCCGAGTGAATTTCTACCGTCGGGTGCGACTCGCACGAAGAGGTCCGCCGAGCAGATGGCTGCGGGTGCACCTCCGAGTGAATTTCTACCGTCGGGTGCGGCTCGCACGAAGAGATCCGCCGAGCAGATGGCTGCGGGTGCACCTTTTGGGCTGGACTATCCCGCCACTCAGGTTGGCGTCGCCGGCGGCATCACAGTTTTTTACGATCCCGGCCTTGGGGCAAACGGGTTGGCGCTGGCTCAGCAGATGCTGGGTGTCGTCCTTGCGCCGTACGAAAATATGAAAGAGGTCTTCGGCATCTCTGGTGGCCCTGTGAGCGTTGTCATCGCACCCTTAAGCGGACACAATGACGGCTCGGGCGGGGCTTACCACTACGGTTGTGACTTGACTTCTGGTGGCGTTCTGTACCTCGACGCCACGTTTGCAAACACAACTGCTAACCCGCTGGACCTAGAAGTTGCATTGTACATAGCTGAACTGTCAGAAGCGTTTATGGGGCCGCAAAACCGTGGATGGGGCTGCGGCTACAGCAATGGTGAGGGGCTATCGCGATTTTGTGCCGAAAATGCGTCACCAGGCACCATGCCCGGTTGGGGTACTACCGGACCCTCATGGGCAAGCGCCGGCTTCCCTGATTGGGTTTCGAAAACCGAGCAGAGTGACCGGGGCTATACATCGACAGGGTGCGCCATCGTATACATCTACTGGATGCGTTGGCTCGGGTACAGCGTTTCACAAATCGTTGGAGCGGGCGGTGCCACACTCTCGGCGAATTATCAGACGCTCACGGGAAAAACAACGGGATATCAGGACCTGCGTGCTGCAGTGCAAGGCCTGACGGTCACTTCTGATAACCCATTCCCAAGGCATCTTTATCAAATGCATGGCGACGGCACTATCTGGCGCTACACCGGCACGCCGATGACTGGATGGCAGATGTTGGATAATAATCCGAGAGCCCGGGCAATTGTAGCGTCTGGCGGCCGGCTCTACCAGTTGCACGGTGACGGCACCATTTGGGTGTACACGGGCACACCCATAAGCGGGTGGCAGATGTTGGACAATAACCCGAGAACTCGCGCGATTGTGACGTCTGGCACTGCCCTGTACCAGTTGCATGATGACGGCACTATCTGGCGCTACACCGGTCCGCCCGTGACTGGGTGGCAGATGTTGGACAATAACCCCAAAACCTGCGCGATTGTAGCCGGCGATAAGCTCTACCAGTTGCATAACGACGGCACTATCTGGGTGTACACAGGTCCACCCATGACTGGGTGGCAGATGTTGGACAATAACCCCAGAACCACAGCAATCGCAGCTTCAGCGGGGGCGCTCTACCAGTTGCATGGCGACGGCACCATCTGGGTGTACACCGGCACACCCATGAGCGGGTGGCAGATGTTGGACAATAACCCGAGGACCACGGCGATAGCCGCTTCAACTGCGGCGTTGTACCAAATGCATGGCGACGGCACCATCTGGCGCTACACCGGTCCACCCATGACTGGATGGCAGATGTTGGATAATAATCCAAGAGCCCGCGCAATTGCGGCTGGTGATGGGCTGTATCAGGTGCATGGTGACGGCACCATCTGGGTGTACACGGGTCCATCCATAACTGGGTGGCAGATGTTGGACAATAACCCGGCAACCACGGCGATCCTAGTCGCGCAGTAACCAGAGGAACTTCGGCTTGATTGATTGACCGGCCGCGCAGTCCGCGCGGCTTATCCCTCCCGCCCTAGTGTCAGCAAGCGGAAGGGGCGCGGCCCGCCGCGTAGCGCGGGCTCCCCCCGGCACCGGGTCGTGGCACCCGGCCCTCCTTTGAAAACCATCCCGACGAAATAATGATTTTTTACCGCAGAAAAGGTGCTTTTCACTTGGCGATTCGTCCGTTGAACAAACGACGGCCGCGGCGCGACGATCGCTAGGGCTTTGACCTTTCTTTCAGCCGACGAAGAGGGTGAGCCAGGCGTTTGCGAGAACGCGAGATAACCCGGTGCAAGAAATGCGACGATCCCACACCGACGACTTCATGGGTCTAACGAGAACAAGATGAGCCGCCGCGAGCGAGAGAGCGTATGCCTATGGGTTAAAAGGTTCTAGTCATGAAAAGCTAGGTAGTACGACGGCTCGCGATCGGCTCCATCGATTGGTTAGGTCTTGGCTCGCACGACTCCCATCCCGTGCCCTTCATCGGGATACCCGGTAGCGAACCTCGAAATTGAGACACCCACTGGGCGAGTGGAACGGGCCGTGCGGCATTCCAAGGGGGCGTACTGCTACGCAGCCTGCCGTGTACGCCCGCGCTCCGCACTCGAAGGTGCCCGAGACGATATAAATCTCTTCCCAGAAATCGTGCGTGACCACTGCGTCATTGCCCGAACCCGGATCGAAGCGCAGAAAGCGAGTTGTCACGCCTTCGTCTCGGCCGCCGCTTACGATCCGCTCCCAGACACCGGAGGCGAAGCCGGGTGCTGGGTGCCACGGCAGGTCGGCCGGGTCGAAGAACTCACGAGCTTCTTTCGGAGCCCGCGACCCTACTCGACACGCCCCGGCCGATCCGAGCAACAGACTCAGCCCGAACCCGCGAGCTATGAAAACACGGCGCGTGGTCAACCGCGGAAATTCTTCTCCGGCTTCCTTCAGGCTCGATGCGATGAAACGTATATTCATAAGACCTAACGAGACAGAGATAAGCCACCGCAGGGTGTCCTGGCAAGCACGGTGAATTTATCTTGCGATGGGGCCGTTAGCTTATGTGAGGGGTGTGGAGGCTTCTGTGTCATTAAGGAGTGAGTTGAGAGGGCGGCTCTGGTCTAATCATTTCGGTTGGCAGAGTCTTTCGACGTTGGCCATGCCCCTGTTGGGAGCATTGGACGAAGAGCAGACCTGCCGACCAGTCTTTAACCGGCCACCCGATGAGCTTTGATCGCCTGAAACGCACCCAAAGGAGGAAGTGTTTACCTGGCCATAAGCTAAAGCCATCGCGGGCCACGTTGTTCGTTCAAAACTCAAAACCGCACCTCTCAATGAAACCAACTTACTTCCTCGGCATTGATGCCGCCAAACACAAAATGCGCGCTGCCCTAAGCAATCGATCGGAGCATGTGCTCTTTGAAAAAGACCTGTCCGTTCAGGCGACAGGACTGCGCCAGTTGCTCGCCGCGATTAAGCGGCAGGTAAACGATCCAGAGCAGCTGCTCGTGCTCATCGAAGCCACGGCCCTACTTCATCTCAACTGGTCGGCCGCGCTCACCAAAGCCGGTTATGCCGTAGCGGTGATCAATCCATTGATTGCGCGCCGGCTCTACACACTCCAAAACTCCATCCGTGACAACAAGAGCGATCCCATCGATGCGCGCGGGTTGTGCACCATTGGTTTGGTTCATGGTGAGAAACTGCTGGTCCACTATCGCTTTAGTCTCAGGCCGGAGCAGTTCACACTGCAACGCGCCCAGAGCGTGCGTAAAGCGCTGCGCAGCGCTCTGACCAACCTAAAGAAGACTTATCAGAGTCTGATGGACCTAAGCTTCCCCGAGTTGGGTGGGCTGCTCCAGTTGGACGGGGTCGGTATCCGCCAGTTGCTCATCCAGGCGCCCACCCCCGCCGCCCGGGCCCACCGGCAACACGTTCGGCTATGTCTTCGTGACGCAGTCGACGCGGCACGCGAACTACCGCAGTGCCGAGAACCACATCCGCGAGCTGTGGTGGAGTTGAGGCTCGGCACAGCCGGGCAGCTCTTACTGAACGTGCTTTTTGGCCGCCCGCATGTGTTGGGCGCTACGCGGGTGAACCATAAGTACCGATGGGAACGCCTCCGGATTGAACATCCGCAAGTAGAAGTAGCCGATGCCAGCGAGTCCCAGCAGCAAGGATGGCGTTTCACCGGCACCGGGGACACCACACGGCCAGGCCGCGCGCGGCGTGTGATAGAACTGGAGCCCCCGCTCCGCAGTCGCTTCCGCAACACGCATATAGCTCGGCTCCAACACCTGGCTTGCGTAAACGAGGGCCTCGGCATTACCGGCCTGGCCGTGACAGAGCGAGTAATTAGCCACCGCGGCCTGGCCTGGTGCTTCCAGCGCCTTTGCTGTTGCCGCAAGCGCAGCCTTGGCCTCCCGCCGCCAAGACTCGTCGCGGAGAATCTCCCAGGCGCGAATGCGTGAGAGCGCGATGCCGGGCGCGCCGTGGCACCATGCCATGGAGCAACCCGGTTTGGGACTTTGGGCGGCAGTCTGGTCGAGAATACGAAGTTCGGCCCAGTTCGATTCCTGCGGGTCGAACCAGCGCCGCTCGTAGAGGAACGCTTGCTCGGCAGCGCTGCGCCAGCGGGCGTCACCCGTCACCTTGTACAGCTCCAGCAGCGCCCAGGCGATTCCCGCCGCCCCGTGCGAGAAGCCGGTTAGGTCGTCGCGCATGCTCATTTCCAGCGTCTTCCAGGACCAGCCCTGCTCGCGCTTCCGTGCCGTGCGGAGGAGATGCTCGCCTTGCGCCTCGGCGAAGCTAAGCAGGGACTCCTTCCCCAACCGGCGATGCAGCTCGAGTGCCGCGGGAATCGCTCCGGCGCTGCCGGAAATCACATCCAGTGCCAGAGGGTCCGGCTTGGCCTCAGCGAGGGACGCGACAAGTTCCAGTGCCCGGACGCACTGGTCTGGCTGGCCCAAACTCTCGGCTGCGGCGAGGCGCGCGTAGGCAATACCGAGCCAGCCCGAATAGAAGCCCAGCCGCGCCTTGGGAACGACATCCTCGCGTCTCGACCACGCCTGGTTGAGTGCTCCAACCGCCGTCCGGCGAAAGAGCTTCTCGCCGGTGACCTCCGCCAACCGCGCAAGGAACAACGCAATCCCGCTCGTGCCCCCATAAAGGTCCGGGCCCAGGGCGCGCTCGATGATGGTCCACGAGCCGTTCACGCTCTCCATGACGGAGCCCAGCCAGTTGCATCGGGTCTCCCACCAGATAGCGTCCCGGCACAGGCCCGCGCCCAATTGCGCCGCCGCCGTAAGGTACTTTTGCCGGTCCGGGTTCATTGAAGGAAGAGCTCGGGAATGGGCCACTGATAGCAGTCAATGGAACCGCGGCTTAGGTGCGGTGATTCAAGGCTCAGCCCGTGCTCGTGAAAGAGCTTCTCGACTTCTTCGAGTCGCGCCTCCGGCGTCCTTCGCCCGTGTGTCTCGGCATTGACCAGCGCCTCCGCCACCAGGCGGCAGCGGTGCGAGCCGAAGCTCTCGCCGTTGCCGGGGTCCTCCGCCAGCGCCAGCCCCGGCGCGAGCGGCTTGGCGAAGAGCGGCGCATCCGCCCTGAGCTGCGGAGCCACGCGGTGGTAAGTGTCCTCCACGAGTCCGGCAACCACCGGATACATTCGCCTGGCCACGAACAGCACCGCGGCGTCCGCCCGAGCATAGAGCGCCGAGCGGGTTAGGCACTTGAAGCGAAACGGGACCGGGAACCGGTTCAACTCTCGCGTCAACCCGCCCACCAGCGCGGTGATTCCCGCGGCCGCGACGTGCCAATAGAAACGCAGCGGACTGCTCTCATCCTGCTGGTCGCCCAGGGTCTCGCCGAACACAAAGTAGAACCCCGGCTGAAGCGAGGTGGAATGTTTCCGGCAAAAGACACTCACATAGCTGCCCTTGTGCGGCATCCCGCCCGGCCCGTCCGGGGTTAAATAGTCTCCGGGCCAAAGAAGGCGGTTCAGGCCGTTGCGTTGCACCGCAAGTTCGCCCGAGGAGAGAAACTGAGTCACCTGCCACCCGGGTTCCCAACGCTCCTGCCCGACGTTGGCTTGGGTCAAGTCGCCGGTAAGGTCTTCGCCGCCGTCGCTCGATACCGGCGCCTCCACCGCGCTGCCATCGAAGCGGCGGCAATAGCAGTGCTGATAGATCTGCATCTGGAGCGAAGCGATGAGCGGGTTCTGGACCCCCGGCACCTGCGGCATGGAATATGGCGCGGCGGGGTCCACTTGAATGCGACGCCCGGCGAAAGTGAACGCGAGCGGCGGCTCAATGGTAATCGCCTCCAGTATGACACGGAGTTCGCTCTTCAGGTCGCGATGCATGGGTTCATTGGCCATTTGCCATCTGCCGTCTGCCATTGCGGCTCCACAACGTCGAGGCCATCTGTGGTTTTCTTATGCACAGGTCTGCGTTAAAGGGCCAGCAAATGTTCGATTGCCTCGCGCGGCTGCTGCAGGATGTTCATGCTCACTTGGAGCAGGCACAAGGCGTTCGGTGTCAACTGCGGAGAGCGGAACATATACTCATAAACCGTTTGTATCATCCGCGCGGCGCCATACTTGACGCTCCGCTCCAGACACGCCTGGGCATCCTTCCCGGAGAGGCCCATCGCGTCACGGTAGGCCGTCCAGAAGGACTTTATGGCAGGCTGCATGGACTCCAGCGGGTACTGAGCCCGGTTCATCGCCTGCGCGGGCGGCACGCCGGGGGGCAGGTTCATGGACATAATCCAGAACGACAAATAAGCCTGGAGCATCGCACCGACATCCCACGCGGCGTCGCCCACGTCCGCCAACTCCCAGTCCACGATTCGCAGCTTGAGCTTGGCTGGTTCGGCGGCGGGGGACTCAATGAGGCAGTTGTCCCATTTTATGTCCCCGTGGATGAGGCTGTTTCTTTCCCACCGGTTGCGCAGGTCATCCAGCGAGCGCTGGAAGTCCGGGTACTGCTGCATCACACCGATCATCTGGCTGTTGCCCGCGCTCAGGTCGTTGAAGTGGTTGGGGTTCTGCAGGTGAACCGACAGAATCCACGGGATGGCCTTTGGGAATGACGCGAGATGTTTGTTGCTCCGCAAGTCGCCATGGCCCACCCGATGGCAAGTGGCCAGCAACCGGCCCAAGCCGCCGGCCAGTTCGGCGGGAAACTGTCCCAGACGCCGCTGGTAATCCGCCACACTCTCTGCCTCGGGGAGAAGCTCCGTGATCAGGACGCTGCGGCCCGCGTCGTAGTGCGCGTATTTCGGAATGATACCCGCCAGCGGCGCAAAAGCCGGGTCGTGCTCTGGCAGCCAATAGCAGGCCGCCTCCCGTTGCATCTCAGCCCGGATTTGCGGATTCCAAAGCTGAATCTGCTTCACGAAGAAGCCCGGCCCGTTCTTGCGAACAACCTTGAAGTTCTGGTTGCGGCGCGAGGTGTCATGGATCGTGAGGTCGCCGTCCACGATGGTCTCGGGCCGGATCAAGCCCCAGTCGAGCAGGCAGTAGGCGACGTTCTTCAGGGATAATATCATCGTGGAAACAAGGAAACCTGCCAGCCGAGGCTGGCAGGTTTCTTGCAATCTCCTGAATTCACCACGCGGACTTAGCCGCTGTTATTGGCCGAACCCTGGACCGCAGCCCGCGGTGACTCCGCATGCCAGTGTGGGGCAACCCGCGAGCGTGGGGCAACCCACGTGCGTGGGGCAACCCGCGAGCGTGGGGCAACCGGCGTACGTGACCGGGCACTCAGGTGTGCAGCCCGCAAGCGTCACATGCGGACAAGGCGGGTTGAGTGTCAGGCACGGCGGGCACGCCGTGTGGATTAGCGTCGGGCACGGGTGGGCCGGGGTCGGCGGGCATATGTGGCACGGGGTCTGGATTAGCGTCGGGCATGGGTGGGCCGGGGTCGGCGGGCATATGTGGCACGGGGTCTGGATTAGCGTCGGGCATGGGTGGCACGGGGTCTGTGCCAGCGTCTGACACGGCGGGCACGGCGTCTGGATCTGCGTCACACACGGGTGGCACGGCGTCACCTGATTTGTCGGGCACGCGTGCGTGCAGGGCGCGACGTGCGTTGGGCACGCGTGCGTGCACGGCGCGAAATGTGTCGGACATGTTTCGGTGCAAGCTCCGCATGGCGTGATCCCCACTGTGCAGATGGGCCCCGTTAGCGTCTGCGGGGCGCCAAATCCTCCTCCAGCGGCCGCCTGTGCTATGGGACCTTCGAAGAACTTGGCTTTCGCCCGTTGCGCGCCCGCCTGGCCGTGCACCAATTGCGCTTCGCGATCAATCCAAACATAGGCGCCTCCCAGCGGAGAAACCTCTGGCGGCATTTGCTGCGAATACAGAATCGACTTGTTCGGTATCTCGACATACTGGCTTAACTCCGTATCGAAATAGAGCCGCGTATGTTCCTTCTCCGAAGAAGGCCCAAAGAACCCGCTTAATAACAACGTCTCAACATGCTTGTTCGGGTCCTTGACGATGTGGGACACGAACTCCGGTACTGATACATTACTCTCAGGCTTTGCCATGGTCTTGTCCTTTCGTTGGAAGAATCGCGGACCGCGTGCGTAATGCGCGGCTGGCCGCCGATGGAATTCGAGGCTGATGCATAGAAAGCCGGTGTTCCGGGCCAGTCGTTTTCATGCCGTCCTTAATTCTTCGTGTGTGTGTAACAGTTTCTTGCGTGACTTTTGGCGTCACATTGTGACTTTTAAGGTCACAAACCGGGCGAAGACTAGCAGTCAGAACTTTCCAGTTAACGGGCCGTTCCGGGTGCGGATTATAGGAGCAGAAGTATCCAGTTTTGATTCTAGCAGCCAAGTGATACCCGAGCGATGGCATCGCCTCGCCGATTTTTTGCATCGCCTTCTTAATACATTTGGTCACTGCACAGCGCGCTCGTTCGGCATCAGACGACGCTCGCCGATTCCTACCTCCGAGTCCGACGGCGGATGCGAGATAGTCGGCGATCGCCTGTATCTCATTCTGTGCTTCGGTCTTCCGCTGAGGATCGTTGAATCGCTCTGCTTCCTCAAGGTCTTGCTGCAACTCCTTGAGCCGGCGTTTGTACTCGGTCTTCGCCCGTACGTCCAACACTGGTAATCCGGCGAAGAGTCCACCCGCGACCGGTCTATGTAGGGCGACTCCTGCAGTCGGAGTTGATACGTCCAATCGGCGGGCGAGCAATTGGCTGACGTGGAACTCCTGTCCCGGATTTGGAAGCAAGACGGTGAGATAGTGCAGACCGCGCGTGGATTTAAGCAGTGTGATGTGACCGCGATAACGAATGGTCCAGTAGTCGTCCTGTTGTATTAACAAATACTCTTTGTGTGTCGGACAAATCAAGTAGTCCACAGGAGATTGTCGAATCCGTTCGACTTTTTGTTCGGCACTCATTATTACTTCTTTTGACATTTGTTTTTTCCTCCTCCCTAGGCACCTAAAACAAACAGGATTCCGTCGACTGCTTGCGAAAGTACCAAGCCGGCAGCATGCGAGCGACGAGGAATGGCAGAATTGTCGTTTTGACCTGAATAAGTGGGTGCATCGTTATTTTTTTCCTTGTCCCGCTGTGTTGATTGCGTTGGTAGCGGGTCCGGAAGAGACGAAGAACCTAGCGGGGAAAGTGTCTTCCGCCTGATTCAGATCCGTTTAGCGGCGCCGAGCTTGGAAAAATCTCGGTTGCTGGTCTATAGGACTTTAGTCTGTCAGGTGTCGTCCTACAGACCTGCTATCGGCTCTAGCGATTTTCTCAATGAAACCCACCGCAAGCACGGATTACCGATTCGAGTTCCATAAACGCGGTCAGCTTTTCATTTGCACAATACTTTCCGTCGCCGCGATGTGCGTCAACAATCCAGATTGTTCGCCCGTTGGAATCAATCGCCGAAACAGCCCCAACTCCGGCTTTAGGGATTGTTGACCACTTGCGGTACTTGTTGGGTCAATTCCAGTTCTGTATTCACCCTGTGGATTTGCGCCGCCTGCTCTTTTACCGTTGTGACGAGATTTGCGACGGTGGCTTGCAGTTTCTCCGCGTTCTGCTGTTGCTCGACGAACGCCTTGTGCTCTTTGAGAAATTAATTGAGTAACATCGCGTTCACCTGATCGCAGCGCACACTGTAGGCTCTGGCTTCTTTGTCGTGCGCCACCAAGGCGGGATTCAGCTTTTGCACGTCTTCGGCGACGAGCCCCCACTGCTCGATTCCTTGCTGGTCCAGTTCGTTCTTATAGCGAAGGGTAACCGATATTTACATCGGCGCCGTCTGACCGTTGCTCAAAACTGAAAATAAACAAAGGGCACTGGACCGGTTGCCGGAAAAAGTTCGAGCGCGAGAAATGCCAGAATGTATGCCGGGACTTGAACGCGCGCTGGTTGCAAAGCCAGGCGATCGATAAATTGACTGCGTTCCTGCGCGACAGCCAGAAATAAAGAAATGAAAATCAGCACAATGGTCCCGGTCGTCAGTAGAAATTCCCCAGTCACATGCTGAAACCCAAGCAGCCCACTTAACACATGTCCGCTGGTTTGGAGAGTCTTGGGGCGAAAGAAAGCCCCGCTAAACACAAAAGCCGCCAACATTGCTCCGATGCTAAACGGCACGAACCAGCGCTTTTTCATAACTTGATCGACCGGCGTGCCGACTGTTGCCCGGTCGAACGCACGGTAGCCGATAAGCAGAAGGCCGTGATAGGCGCCCCAGGCTACGAACGTCCAGTTCGCCCCGTGCCACAAGCCAACCAGCACCATGACAACAAACATGTTGCGGTATAACACCAGGCGTCCTTTTCTGCCCCTACTGAACGGCATAAACACATAGTCCCGGACCCACGTGGACAGGGTTATATGCCACCTTTGCCATAGGTCAGGCGGGTTCCTGGCCAGCAATGCCCGCGCGAAGTTCAGCGGAAACTCGAAGCCGAGCAGCTTGGCGCAACCACGGGCAATGTCGGTGTAACCGGAGAAATCGAAAAAAACCTGAACAATAAACGCAAAACAGCCCGACCATGCAGCCAACCAACCCGGGTGCGACATCGGATCGTTGAAGTACGAATCGGCCACGACAGCGAATCGATCGGCAAACACCATCTTTTTTATCAAACCGGAGAGGACAAGGATGATTCCACTCTGAACCACAATCGCCGCCGGGGACCTCCAAAACTGGATTTGCGAGATGAACTGCCGGGCACGAATAATCGGACCCGCAATAAGATGAGGAAAACATGCAATGAACAGCGCGTAATCGATGACGTTTCTGACGGCCTTCAGTTTTCCCCAATAGACGTCGAACGTATAGGAAAGACTGGCAAAAGTGTAAAAGCTGACCCCGATAGGAAGAACCACTTGTAACACAACCGATGACCGAGGTATGTGGACCAAATCCGCTAACGAGCCAGCAAAGAAGTCGTAATACTTAAAGAAGCCTAAAATACCCAGGTTAACTACGAGGCTGACAGCGAATAAAAGCTTCTTACGGCGGCCCGCTGCAGTCTCCAGCAGGATTCCCAGGTAGTAGTCAACGATCGTGGAGGTCAAAATCAACACGATAAATCGCGGGTCCCACCACATGTAAAAGACGTAGCTAGCCAGTAGCAGCAAAACTTTCCCGAAGCGAAACGGCATGCTGTAGAACAGCACCGCTACGATGAAAAAAAAGATCCAATACTGGAAGCTGTTAAATAACATAAAACAACGGCTGTGTTAAACCCTAGTTCGCTTCAGTTCCACGCGCTCGATTCAGTACAACTTGCGACTCAAAGTTGTACTGTTGCTGCAAATTAGTTGATCGAACATGCCCCATAAGCTCCGACACCAGCATTTCCGTGAATCGCCGCCGGCCTTTCGAGTTAAGGTGAAAAACGTCAAAATAATATTCGGGTTTTTCCAGAAAATCGAAAGTGTGTCCCGGCAGCGAGAAAGTGCTTCTCTCAATCACAGAGCTTGGTAGAATAGAATCGTATCCCCTGTAAGATCCAGGAAGCTCTACAAAGGGACCGCGAGGCACAGGCGTAAGCACAATTGCGGTGGGACTATTCGAATAACGATTCATTATTCGCGGAATCCACTCGCGTTGTAGTTTGAGCGAGTATTTCGTGTCCGATTGAGACGGCTGTATCAAGCTCTTCCGAAAAGCCAGTCTCTGGGCTTCTGTTAGCTTCGGCGCGAACATGACCTGCCCTGTGGTCGCATTATAGGTTGTGCCCACAAGATCGTAATCTCGGCCTTTGTACGCCGCGCGAGAATGCATCCTCTCGTCCTCTTGTTGGAAGCCTCGTAATCTCGCGATGGGATGTTCAAGGAGATCAACCACGTCGTCCTGGTAGGCCAAGCCTCGAAGTATGCATGCGGTAAACGCTCTGAAACGCCCGGACCATCGTTGAAAACCCGAGGCGAAATGAAAGCAGTCGCCGTATCGCAACAGTGGAGCTGTCATCGAAATTCGCAGAGCGTCGGCGCTGTTTGGTTCATAGCCTGCGCCGTAAGGAATGACAATCGCCCAATACCGGCGGGCGGTTGGATCGACTTCCCGGACCATGTAGTACCATGTGTTAGCCGAAGCGGCTGGATCGGCTAGACTAACAAACTTAACCCCGGCGGGAGAACCAAGCTCATTCGCGAGAATAGTGGAGAAACCCTCGGCTATACGTGAATCGCCCAACACCAGCACCTCTTTTAGACCGGATGAGGCGCGCTCCCTTTCGGTTCGCGTAATTTCTACGACACGTCCTGCATACGAATCCGGAGCCAAGATCGAGACGTACAATCCGCTGTGAAAGATGATGCCGTCGAGACAAACAAACGCGGTTACGCCGAGCAGAAGGTTCCGTGTAACATGCAGTGGGCAAGGCGACGTCGTTGGTTCGGTAGGAAATGTCGTACGCAACGTTCCCGTCGAGCTGAGATAAACTGCGACGTAAACAATGGCTATGAGCACTACAATGAGCAGCCAACGGACTCCGTCTCGCCATAATGTGGCTTGCGTAGTCTCGGTTTTGGCGTTTCCGGTAACGGTTGCGGTGGCCAGTAAGGTCCGCCTGTCCTGGTCGCCATAAAGCTCGAACACATATCTGGCCGACCGAATCCACGGAACCAGTTGGCTTCCTTTTGGACCCGAAGTAAAGAGAACCGGCTTTTGGTCGCTTCCTGTTACGAAAACAAAACCCATCGATCCGTTCCCCGTGTCCCAGTGAATCTCGGTGCTGCCACTACCGCCAGTGATCGTCATGTGCTCGGGATTTGCAGTGATGATCGGAGCACCTGATGTCTGACCTGGCTCCGGGTCGGTCGCAGTTTGGGCAGCCACTTGCACAATACCCGCCGCTCCTAAAAAGACTGCTATCATCAAAGTATGCCAGGATGCTGACGAAAGATTAGTCGCCATGTTTCTTCTCGTTGAACGAACCGCCATCTGTGAAGTCATAATCGTGCGTCAACGAACTGGCTCTGGGTGGTGCCTCGGTTCCGTTTAGGGTGGCGATACGCGAAACTCGCGCAAATCAAGAGTCCGATGAGTGCTCCTGCAATATCCCAGAAGACGTCGCGAACTGAGGACGTACGCGATTTAACGAATGATTGATGAAATTCGTCACCCGCGGCAACAACGGCGCAACCGAGCAGAACTGCGCCAAACAATATCGATATTTTCGCGCGGAGAGCTGAACCGCTGCGAAGTGCACGCCAAAGGAGAAGAGCCAGAATCGCGTATTCGCTTACATGCGCGCATTTGCGCATAGCGAAGAGGATCGATCGGAGCGTCTCAGGCGCCATGCCCGGTTTCAACCAGAGCAAGATCGGAACAATAAATCGCGACGTGTGCTCGGCGGACATCAGATCTGTCGAATCGACAAAAATCACGGCGAGCCAAATCAGCAACGGCAGCCAATATTTCAGGAAAACTTGCATTCGTCTTGTAGGGCGTCTGTGTCAGGCGCCAAAATAAATGGCGTTTCACAGAAACGCCCTACAAATTTACAAATCTGAAATCCGAAACCCGAAATCCGAAATCCGAAATCAGCGGTCCCCTCACCTTTGAGCCGATCTTCATGGAACGAATCTGGGGCGGGCGAAAGCTCGGCGCTCTCTTTGGGAAGAACTTGCCTGCAGACAAACGAATCGGCGAGTCTTGGGAAATTGCTGATCGTCCTGAAGCACAAAGCGTCGTCGCATGCGGCCCGCTAAAAGGCAAAGCTCTGCATGAGCTCTGGACACAATATCGGGAACCAATCTTTGGCAACGTTGCAGATGCTCCTCGATTTCCGTTGCTCATCAAACTTCTCGATGCGCGCGAGAAGCTTTCGTTGCAGGTGCACCCGCCTGAAAACGTGGCGCGGAAACTCGGCGGCGAAGGGAAAACGGAATTCTGGTATGTTGCCGCCGCCGACCCCAGCGCAGAACTTTTCCTCGGATTCCGTGAATCGATCACGCGCGAACAATTCGAAAAAGCGCTGCGCAACGGAACAGCTGCTGATTACGTTCACAAAATTAGCGTGAAACCAGGCGACGTCGCATTTCTTCCGGCTGGACGTCTTCACGCGGTGGGCGCAGGCAATCTGTTGATTGAAGTCCAACAGAATAGCGACACCACTTATCGCGTATTCGATTGGAACCGTCTGGATGACAGAGGCAAGTCGCGACAGCTGCACATCGAGCAAGCCCTTCAGTGCATCGATTTCGATGATGTGCGACCAAAGATGGTCGAGTCACGAGGCGAAGTGCTCATCAAGGATGCGTTATTTGAAATCCAAAAATGGAATCTCGATCATGCGCGCGACGTCGCGCCGCTTGGGCAATTCGCAGTCGTTTGCTGTCTCACAGGGCAGCTTGCCTGCGCCAATGTCGATCCTTCAACCGGGCTCAGGACGAGCCTTGCGCCGGGAGAATTTTTTTTGGTACCGGCTCAATTACAGGATCGACAACTCAAACCACTCGCCGCGCGTACAACTTTGTTGCGGGTAACGATTCCAGAGCTGTAGCGGCGCTCTGTGAGCGCGGGCCAGTTTGTTGGCGGTCATAGACGCGCCGCTACAATCCAGACACGCCGCATGGCTTCGCGATTTTTCACCGGGATCACGTTCGTTTTTTGAGGCTCATCTCCGTTGTGCGGGCTCGAAGCAATGTAAGTGCCCGCTCCGCACAACGAAAAGCAGAGCAGAACGACCGCGACTTTCGTCATGAAGCTCATGGATTGATTCCGAATTAGAAGGCTTTCAGATCCGTTTCAGTCAGCAGCCTGTCCCAAGCGCCGAAGGTAAGTAAAGCTATAAATACCCGAGCTGTGTCCATCCCCCCAGCGGGGCTGCACCGCGTAGCCGCCAACCAGATCGAAGCCGACAAGCAGAAAACTTTGGTCGGTGTAAGTCATCCCGCCGGCGCGGGACGAGACGTTGCCCAGCACATCCGGTTCGCCACCGCACGCCGCGCAAGGACAGGCGCGGCGGAGAAACTCCAGAGCGAAGTAAGACTCCGTCTCGTCGTTCCACGCGAGCGCCAATTCGTTGCCGATCAACTGCGCGTTTCTTAACTCGAGCCTCATCGTTGCAAGCAAATCGTGCGGAAGGCCGCAGAAAATCGCAATCTGCTAATCTTCGTCCCTTCAGTTCTGGCGCTTAAATCCTTGCTCGGCATCGCGATGATTCAGTGTTGACTCACCCAAGCGGTCTCGCCATTTGGCAGGCCAAATGAGATGTAACCGAGGGAATCCTTGTAGCGCAACAGCATGCTTTCCTCCACATCCCTTTGATTGCCCCTTTGACTGCCTGTGCAGATTGCGCCAGGCGGGCGCGGTTCGAGGGCCGAGGCGAGATTCTGTTGTCCGATGAATCCAAACTGGCGGTGTTGTTCCTCCGAAAGAAAGCCTGCCGTTATCCAAGCATAGGGAGAAGTGGCAAAAGCTCGATAGATACGCAACCTGCCTTCCAAGGGTGTGATTGGCGCGAGCGTCAGGACTGGTCCGGGACCAGCGATCTGCGCGAGCTTCATACCGGCCCGATGGAGCACGATCGGAGTCCACCGACTGGGAGTTGCCAGTCTAGGCACATACCGAAAATCCGGACCGGTGGAAAAGAGGCTGATCACCGCCGCCGCTCCAAAGCCCCAGCAAAGCGACCGTTCTACGCCTCCGGCTCTTGCGAGGGCGACAACCGGGGGCACCAGACCGAGGACCAGGAAGGGCACGAACTCATAAAAATACTGATCGTACGGAACGGCCGGAGCCAGCGCGCCAATCAAAAGGCACGGGAGCGAAACCAATACTAGCAGGTTACGAGGGTCTCTCCGAAATTCGTGTTGCCGCAGGGCCGCATACTGGACAGCTAGAAACAGCAGTAACAACGCGAGATTACCCGGGTTCCGCAGCACGTTCGTTACGATGTAGAAGAGTTTGCTTCCAAGGCCGACATACTTCACCGCGGCCCTTTGATACAGATCGCTGATCGAACCGTTCCATGTGAAATTATTGAAAATAAACGCGCGGGCATCGAGGGCGAACAGCCAGAGCATCGGCGATGCACCAATCACACCGCCAGCTGTAAGCAGGAGCGCATTTCGCATCCGCGTGCGGATATCAATTTGCGCTGGCAGGAACAGACTAATTCCAGCAAAGGCGAGGCCAAGCGGCGCAAACGTGAGCCTGGTGCCGACGGCGAGCGAAAGCAGAAGACCTGCGGCGAAATACCATCTCCCAGACTTTCGATCATCCAGAGCGCGCCAGAGACACAGCACCGCGGTCGTTGCTAACAAGGTCGCGAGCGGATGATTCCAAGCGCGCCAGCAACTGTAGCGAACGACCGGATTCGAGAAAAGGAGGACCGCCGCGCTTCCAGTGATGAAAACCCGAAATGTCCCAGAGTTGCCGGAGAGACTTCGCCACATCGTGCGGGAAATCAAAATCAACCCGAGGAACGCGCAGAGCACCGAGAGCAGCCGCGCTGAGAGCAGCAAATAGTCGGCACCACGAAAAAGCAGCGCGTAAACCAAGGGCAAATTCGGAGTATGGAAGAATGGATAATCCCGGTAGGGCAGAAATCCTTCGCGCGCGAGCAGTGCGCCACTCGCCACGAACTGATGCTCATCCACATTCAACCCGCGGCTCATCGCGATCGCGCAGAATACCAGGAGCATCAATGCACTCATGGCGACTGTGAGAGCGATTTGTTTGCCGGTCATTTCCGGTGCAACTCAGGCCAGTGAGTGCGCTGCCCTAACGAGTCAGCGCCGCTGCGTTCCCAAGAACGACTCCGTCGCGTCATTCGATTGGGTCGCAGGTTCGTTCCCGGTTTTGTTGAATGTTTGTCGGGTCCAGACGCACATATCGATCTTAAGAGCAATCTTTCAGCCACGGATTTACACGGATGAAACACGGATAAGGGAAAGGATTCAGGTTTCAGAAATCCGTGAAAATCAGCGTTCATCTGTGGCTAAATCCTTTTTAAGTTTGGATCGTTCGCCAAAGATCGCCGTGCCGATGCGTACCAGCGTCGCGCCTTCCTCAACAGCAATCGAAAAGTCCTGCGTCATGCCCATCGAAAGCTGGGGAAGATCGACATGAAATTCCGCTTGGAAGCGATCGCGAAGCTCGCGTAACTGGACAAAGTATCTGCGCGATGGCTCTGCCTTATCGGCCAGCGGCGGAATGGCCATCAGCCCCAGGATCGACAATCGTTGCAGCGCGAGCAATTGTTCCATTTGTTCGCGCAACTTATCGGGCGAGAAGCCGAACTTGCTCCCCTCTCCTGCGACATTTACCTCAAGCAAAACGCGCGGGTGCATTCCTTCATCGGCCGCGACCCGGTTGATCTCTTGCGCCAATGCAAGCGAATCAACCCCGTGAAAGAGTTCAAACAATGGAAGCGCGTGGCGGATTTTGTTTTTCTGGAGATGCCCGACGAAATGCCACCGCACGTTTGACGGAAGTTCGGGAATTTTCGCGCGCGCTTCCTGCACGCGGCTTTCGCCGAACAACGTCTGCCCAGCCACAATCGCTTCGCGCACTTTCTCGGCGGGATGCGTTTTCGCGATCGCGACTAACTCGATTTCATCGATAGCGCGGCCAGCTTGCGCCGCGGCGTGCGCGATCTGCTTGCGCACGCGTTCGAGGTTTTGAGGAATTGAGTTCATTGTAGAGGCGCTTGTGCCAAGCGCCTGTGTGCTGGCTCCGGTGCTTGACACAAGCACCGCTACAACGGTTCAGCGGGCAATTCAAAATCCAGCATTATTTGCTCGCTAATCGGCCAGAAAACACCCAGAACCAGCTCATCATGAAACGTTACTCACTTCTTCTCGGAATCGTCGTTGCGGCGATGACCTGCTCCAGTTTGCTCGCCCAGGAAAAAGCTGCCCTGCAAGCGAACGCCACCGTGCTTAGCATCCTTCAGGGCAGCGCCGGTAAAGCTGTCGAATTGCATTTGAGATCCGGAGAAAAAATGGGCGGCAAAGTGGCAGGAGTCACTGAGAACGTCGTCCATCTTTCCAATTTGACTGGTGCGGAATTTTTCGACGCCTTTATCGATGTAAAAGACATTTCAGCAGTGGTAGTTCGTGTGGCCGGGAGATAGGGGTTCTCTCCACATACTTGGAATGCAAAATTTCGGTGCCGAGAATATCGTCTGACCAAGTCCCTTCAGGATTGTCAAGCCGAAGTGCAATTGTCGATACTCACGACATGATTACCAAAAGCCAACACGCGCGTGTGCGAAGGCCGTCGCTGGGGAATATCGGCAAGCTTCTGCTCGCGCTTTATCTTATCGCAACAGGAATCTTTCTTCTCACCGGACTCAACATTTTGATCCTAATTGGCGTGCTGGCCCTATTCGCAGGAGTCGCTATTTTGATCGGGCGATAGGCTCTGCAGAATCACGCGAGTAATTTCACCATCTGCTGTGCGAGTTTCGGCCCAATGCCGCTTTCTTCGTGCTTGAAATAGACGAACGTGTCTTTCCAATTCGACGTTTGTTCACGGACGAATTCGGCCCAGCGTTCGATGTCGGTCGTTTGATAATCTTCGCGGCGGAGGCGCAGGTAGCCGTAATCGGAGGTAATCTTCCTTGGCGTAGCGATGGTGTCCGTGTCCGCGATGCACAGGGCGATGTTGCGCGATTTGAGCAGTTCGAAGATGTCATCGTCGAACCAAGATTCATGGCGAAATTCGAACGCGGCGCGCATGTCCGGCAGTTCGCGAAGAAACGAGTTCAACACATCGGCATCTTTTTTGAAAGTCGGCGGCAATTGAAACAAAACCGGGCCGAGTCGCTCGCCGAGCCCGCGTGCAACTTTCAAAAAGTATTCCAGCGTGTCGGCACAATCGCGCAGCTTCGACCAGTGCGTGATTTTCTGCGGTGCTTTGAGCGCAAAGCGAAAATTTTCCGGGATAAGCCTTTTCCAATTCTCAATCGTCTTTGGCGCGGGGATCCGGTGAAAAGTGTAATTGATTTCCGTCGTAGAAAATCGTTCGGCGTAAAACTGCAGCATCTGCGCGGCAGGCAAATCTTCGGGATAAAAATTCCCTTTCCACTCCGCGTATTGAAAACCCGAGGTGCCGATCCAGAAGTTCATACAGGTGATTGACTGCCAAAATTCTCTGCGCAATCGGATGCTTCAAGCGCCATTTCAGAACATCCGCCGTGCCGGTCGAATCCGAATTCAATATGGCGGTAAGCTCTTCCGTCCGGCCCAAAAATTAGCCGGAAGAGGGAGCTTCACTGCCATCGGAACTAAAACAAGAAAGGGGAAATCATGAAGAAAGTGCTTCTAAGTATAGCCTTGGCATGTGTGGCGACGTTTGCGTGGGGACAGGTTTCGGAAACTACCACAACGACGACCACAACCGAAGGCAACGGGACGATCACGGAGTACACGCCCGGGAGTGCGATCGTTCTCAAGGAAACTAGCGGTCCGGTGCGCTATCGCTTCGGCAAGACCGTCACATATGTGACTCGAAGCGGCAGACCATTGGACGAGACTACGGTGAAAACAAAGATCAAAGTAGGAGTTCCCGTCCGTGTTCACTACGTCGGGACTGGCGACAGCATGATGGTTGATCGCGTGATCCTCGATGAGGATTAAGATCTAGCCTCGTTTGTCTCCATCGCGCCTTACTGTTCTGCCTCAAACGGCGGAACAGTGAAGGCGCGTTTGTTTTAGGGAAAATGTCTGCACTGCAGTCAAGCAACCGCGAGAGGGCCCAAAGCTCTGGTCATTTCCCGAACAACTGCGCAATTCTTCGTCAGCGATCACATCATGTGAAGGTTCTGTTTCGTTTCGCGATAATCACGATCTTGGTATCGAGTAGCATTCTTCCAGCGGCAGCGCGAAAAAAGCCACGCACGCAAACTCCGAATAGGGCAAACATTGAAGCAGCCACTCGCCTGCAGATTTTCCTCGATCGAGCCAACTTCAGTCCGGGTAAACTCGATGGAACCTATAACGAGCTCACCTGGAAAGCGCTTGCGCTCTATCGGCAATCGCGCGGCGAGCAACCGCAGTCCCCTCCCGTACAGAAAAAGATCAAATCGAATGTTGCGCCAGACGTTACAGGGCTTGACCTCGACAGCGCAGGTCCAGTGTTCATTCCCTATACCGTCACGGATGCTGATCTGGCGAGTGTCGGTCCGGTGCCGAGCAGCGTTCCCGCACAGGCCAAATTAAAATTTCTTCCTTATCGCGATGCAGCCGACGCCATCGCCGAGAAGTTCCACAGCGATGTTCATTTGCTGGAGCAACTTAATGTAGGCAAAATGAAAACGATCAAAGCCGGCGATCAGCTCAAGGTGCCGAATGTCGAACCATTTGAACTCGGTTCGGTAAAGGAGATCAAGCCTGGCAGCGAGCTTAACACGCAGCCTGCGAACGAGGTCGAGTATCAGCCCGAATCACAAAGCGAAAACGCGGACAAGAACAATCAGCCGAAGAAAGACGAAGCACCATCAGCGCCGGTCGTCATTAAGATCGACACCAAAACCAACATGCTTGGAGTACTTCAAGGCGAAAAGCTCATCGCTGCCTATCCAGTCACGATCGGCTCCGCGCATACGGCTTCGCCCATTGGCGAATGGAAAGTGAGAGGCATCGCGAAGATGCCCACGTTCCGTTACGACAAGGAAATGCTTGAACATGGGAAGCGGAGCGGCAATTTTCGTTTGCTTCCGCCGGGACCTCGTAATCCGGTGGGTGTGATGTGGATCGCGCTCAACAAGAAAGGCATCGGCATCCACGGCACCAACGACCCTGGTTCGATCGGCCGCGCTGCAAGCCACGGCTGCATCCGTCTGGCCAATTGGGACGCCGTCCGTCTCGCGACAAAAATAAAACCAGGCGACAACGTCTCTATTCACTAAAGTTCGCGAATGAACGAAACGCTGGCCGCGCGTGCGCTAAATATTCTGCACGATTGGGTCCAATCGGAAAGCCTCCGAAAACATTGCTATGCGGTAGCAGATTCGATGAAGCATTTCGCGCAATTGCGCGGTGAAAACGTCGATCTTTGGGAGGCAGTCGGTTTGTTGCACGACATGGATTATGAGCGTCACCCAAATCTCGAGCGCAACCCAACCGAAGGTCATCCATTCGTAGGCCTGGCATGGTTGCGCGAGCACGGATGGAGCGAAGAAATTTGCCGCGCGATCCTGTCGCACGCGGATTACGCAAACGTCTCGCGCGAGACGTCTCTCGAGAAAACTCTGTACGCGGTCGATGAGCTAAGCGGCTTCATCGTCGCTGTCGCGCTCGTTCGTCCCACAAAAAGTATTAACGAGGTCGATGTTCGAGCAGCGAAAAAGAAAATGAAAGACAAGGCCTTCGCTCGCGCCGTGAATCGTGACGACATCGTCCGCGGCGCAGAGGAGCTCGGCATGCCGCTTGACGACGTAATTACAAACGTGATCGCTGCGCTAAAGGCAGACGCAATACGGCTTGGCCTGGCTGGCGCTGGATGCTAGTACGGCCCTTATGCGCTTAACCCCGCGCACAGGCGTCCTTTTCGCGGCGATAATTCTGCTGTTAGACCTCGATCCCGGCCACGGTGCGGTCACCCTCGATGCGCTTGGCCTTTATTTAACAAAGAATGGATACGGCGGAGCGCAACTGTTGCAGCTTGGAAATTTTTATCATTTGCCCATTCAATCGAGCGGCAGGCCCGGCAATCTTGTTGTCGATACCGGCTCGCCAAGCACGTTGATCTTTCGATCGAGTCTAAACGGACTGAATCTAACTGAGTCGAAGACAAGCAAGCGTGTGAACGGCGCATTTGGACGGGGCGGCGACGTTTACGGGCTGACGACCATCAAAGCACTAACCGCGGGAAATTGCACGCTGACGAATGTGCCGGTGGCGATCGCATCGGGTAGCGCCGACAGCTCATTCAGTCGCGCGCATTCGAACGGCCTGCTCGGCCTGCGCGAGTTGATTAAATTTGGCGCTGTTCTCGATCTGCGGAACCATCTGATTTATCTGCGGCCGTCGCGGCCAGGAAGCAGTGTCGGCTCCGGAATCAAATCGATTCTCTCACGGCAAGGTTATACCGTGGTCCCGCTGTTGGTTAGAGATAATCATCTGTTCGTTGCCGGCGCACTCAACGGCGTCCCGTGTTATTTCATTGTCGATACTGGCGGTTACGTCACCGCCTTTGATATTGATTTCGTTACACGCGCAAAGTTGAAAGTCGCAGGCACGCGGCTTGTCGCCGAGAGTTTCGGTGGTCGGACTCCAGTTGGGATAACGACTTTTCCTTCCTTGCGCATCGGCGATTACGAAATCAAGAATGGAAGCGCGTCTGTCGCTCGCCTTAATCCGGAAGTGTTGCGGTCGCATTTTGAAATCGCTGGATTAATCGGAGTCGAGTACCTGTCGATAAATCGCGCTATCTTCGATTTTGTCAGCGGAACGATGTACTTGCGTCCGCGCTGAATCGCTCAATCCATTTTTTCGGCGATAAGTTCGAGCACCAGCGGCGTCAGCATAAATGAATTCCGATTCCTTTCCGCGCTCGCCAGATCGGCGCGAACTTTGCCGGCGAACTCCTGATCGATTCGCCCCATCTGAATGAGTCGGGGAAGATAAATTTCAATGAACGTGGCCGGCCACTGCCACATATAGTCGCCTGGCCGAAGACAAAATACGTGTGGCCGGGCTGAGCGAATCATAAAACCGTTGTCTGCAAGCAGCTCCGGCAACCGGGCTGCGCCGTCGGGTTCGCCACCGGATTCGCGCCACGTCGCAATCACGTGTTCGCGGAAACGCTCCTGCATCGGCAGCCGCGGAAAAAAGCGCCAGGTCTCGTAATGGCCGTACTCGTGGAAGATCGACAAGCTGCCCTTTGGCATGACGCGGCCAAGTTTTTGAATGAGCGAAGGTGGATCATCAACGAACGAGACCACCCAGCGGCACCAGGCGAAATCGTAATCGCCCGCGGGCAAATCATCGGTCATCAAATCCAGCTCGTGAATTTTCACATTCGTGAGCGAGCGCGCGCGGCACGTTGCTTCCATGGCGCGGATGAAGTTCTGAGAGCGCTCGAGCGCGACGACTTCACCTGTCGGCCCGACAATCTCGGCAAGATCGACGGTGGCATATCCAGGGCCGGCGCCCATATCCAGGACGCGTTTGCCGACTGTGAGGCCTGCGCGTTGCCAGCAATCTAATACAGCTGGAAGCCAAACACGGTGCTGCAACCCCAGTCGTGCCAATTCCTCTTCGTGCGTACCCAGCACGTAATCGCGATCGGTATTGATTGAGGCCGCTGCTTGCATTACAACGGCATATCGCGCATTTCCCAAACCTCAACCAAAAATCCAAAGCCATGACCATATCAAGATTTCGCATCCCGTTCCTTGCCGGTGAGCATCCGAAGCAATCAAAGAGCGATACTTATCCATTTCCATCGACTGAGGGCGACGGCGTAATGACGCTGGCCGATATTGTGGGAACCAAGGCGAGTGCAGCTATCGAGAAAACTCGCGAGCTTCAGTTTCACGCTGTGGGCGATACCGGTCGCGGCCCGCATACCGCGCAGCAAGATGTGGCCGAAGCCATGACACGCGATATAAACCCGAAGCACCATCATAGAAGCCCGGCATTTCTTATGCACCTCGGCGACGTAATCTACGGCGGCGGAAAAGAAAACCGGTACGCCGACGAATTTTACCGTCCTTATGCCGATTATCCGAACAAGATCATCGCTATTCCGGGAAATCATGACGGTGAACAAGGCGTGACGGTGGACAAAATTTCGTTACAGGCGTTTCGCGAAAATTTTTGCGCGCTGGCCGGGCAGGAACCGCCGCTGGCGAAGACATTCGGCTGTCAAATGGTGAATCAGCCAGGCGTCTATTGGATGCTGGAGGCAAAGTTGCTCGATCTAATCGGCCTGTATTCCAATGCGGCAGAAGACGTGGGTATCCTGGGTGACAATCAAGATCTTGGGATGCATCAGGTCGATTGGCTGACGAAAACCTTGGAGAGCGTGGCCGCGAAACGCGCTCAAGGAATCAGAAAAGGATTGATTCTGGCGATGCATCATCCGCCGTATGCGCGCGGACTTTCTACGCGGGGATTTGGCCATGGCGGCAGCTCCGCAATGCTCAAACAGATGGACCGCGTTTGCCAGGCGGCACGAATCTGGCCCGATGCCGTCCTTTCCGGCCATGCGCACAACTATCAGCGGTATTCGCGAAAGGTGATGGTGGACGGAAAAGACAAACTCATTCCTTACATTGTGGCCGGCACAGGCGGGTTCGCCATTCAACCGGCGCCCTCTGGAATCGGCCACGTTGAAGGAGATGTCACTTACGTCAACGGCTCGCCGCCAAAAGGCCTGGCGGACCCGCAGCAGCCGCGAACTGGTTTCGGTTATTTGTTGGTTAAAGTGCGAAAGAAATCGATGGAGTTCACATTCGTTCTCGTGCAGGGAAATCATCGCCAGCCATTGGAAACCGTTCTCGTTCCGCTATCGTGAGTCATCGCCATGGATTACGTGATTCGGCCGTTGCGACGCGAAGACGAATCGCTTCTTTGGGAGATCTTGTATCAGGGGTTGTGGTCGCCCGGCAACAAGCAACCGCCTTCTCGCGAGATCGTGCATCGCCCGGAATTTGCCCGATACGTTGAAGGCTGGGGCCGCGCCGGGGACACTGGATTTGTTGCGAATGACAAAAAAGATGGCTCGCTGTTGGGCGCAGTATGGCTGCGGCGACCGATCGATAAGACTCACGCGCCGCCGGAACTCGCTTTTGTCGTAAAACCGGAGCATCGCAGGCATGGCATCGGTACAGCCCTGCTGACGCAGTTGGTGCGCGCTAATTCCGAGCAGTCAACGATCTCGTTGAGCTTCGTGGCCGGCAAGCCGGTGTTGCGTCTTTACGAGCGGTTCGGATTCAAGCTCGTTGAACAAAAGCCGGACGCCGTCGTGATGCACAGACAAGCGTGAGACGCGCTGAAAACTCACGGCGCAAAAATCAACAGCACAAACAAAGCAAACAGCAGCAAATGAACACAGCCCTGCAAGACATTCGTCTTTCTGCTGGCAAACGTAACCACGCTCACAGCGAGCGTTAACAGCAACAGCGGAAGATTTCCGCCTTCTACACCAAGTGCCACCGATCGCTTTGTAAGTAACCCGATCGTTAGCACGGCGGGAATCGTGAGCCCAATCGTGGCCAGTACCGATCCGAACAGAATGTTTATCGAACGCTGCAATTGATTGCGCAGACTCGCGTCGATGGCGCTGAAACCTTCGGGAGAGAGCACCAACGCGGCGATGATAGCGCCGCCAAATGCCTGCGGCATATGAAATTTTTCAATACTGTTATCCAACGGGATGGCGAACTTTTCCGACAGGCAAATAACAGCAACGAGATACAGCAGAAGCATCGTGGCGTGAAAAGGTGTTGACCGCGTCTGGAGTGGATGATGAACCGACTTTGTCCCCGCTGCGTTGTCACTTGAATCCATAAAATAGCGGCGGTGCCGCATGGTCTGGATGAACAGAAAAATCCCGTAAAGCAACAGCGACACCACAGCGAGAAAAATTTCCTGCTCGATAGAAAACGTCGGCCCGCTCGTCGAAATGGTGAAATTTGGCAGAACCAGACCGAGCACGGCCAGCGACATGATCACATTCAGGTATGCGTTGACCCCCTGCAGATTGTAATGCTGCTCACGATAACGCAGTCCGCCGAGCAAAAGACACAGTCCCACCAAGCCATTCAGCGCAATCATAAGTACGGCAAAAATCGCATCTCGCCCGAGGGTCGGATTATTCGCGCCGTGTAACATTGCTGTCGAGATCATGACCACCTCAATGCTAATCGCCGAGAGCGTCAGGATTAGAGTTCCGTAAGGTTCACCCAACTTGATGGCGAGGCAGTCGGCGTGGCGTGCAACACACATTGCCGACCAAAGAATGATGACAAAGAGCCAGAGAAAGACGGCGATCAGTATGGCTGGGTACGCAACGATCTCGACCAAGCGGCTTCCGGTAGCGAAAAAAATGGCTACTGTTGCCGCGCTGACGAAAAGGGCAGATTCGGCGCGCACCACGTTGCGCCAACTTTTTGCGCTACCATTCGGTTCCGTCTTTTCCAACATGGCCCACGAGCATATCGAGACCATGCGAAGCAGACAATCCTATCTGCAAATAGTGGGGACGCGGGCACGAGTGTCCGTGTCACTTGCGCACCAGACACGCCGCGCCTTCCTCTAACCGCCAGCAATTGCCCCGATGATCACAAATGGTTCGGATCCCTTTGCGATCGCATCCGGCAACGGCGCATCAGGCGATTCATGAGATAAATCTTCGCCGCAGGCGAAAAATCGAACCATTGGCCGGCGAAGTTGCGTAACGTGATCGCGTATCGTTCCTCGAAGCATCGGATATTTCGCTTCGAGCGCGTCGAGCACCGAACGCTGAGTCACGGGAGTCTTAACCTCGAGTTCCGTCTCACCATCGACGTGGGCGAGCGTACGCAGATGCGGCGGAATCACGACGCGTGTCATGGCAGCGTTTGCACTTCGACAGAAAGCACCGGTGGCAGATCGTGCACGATTGCTTTCCAGCGATCTCCCGAATCGGCCGATGCATAAACCTGGCCGCCAGTCGTTCCGAAGTAAATGCCGCACGGTTCGAGCGAATCGATCGACATGGCATCGCGCAGCACGTTGACGTAACAATTGCGTTGCGGCAGACCCTTGGTCAGCGCTTCCCATTCGTTACCGCCCGCCCGACTCCGGTACACGCGCAATCTGCCCTTGAGCGGATAATGCTCGGAATCGCTCTTGATCGGCACGACATAAACCGTTTCCGGCTCATGCGCGTGCACGTCGATCGGAAATCCGAAATCGGTTGGTAAATTGCCGCTGACCTCTTGCCATGAATCACCGGCATTGTCGCTGCGCATCACATCCCAATGTTTTTGCATGAACAACGTGTTCGGGCGCGACGGATGGCACGCGATCCGGTGCACGCAATGGCCAACTTCCGCTGTTGGGTCCGGAAGAAATTGTGAATGCAGGCCGCGGTTAATTGGTTTCCAGGTTTTTCCGGCATCGTCTGTGCGAAAGGTGCCGGCAGCGGATATCGCGATGGAAATTCGATTCGGATTACTTGGATCGAGAAGAATTGTATGCAAACACATGCCGCCCGCGCCTGGCTGCCATTTCGGACCGGTATCGCTGCCGCGCAATCCGGCTAATTCATGCCACGTTTTCCCGCCATCCTTTGATTCGAACAACGCGGCATCTTCCACGCCTGCGTAAACGTGATCGGGATCGTGGAGCGATGGTTCCAAGTGCCACACGCGCTTGAATTCCCATGGATGCTGTGTTCCGTCGTACCACTGGTGCGTCGTGAGCGCCTTCCCGGTCTCAGACGATATGTCGTAAACGAACTTGTTGCTTTCCGCTTTGGGCGCGCCGTCCGGACCTTTCAGTTCTTCGGGGCTGCTGCCGGGTGTGTTCCAGGTTTTGCCGGCGTTATCCGAGCGTTGAATGATCTGCCCAAACCAACCACTGGTCTGCGACGCATAGATTCGGTCGGGATTAACCGGCGAACCTTTCATGTGATATATTTCCCAGCCCGCGAAGTGCGGGCCGCTGACTTTCCATCGTTTACGCGTGCCGTCCGAAGTCAGGATGAACGCGCCTTTCCTTGTGCCAACTAAAACTCGAACTTTGTTCATAGATTGGAATTTTTACCCCACGAAACACACGAATCATCCGAATGAAAGAAAAACTATTCTCTAATATGTTCCGTGTCGTTTCGTGTGTTCAGTGGGCCATCACGTCTGACAGGCTTCGTTCAAGGTTTTAATGTCGATCTTCTTCATTTGAAGCATCGCATTCGTAACTCGTTCGGATTTTTCGGAATCTTCATCGTGCAACATGTCGATTAAAACATTGGGAACGACCTGCCACGACAAACCGAATTTGTCCGTGAGCCAGCCGCACGCTGATTCCTCTCCGCCGTCAGCGCTGAGTTTTTCCCAGAAATAATCCACTTCTTCCTGCGATTCGCAGTTTACGACGAAGGAAATCGATTCATTAAATTTGAAAAGCGGACCGCCATTCAGCGCCACGAATTTCTGGCTTTCGATCTCGAATTCAATGGTCAGCACCGACCCCACCGGCCTTCCGGTTTTCTCGGCTGCTTGTTGGGTGTACCGGAAAATT
Organism: Candidatus Udaeobacter sp.; assembly: GCA_035255865.1. Taxonomy (GTDB): domain Bacteria; phylum Verrucomicrobiota; class Verrucomicrobiia; order Chthoniobacterales; family UBA10450; genus Udaeobacter. The sequence continues at coordinate 28,619 of DATEZD010000001.1, forward strand.
CTCCCGATCTTCGAATTTTTGAAAATGGACGTGTAAAACTTCGCCGCTTCTTCAGCCTGATGATCAAACCACAAAAATGGAGTTATTTTTGGCATCTTATTTTGTTTCTTTGTTCGTTGTGACGGACGCTGGCTGAACACTACGCGTCTGCCATACGCTCGCCGTTTGCAAACGCAATACGCGAAGTTTGAAGAGAATATTGACGAATGCGACCGGTTCGCTTTTGTCACGCGATACTGCGTTACATATGCAAGCCCATTCCGCGGTTAAACAGCAGGAACTCGTTGCACCGGAGCAGTTCTGTTTTAAGGACGACGGCGTTTTCCCAAACAGCGTCCTGCCTTTGCTGGTCTATCGACAGGCGTTCACAACGGAAGCGGATCGCGCTTCCATTATTGAACAATGCTTTTCTGAGAATGACTGGACGAATTCGTGGCGAAACGGCGTCTATTCTTTCGCTCATTATCACAGCACAACGCATGAAGCGCTGGGAGTTTATTGTGGTGCTGCGACTGTCCGACTTGGCGGCGAGCACAGCAGCGATGTCAAGGTGTATGCCGGGGATGTGATCGTAATTCCAGCAGGCGTGGCTCACCAGAATGTCGGTGCGAGCGCGGATTTTGCCGTCGTTGGAGGTTACCCCGATGGACGCGAATGGGATCTGCTTCGGGGTCGGCCGGGCGAGCGGCCGAAATCCGATCACAACATCGCGGCTCTGGCAATTCCCGATAACGATCCGATATACGGCGCTGGCGGCCCGCTGCGACAGATTTGGAAATTCGTATCTGCGAAGCCAAAATAATCTAGCGTCATTTGGCAAGGCGGCTTCACCTCCGTGAGCGCCAAAGGCGCCGCATTCAATACTAGCCTCGGGCAGCACCCGAGGATGAATAGGGCGAAAGCACCAGCGCTGAAGGCGCGGTTCATTTCTCGCAGATGACTTCTACAGGTTTGTCGATCTGAAACGCGCCTTTAGCGCTTGTTATCGTGGCGATTTGAATTCCTGGGGCGATGCCCGAGGCTTTTTTTGAGGCAGCGCCGTTGGCGCTAAACATACCTGGACGTGAAAGATCGCGCCGAGACATGAGCAGCGTAATATCAGAAGATTATGTCAATTCAGAACACCTCCACCGCCACAAAATTTCGCGCAATGCACGAGTCCGGATGCTTCGTGCTTCCAAACCCGTGGGATATCGGAACCGCTATCTATCTGGAACGTCTCGGGTTCAAAGCGCTGGCAACTACTTCGGCTGGCTTCGCGTTTTCGCGCGGTAAAGCCGATGGCGGCGTCCCGCGTGATGAAATGCTCGCGCACATCCGTGAAATTGTGGAAGCAACGTCGCTGCCCGTAAACGCAGACTTCATGGCCGGCTACGCCCATGAACCCCAAGGCGTAGCGGCAAATGTGCGGCTCTGCGTCGACACAGGTGTGGCTGGGTTATCTATCGAAGACAGCACGGGTCGCATTGATGCGCCGCTTTATGAGAAAAAGCGGGCGGTCGAGCGCATTCGCGCGGCACGCGCAGCGATTGAGGATTCGCAAACCGGTGTCGTGCTAACAGGACGCTGCGAAGCATGGCTGGTGCACGATCCGAATCCATTGCATACCGCGCTCGACCGACTCGCCGCCTACGCTGAAGCCGGCGCCGACTGTCTCTACGCGCCGGGCGTCAGTAATCCGGATGAGATTACGCAGATCGTGAAGACAGTCGCGCCGAAACCTGTCAACGTCCTCGTCTCCGGCTTCAATCACCGGCTTTCAGTCTCCCAACTAGCCGATCTCGGTGTGCGCCGCATCTCTGTCGGCTCAGGACTCGCTCTGGCCGCATGGGGCGCATTTCTCCGCGCCGCGCAAGACATCAAAACAAACGGTACATTCAACCTCCTAGCCGATAACGCTCCTTCCGCCGATCTAAACGCTCTGTTTCAGCAAAGAGCATGATTGCTGTCATCAGTTCTCCCAGAAATGATCTTCCGACTTGGTCGGCCTTAATTTGTGATTGCCGGCGCCGCTGCCATGGCCTAGCAATGAACGAGCTCAAAGGACTCCCTGTATGATAATTGGCCTGCTGTTCATTGGCGCTGTCATTCTGATCGGGATCTTTGGGCTCGTGTTCGTCATCGGCGGATACAACGCGCTGGTCACATTGCGCAATCGGTACAAAAACGCTTACTCGCAGATTGATGTTCAACTTAAACGGCGCTACGACCTCATCCCGAATCTGGTCGAGACCGCCAAAGGCTATCTTCAACATGAGCGCGGCACGCTCGAAGCCGTCATCACAGCCAGGAACGCCGCCGTCTCGGCCAACTCGCGCGCCGCGCAAAACCCGGGCGACGCTTCCGCCATGAAAGAGATTTCGTCCGCCGAAAGCGCATTGTCCGGTGTCATGGGCCGGTTGTTTGCGTTGGCGGAGGCGTACCCGAATCTCAAGGCGAACGAGACGATGATGAGTTTGATGGAAGAACTGACTTCGACCGAGAACAAAGTCTCTTTCGCCCGTCAGGCTTACAACGATGCGGTGATGACCTACAACACGCGCCGCGAAGTTTTTCCAACCAACTTCATCGCCAGCACATTCAATTTCGGGCCGGCTGAACTTTTCGTCATCGAGAAGCCGGAACAAAAGGAAGCGCCCAAGGTCGCGTTCTAGGTCGGCTCCGGCAAAATCGACCCGTGGACTTCTTCGAACGCCAGGATGAAGCCCGACGGCATACCAAGTTCCTGGTATTTTACTTTGCTGCCGCTGTTCTGTCGCTCGTCGTCGTCATCAACGTCGCGGTCTCGCTGATCCTCGGAGCCTTGGTAATCGGGCCAAAGTCCGAACTGCTGCTCTGGATAACGCTTGGCACGCTCGCCGTGATTTTTGCCGGGAGCGCTTTCAAAACATTGCAACTGGCTGGTGGCGGCAGCGCGGTCGCCGAGTTGCTGGGCGGACGTTTAATTGATTCCAACACGAACGACACCGACGAACGCAAACTACTGAATGTCGTAGAAGAAATGTCTATCGCATCAGGTGTGCCTGTTCCGCAGGTTTACGTGATGGAGGATGAGGCTGGAATCAACGCATTTGCTGCGGGGCATTCCACAAGCGATGCGGCCATCAGCGTGACGCGCGGCTGTATGAAACTACTTTCGCGTGACGAACTGCAGGGAGTCATCGCCCACGAGTTCAGCCACATTCTCAATGGCGACATGCGACTTAATTTGCGCCTCATGGGTCTCGTCTTTGGGATTCTTTGCCTGACCGTTATCGGCCGTGTGCTCATCCGGACGCGTGGACGCAAGAATCCGCTACCTTTGGTTGGTTTGGCACTCATTGTCGTTGGCTGGGCAGGCGTGTTCTTCGGACGATTGATCCAATCTGCGGTTAGCCGACAGCGTGAGCTCCTAGCCGACGCTGCGGCGGTGCAATTCACACGCAATCCCACTGGGTTGGCGGGCGCGCTCAAGAAAATTGGCGGACTCGCTTACGGTTCCCGAATCGAATCACCGCATGCCGAAGAAGCCAGTCACCTGTTTTTCGCAAACGGTTTGGGGAACTCTTTTTTTTCTACGCATCCACCATTAACCGAACGCATTCGCGCTTTGGATCCGAGCTTTGACGGGAAATTTCCGCGCGTGATAGAAAAGCCAGCTTCCGCAATGTCGCCTGCGCCGCTGGTATCTGCGACATCGGAAATTCCCATGTCCCAAGCTGGCGCAGGTCGATTTGTGGCGCCGTTTGTGGCAGAGCACGCGGTTGTTGCAAACATCGGCCAGGCGACAACACAGCATCTGGCTTATGCAGCCGATTTTCGCCACGCGATTCCGCCGGCAATCGAAGCCGCTGCGCGCGATCCGCTCGCGGCCAGCGGACTAGTTTGCGCACTTCTCATCGCGAGCGAACCATCTGTTCACGAGCAACAGTTCGAAGTTCTCGCCAGCGTCACATCCGAAACCATGCTGAACGAGGCCGCGCGAATCTGGCCTGAAGTTCAAGCCATGCCTGTGCAGGCCAAAATTCCTGCGCTTGACCTCGCACTGCCGGCGCTGCGCCGACTTCCTCCCGAGCAATTTCAGCAGTTCCGCGCAGCGATAGGAACGCTGGCAGCGAGTAACGCGAAAGCTGATTTGTTCGCATACATGCTGCAAAAAATCGTGGCCCGGCATCTCGATACATATTTCCTTCCCGAACGAAGGCCGGTCACGCAGTTCTACGCTTTGCATCCCCTGGCGCACGACTGTGGCGTGCTGCTATCGGCAACTGCCTATGCGGGACAGGAAAATGCAACCGAACTCTTCGCTGCATTTGCAAAGGGAGCGGGCTATTTAAGCCAGGCCGCGCACTGCGAAATTCCATTGTTGCCGCCAGACGAATGTGATCTGTCGAACATGGATTCGGCGCTGGAGCGCCTGAGCCAGGCAGTCCCGCAGATCAAGAAGAATCTCCTTGGCGCCTGCGTGCAAACCGTAGCTGCCGATGGCGTCATCCAACAAGGTGAAGCAGAGCTACTGCGCGCAATTGCCGATGCACTCGACTGCCCCGTTCCGCCATTCGTGCAGCCGGAAGAAGTCGCAGCAACCGCCTCAGCTGAAAACTGAGCCGACGTCGTGCGATCCCACGCACATCGCCACAATTTGCTTCCGCGCCGTGCACGACTTCAAGACAAACGGCACATTTAATTTGCTGGCAGATAACGCTTCTTTCGCCGATTTGAACGAAGCATTTCGGAACAAATCATAGTTCGTGTGGCAATCAGTGCGGCCGTCGAAAAGTCCCGCTAAATAGATATCGCGGCAGACCTTGGTCGTTCAATTTCGCGTGCAGTCTTGAGATCGAGCGCTTCACCGCGGGCTGGGAAGCGCTTTGAGCCTTCTTCTTCGAAGCTCCATCGCACAAAGTGCGGCGATGGTGAGCAGATCGCTAGTGATGTGGGTAGCCTTGATGCTTCCAAAGGTGGCGGGCCTAAGAGTGGGCTCGAGCAGATCGTGCACTTGCTTCGAGGGAGTGGCCGTGGCGCCGCCAGAATCGAATTGTTTGATCGCTTCAAGCGTGGCGAAGCGTTGCGCAGTCGTGTCTTTCATCGCATCGAGATTTTTGTAGGCAAACAGGCCAAATAAAATGCAGACCAGTGCGGTAGTAACTGCAGCCGGCTGTTTGCGAAGAGAGGAGAACGCGAGAACTCCGCCCACGATGACGACGTACAGGTTCCAGTATTGCTGCATCGCGTTCGAGCGTTCGAAGTAAAGCTGAATCAATTCGTTATAGTTCATAAGGAGTTCTCGCGACTATGAAGCTGTGCCATGACCCAAGGCGAGGAGAAAAGAGTCCTCACGACAGGGAGAACGATGAATTCGAGAAGCGAATTCGGACAAGGCGGAGATCACTTCGGGTCGAATAACAATGGACGGTCGAACCCGGCGAATCATCGTGAATGCTTCTTTCGCGGTGTTCGCTTTTCGAATCATAATTAAATAAGCGGCGACCGCGGCCGCACTTCGTGAGTAACCGATCTTACAGTGGACATAGACAACACCGTTCCGAGAGTGATTGCCAATGAATTCCCCCATCTCCGCAAGCTCCGCCTGGGTGGGAGCAGTTAAATCCAGGACCGGGATGTTTCGATAATTAATCTCGCGGAACGGTTTTGCTTCGGAAAACTCAGCGCTTAAATCGAGCACAGCGGTTACCCCGCCGCATACAGCTTTGTTCGCGGAACGGGCCCCCAGTTTGCCGCCGATCCAGATTCGCGGCGTGACCTCATTCCAAGATCGACATTGGCTGCGGTAATACACCAGCGACAAATATTGACCGAGCAAACAAGGCGCCAGCACAAAGCGCGTGCTCCATGGCAAGTTTCCTTTCGCCTTGTGAAAAACGATCGGACCCGCTCCGAAGTACGCGATCGCCACGATGCCGAGTGCGATCATTGGCGAAACAAGCAAAACCCCCCACGGCCAGAAGATCGCGCTCATGACTAAGGCGGCTACCGATCCTGCCGCGTAGTACGAACCGATGCGGCGATTCACCACAACTGGCAGCGCGAGCGAAGGCTCGCGAAACAGGTAGAAGCAATATGCTGCCAGAACAAAACCACCGACGATGTCGATGTCGTGGTGCTGGTAAGTAAGCAACGGCGAGAGACCAATGAGAAAAAACCAAGCCATCACCGCGAAGAAGAAAACGCCGCGAAGATTTCTCGCGTAGAGATCGACCAGGAGCAGCAGCAGCGCGGCGTGCAACGACGGGAGAAGATTAAAGGGCGAATCGATTCCACGAAACCAGTCAAAGATCGTGCCTAGCAATCCGCTGGCATGAGGACGCGGAAAAGCAAAGCGCAGTGGGAAAAGCAAAAAGCAAAGGCCAGCAATAAGGATTGCGGCTATGACCCGCCGCGAAAAGGTTCGCAACTCCTCGTCCGTTCGACAAAGAAACGGGGCTGCGATGAAGAAGATGTCGATCGACATGTAGGGGAGAATCATGAAAGGAACGAATGGGATGCCGCGCTCCCATTGGAAATAAAATGAGCCGATTTGACCGCGTTGCCCGGTGATCCAATTACAGCCACTGTAAACAACCAGGAACAGGACCGACAATCCCGCGGAAACCGCTACTGCTTTCAAGCGAGAGACGTGCACGCGATGGTTAAAGCCGCGACCGTTGCGCGATTGAGACGGTGAACATCCCCCACTGATCTATTTCCATCGCCATTTTCCGGAAACCGGCCACGTGCACCAATTCATCTATTTCGGCCGTCGTCCGGCGACGCATGATCCAGGGTTGCCCTTCCCGATTACGCAAAACGCGCGCAATGAACTCGACTTGCGGATGCCACGGTTGATTCGTGTAAATCAAATAGCCGCCGGGCTCCATCGCTTCGGCAAGCCCGCGAAGTGAATTCAACACCGGTTCATTTTCGGGAAACAATTCGTAAAGACCCGACACGATCCCGATCGTTGCGAGCGGCGCGATTGCGGCAATCGAATCGCGATCGAATGCGTCGCCTCGCTCCACACTGACATTTTTCAGTCCGAATTCTTGGGCCAGCGCTCGCGCCGCATCGACATTCTCCTGTTTGTAATCGCGCAGGGTTGCATCCATCGAAATATCTGAAAGCTCGTGCACCGTTTCCATGACGTATCGCCCTGCCCCTGCGGCTATGTCCAAAATGCGAACACGGCGCCCTTCCCTATGAAGGTTCTCGATTACGTTCCTCAACGCATTCTTGAGGTTTACTTTGCGCTGGCGAATGCCACGCCAGCCGATGCTGTTGAGATACGATTTGTCGATCAAACGACCGACGCCTAACGAGCCGCGCGCTTTATTTTCGTAAACATAATCTAGCGAAAGTCCCGAATCGAAGCCATTCCGCCAGCCGAGATCTACGCCATGACTCAAGCGGCCGGCCGCTCTTAGTCCAGCGCGCGCCACGGCAAACTTCATTCCGCCGCGCGACTTCAGCCGCTCATACTCGTCCCACGTGTAGCCAGCCTGATCCGCATTTAAAAATGAAGGCTGAACCACCGGCTCGGCGAAGCGCTCCCGAACAAACTTACGCACGCGCTGCACAACCAGATGTCGATCTTGATCATGAAAGATGGCGTGATAAGCCGCCGGATAAATCTCCACTTCCTTTAACGGCGATGTAAGCCGGTTAAAAAATTTAAGCTGCGCCTTCACGCTGACGACCCAATCACGGCCGGCTCCGATCATCAGCGTCGGTGTTTGGATTGCGCCCGCGTCCGCGACAAGTCGGTTTGCTGTATCGTTTAGATCGAGTAAAACATTGACCGCAATTTGCCGGAAGATAAGCGGGTCGGCGTCGTACTGCGTAGCCTGTTCCTGGTCCCGAGTCAGGAGCTTCGATTTCACGTAACTCTTCACCTGACCCGGGCCGAACAGCTTTTCCTTCATTCGCAGAAGCGGAACCGCGAAGGGAACGTAAAGCTTCACGCGAAACGCAGCTGTAGCCAAAATCATCGCGCGGATGGGCGGTGCGTAATCGTGCACCCAGGCCGCGACGCTGACTGCGGCAAGACTGTGAGCGAGAACGATCATGTTCTCGATAGGGATTTTGTAGCGTTCGGAAACATGGTGCGCAAAAGCGTCAACGTCTCTAATCACGTCGGCAAAATTATTTGCGGCTCCGCGTTCGCCCGGCGATCGCCCATGTCCGCGCGCGTCCCACGCAAAAACCGCGATGTCTCTAAGCCCGAGTAGATCGACTGTTTGCTGCCACCGGCCAGAGTGCTCGTGTCCGCGATGAAAAAGTAAGATGGCTTTTTCGATCTCTTTACAAGGAATCCACGCGCGGTAGAACAGCTCGACGCCGTCCCAGCTCTTCATAGCGTGCTCAGTCGCTTCCATTGCTTTCTCCGAGTTTTTTAACTGCGCGATGCAGTTCCGCTGCGATCGTGCAGATATCGGCCTTGTTTGCTTTGCACGACGAATAACTGCGAGGGGCGCCAACAATGAGTCGAACTTTTCTTGGACGCGGCAGATGCCGGCCCTTTGGCCACGCGCGAAAAGCGCCTTGCAAATAGCACGGCAAAACCGTGATGTCCCGCCCGGCGACGAGCGCGCCAATTCCCGATTTGAATTCCTGGGTCTCGCCCGTTTCCGATCGTGTGCCTTCCGGAAAAATGATCAGAATATTTTCGGGATCGCAGAGAAGCTCCGAGCAGATGGAGAGGCTCCGGCGAACCCGAACTCGCCGCGCAAAGGGCAGCGCATTTGTAACCACGGCAGCGACGAAAGTGCGCGGCACGCTTTGAAAAAAATAATCCGCCGCTGCAGCCGGGAAGGCGCGATGCAATTTGCGTAAGGGCAGCGAGGCGAGAACGCAGAGCGTGTCGAGATGACTGGAATGATTTGCTACGATAACTAGCGATCGGTTCGTCCGAAGATTTTCCTGCCCGATGATTTCAAACCTGTGATAGACGCGCAGCCATCCGCGGATGATCAACGCGATCAGAGCGCGCACTCCGTAGACCAGCATGTCGGGCTCGCGCGGAAATCGGCGCAAACGATCAACCAAGGGTTGGTCGACATCGCAGGCGGAATCGTAATGCCGGCTATTCATCATAAGCGGTAATAATATCCCGACATGTGCATGAACAACGGCGCAACATAAATCAAGCTGTCGATGCGATCCAAGATTCCGCCGTGCCCAGGAATCGCCGCGCCCATGTCCTTGGTTCCGATGTCTCGTTTGATCACGCTGATGGAAAGATCGCCCAGGAGCCCACCAATTCCGACGATCAGACCGGTAAGAATCAGTTGCGTTGCGCCGAAAAATGGAAACGAAAATCGCAACAGCCAGGGCAAAACCATCGAAACGGCGAGCGCACCAAGCGCACCTTCCCACGTTTTGTTCGGGCTGATTTCCCTGCGAAGCGGATGCCGCCCGAACAATCTGCCAAATGTGAACGCGCTGATGTCATTCAATTCAGTCGCGAAAATAACATAGCAAAGAAATCCATAGGCGTTGGTGGCGTTCGCCAGAAAACCCAGGTGTCCGAACATCCAGCCGATGTAAATAAAACCAATGATGCTCAACGACATCTTTTGCAGTTCGCCTCGGGCGCGGTTGCGCAGGATCGGAATGAGCAAGATCAATGTGATAGCGAATACCGGCACGGCCATAAAAAATCCATACGAACCTGCGCCTGGCCCTTCGCCGGGCGGATGCGCTACCCAACACGCGATGCCGACCGCAACGATGCCGGCGTAAACAGCGCCGGTCATCCACCAGTCGCGATACAATCCAGAAGAGCGCGCGAATTCCTTGAAGCCAAAAATCGAAAGCAATGTCACTCCGACAATCACCGGAACGCGTCCCGCAAAAACAACCAGCAACCCGATCGACGCCATTACAAGCCAGGAGCGATAGGTCTTCCAGATCGAGCCCAGCTCCTTTCTTAACCCCCAGTGGAGGAAACCGAGAATCGCGCCACCAAGGCCGAGCGAAACAGGAACGATCAAGAGGTACGCGCGAAACACCGGGTCGTGCAGCGCGATCTGCGGCGACATCATCGCGCCCCATCTTGAAGCTCGCTTACGATTCGTTTCAAGCGAACGATTATTGTTTCCAAACAGCCCGCGATTATCACCAGACAGGTCCAATCGAGAATAGTTAGCCTGCCAAAATCGTGTAATTCGGGTTGGCGTAATCGCCACACAAACATCGCCCAAGCCCCGAGGCTCAGCGCAACCATCCGCCACGGCTTTGACATGATTCCGCTAAATTCGCGTCGTCTTCCAATCGCTTGGCCGAAAAGTCCCACGTAAGCGGTCAACAAGGAAAAGATCGCCGTCCAATAGCCAATTAAAGGATTCATTAGATCGCTGTGCGCAACGCCGACAAAAATAATCACATCGGAGATTCGATCCGGCAGATCATTCACAATCTCCCCGCGCGCACTCGCCTTTCCCATCGCAACCGCAACCATGCCGTCCAGCATGTTGAACCAGAGCCGGAGGTAACAAAACAGCGGCGCAATAATCAGCAGCCACGCATTTCTTCCTGATTTGCAAAAACACAGCGCCGCAGCGAGCGCGGCCAGGATCGATACGTACGAAATCGCATCGGGAGGAATGGCAAGCCGCACGCACAAATTCGTTGCTCCGTCCCCAGTGCGACGGAACATCTGCGCGATCGGCCGGCGCGATGTCGGTTGGTATTCCACCTATCCTTACGCTTAGCGAAAAGCCAAGCGTATTGCGCGACAAATCTGGCGCTTTTCAAAATCCGAGCAGATTTGCATCGCTCGAAAAATTCGTCATTGGAATTGTCTCGCAATCAAGCCACGATGCGCGAATGAAAATCGCTACCGTTATTGCCAGGGTCCTTCTCGGATTGATCTTTGTCGTCTTCGGTTCCAACGCATTTCTCCATTTCATTCCGATGCCACCGCTGCCTCAAGGTGTGACTGGTGAATTTTTGCACGCGTTTTTTGCCAGCGGCTACGTTTACGTGATCGGTGGGCTTCAGATCATCGGAGGCTTGCTTTTGCTGATCGGCCGCTTTGTTCCGCTCGGCCTGACAATTCTCGGCGCGATCATGGTAAACATTTGGCTGTTTCACCTATTAATGGCGCCTGAGGGATTGCCGCCCGCAATCGTTGTGACTGTTCTTGAATTATTTCTCGTGTGGCGGTATCGCGAAGCGTTCGCGGGAATCGTACGCCCCTGATTCCGGATTATGACTAACAACAACACGCCTGATATCGTCGTGCGCGGCGGCACGGACAGTTTCAAGCAGGAAATCATTGCGGGTAAACATCGCCTTGTCGCCGATGAACCGGTGAGCGCAGGTGGCGGCGATGCCGGGCCGGATCCTTACGAATATTTGCTGGCAAGTCTTGGTGTCTGTACCTCAATGACCGTTGGTCTTTACGCGCGCAGGAAACAATTCCCTCTCGAAAATATCAACGTTTCACTCTGGCATTCGCGTATTCACGCGACAGACTGCGAGGAGTGCGAAACCAGGGAAGGAATGGTGGACAGAATCGACGTCGAAGTGGAATTGACCGGCGCGTTGAGCGCAGAACAACACGCGAAGTTGATGGACATCGCCGCAAAGTGTCCCGTCCACCGCACCCTCACATCCGAGATCAATATCCAGCTGCGAGCTGCTGAGAAGTCGACTGCGTGAATAGAGTAGCGCGACGGTACCCGCTTTATGCTTTACCGCTCTGGGTAGGGAAAATACTAATGAAAATAGTCGGTTAAGCGTGGAACTAGACTACATGACATCACTAACTGCGTTGCTCTCGAAGTGGCCGCTTGTTCGGCAAATTCGGGGGCGCAAAGATGGAACCGGGCTGGAGGCGATGTCGGAAAAGACGCGCGCCATGCATGCGCGCACGGACGATGCGCACGTGGCGCGATCGATTTGCCCCTATTGCGGCGTCGGGTGCGGTCAGCTCATCTATCACAAAGATGGAAAGCTAATTTCGATCGAGGGCGATCCGGAATCGCCGATCAGTCAAGGGAATCTTTGTCCGAAAGGCGCCGCATCGTATCAGTTGCTCACCCATTCGCGGCGCGAAACGAAAATGAAGTATCGCGCCCCGCGCGCGAAAGAGTGGACGGAAATTTCGCTCGAGCGCGCGATGGACATGGTGGCGGAGCGCGTGTGGGAATCGCGGAAGCGCACGTTCGTTAGGTTCGCCGCAGCGAATCCGTCCGGAGGCGGACAAACCGATGGATCATATATCAATCACACCACAGCGATCTGTCATCTCGGCGGCGCCACGCTTGATAACGAAGAAAATTATCTCATCAAAAAACTTTTTACCGCCGGCCTGGGGATGGTTTGTGTGTCCAACCAGGCACGGATATGACATAGCAGCACGGTGCCCGGTCTGGGCACCTCGTTCGGCCGAGGCGGAGCCACGACCGCGCAACAGGATCTCGCAAACGCAGATTGCATTTTAATCGAAGGCTCTTCCATGGCCGAAGCTCACCCGGTCGGTTTTCGCTGGGTGATGAAAGCGAAAGAACGCGGCGCTACCATCATTCATGTTGATCCGCGATTTTCTCGCACCAGCGCGCTGGCAGACATCTGGGTGCCAATCCGCGCCGGCACAGACATCGCTTTTCTCGGTGCACTCATCAGGCACTTGATTGAGAACGAGCTCTTCTTTCGCGAGTACGTCGTTTACTACACGAATGCCTCCTGCATGCTGACCGATGCCTATCGCGACCCGGAGGACAACGGGGACGGTTATTTCTCCGGTTGGAACGAAGAGAAGCGCGCTTATGATGGCGAGAGCTGGCTTTACAAAGGCGGCGACCTGAGTCGGCCGCAGCGCGATCTCACATTGCAGGATCCGCAATGCGTTTTTCAAAAATTAAGACGACATTTTTCCCGCTACACACCGGAGATGGTGGAGAAAGTTTGCGGCATTCCGCCGGCGCTTTTTCACAAGGTCGCGGACGCGCTCGTGGCCGCATCGGGTCCAGAACATACAGCGGCAGTTTGTTATGCGGTTGGCTGGACGCAGCATTCCAAGGGAGTGCAGATCATTCGCGCGGCTGCGATCCTGCAATTGCTGCTGGGAAACATCGGCCGGCCGGGCGGTGGAATTCTCGCATTACGCGGTCACGCTTCGATTCAGGGTTCGACCGATATTCCGACGCTTTACGACATTCTTCCGGGCTACCTCACAATGCCGCGCAAGGGCGACAAGACGCTTCAGCAGTATCTCGATAATTACACGAAAAAAACCGGTCTCTGGGCGCATTACCCCGAATACCTCGTGAGCACACTCAAAGCTTACTATGGCAAGCGTGCGACCGCAGAAAACGATTTCGGCTACGGTTGGCTTCCAAAACTCACCGGTAACCATTCCTTCTTCGAATACCTCTACGACATGCTCGACGAAAAAATGGAAGGGATGTTTTTGATGGGACAGAACCCAGCCGTTGGCGCGCCGAATTCGCGCCTCCAGCGAAGGGCGCTGTCGAAACTGAAATGGCTGGTCGTTCGCGATATGGTCGAAATCGAATCGGCAAATTTCTGGCGTGAATCGCCCGAGATCGACCGTGGCGAATTGAAGACCGAGGACATCGAGACTGAAGTTTTCTTTTTCCCTGCTGCCGGTTACGCGGAAAAGGAAGGCGCGTTTACCAACACGCAGCGACTGTTGCAATGGCGCGAGAAGGCTGTTGATCCGCCCGGAGATTGTCGATCGGATGCGTGGTTCGTTCATCAACTCGCGTTGCGTTTGATCGCGAAGGCAAAAGCATCGGATGATCCGATCGACGAACCACTGCGCGCACTCGACTGGTGGTATCCGGAAGATGAATTGGGCGATCCGAAAATGGAAGCCGTGCTCGCAGAGATCAACGGGTGGCAAAGACTTGAGAAAAAAGAGAACGCCCAACGCTCAACGTCCAACGCCCAATGTTCAACTGAAGAAGCTGGCATCGTGTTCGGCCTCGATCGCGATGGCAAACCTCATCACGGCCCGCAGGTGAATGGTTTCGCGGAATTGAAAGCCGATGGATCGACGGCATGCGGCTGCTGGATTTATTCCGGTGTTCTTGGCCGCGATGGCGTGAACAAGGCCAACTCACGCAAATCCAGAGATTATCTTGGTCACGGCTGGGGCTTCGCGTGGCCGAGTGATCGCCGAATTATTTACAATCGCGCCAGCGCACGGCCGGACGGCAATCCTTGGAGCGAACGAAAAAAATTGGTGTGGTGGGACTCGGAAAAATGGACGGGCATAGACGTCCCCGGATTCGTAAAGGGAAAAGCTCCCGATTACGAGCCGGAGGTAGGCGCAGAAGGATTGGATGCGATTCCGGGCGATGCCCCGTTTATCTTGCACGAGGATGGACTGGGCTGGCTTTACGTCCCAAAAGGGTTGAAGGACGGACCGTTCCCGACTCATTACGAACCACTCGAGTCGCCCGTTTCAAATGAACTTTATTCGCACGACACAAATCCGCCGGTGCACTGGTTTACGCGCGGCGAAAATCGGTTCGCGCCTCCCGGCGATGCGAGGTTTCCGATTGTTCTGACCACCTATCGCCTGACCGAACATCATACGGCCGGGGGCATGTCGCGCTTCCTCAGTCATCTCGCCGAATTGCAGCCGGAAATGTTCGCCGAAATTTCCCCGGAGCTCGCGCGTGAGCTCAAAATCAACAATGGGGACTACATTTGCATTGTCACTCTGCGCGGCGCGATTGAGGCGCGCGCACTCGTTAGCCGCCGGATTCGGCCATTGCGCATCAATGGGAAAGAGGTGCACCAGGTCGCGCTGCCTTATCATTACGGAACAGCCGGCGTGGTGCACGGCGGCGCGGCCAATGATCTTCTCACCATCTCCGGCGAACCGAACGTTACCATCATGGAAGCCAAGGCGCTCACCTGCAACATCGTGCCCGGACGTCTTCCGCGCGGAAAAGCATTCGCCGAGTTTCTCAACAAATACGCGCCGCAAGCCGGTCCAGTCACTTTGCATCCAGAAGAATCGGCGGTCAGTGCAGCCACAAGCGGCGGCGGTCACGCGATGGAAGGAAAAGAATGAACCAAACCGATGTAACGCTTCAACGCTTTAACGCTTCAACGGCGGGAAAATGATTGGTGAAGGAACAAAGAGCGCGAACCAGCGCCGCCACAATTTCGTGCAGGAAAATGTGGAGGTCGGTTTCTTCACTGATCCAACCGTGTGCATTGGTTGCAAGGCGTGCGAGGTCGCGTGCAAAGAATGGAACCAGGTGCCTGACGACGGCTTCGTCTGGTCGGGGAATTCTTACGACAACACCGGCCACCTCGGCGCGTCCACTTGGCGGCATGTTTTGTTTGTCGAACAAGATCGCCAAAAGGGAAATCAAATGGTCGGCTCGCATTTGTTAGGCAATGACCATAGTGAAGATCCATTCCGCTGGATTTTTCTCTCCGACGTTTGCAAACATTGCGAAGAAGCCGGTTGCCTGGAAGCCTGCCCGACCGGCGCGATCGTGCGGACTGAAGTCGGTTCGGTGCTTGTGCAAAACGATGTCTGCAACGGCTGCGGCTACTGCGTCGTTTCGTGTCCATTCGGCGTGATCGAACGCCGCCCCGAGCCGCTTCCCGATGCAGGCGGCGCATTCAAGTGCACATTTTGTTACGATCGACAAAAGAGCGGACTCGTTCCAGCCTGCGCAAAAGTATGTCCCACCGAATCGATTGTCTTTGGCAGACTGGATGATCTTCGCGCGCGTGCAGCGGAACGGGTGCAGCAACTACAACAAAGCGGTTACCGTGACGCGCAACTGTACGATCCGCAGGAAACGTCCGTGCGCGGCATTCACGCCTTCTTTTTGATTCTCGGCGAACCAGAGGCCTATGGTCTGCCGCCCAAACCACAGGTCCCGACAATTTACCTGAAATCTGCGTGGACTTCGGCCTTCGCGACCGCGATTGCATCAATCATCTTCACCGTCCTGGCGTTCGCATTCTTCTCATGACAACCAATTCGCCATCTGAAAAGCGACTGGAAGAATTGCACGACAAAGCGTGGAAGGAGGGCGTCGTTCCGGGCAAAGGCGTGGACGTTGCCGGCGGCCCAATTCCGAGAAAACCAGGTTACTACGGTCAGCCGGTGGTGAAACCGCCGGTTTGGACCTGGCAAGTTCCGCTCTACTTTTTCTTCGGTGGGATTGCCGGGATGTCCGCGGTGATCGCAAGCGGCGCCGTTATCTTTCACCATGTCGATCTTGCGCGTGCGGCCATGTGGCTCGCGGCTATCGGTGGAGCGATTCTTTCACCAATTCTGTTGATCATGGATCTTGGCCGCCCCCACCTCTTTCTCAACATGCTGCGCGTTTTCAAACACCGATCAGCCATGTCGATGGGCGCCTGGATTCTCAGCGCATTCGGCACCTGCACCATTCCGGGGTTGATCGCGCTTCAACTGCACACTCATCAGATTTTCCCTGGCGCACTCGATCAACTCCTGCGCCTCGCTGCCGGCAGCTTCATTTTTGGTTCGGCAATCTTCGGAACTTTGCTAGCGACTTACACAGGCGTGTTGATCGGGGCAACTGCGATTCCGGCGTGGTTTTTGCATCGGGTGCTCCTCCCGATTCATTTTGGAACTGCGGGGTTGGGATCTGCGGCGGCGTTACTCGAACTGCTCGGTCACCGAATCGCACCACTCAACGCGATCGGATTTTTCGCAGCCGCAGTCGAATCAGTTCTCTTGATTTGGCTGACCCTGGACAAACACGGCGCCGCCGATCGCGCGATACACGAACACAGTTCGGGCTGGCTTATTCGCATCGGCGAAATCTTTAACGGTCCAATTGCGCTTGTTCTCCGGTTTTTCGGCCTGGTTCCATTGGCAGCGATCTCATTTCTAATTGGCGCACTTGTAAGTCGATTTGGCTGGATCGCAGTAGGCAAAGTCTCGGGTTCCGATCCCGAATCTGTTTTTACCGCAGAACGCTGATGTTGTAACTCCCGTCACAGACCAATCCTATTCATTTCCATCTTGACCATCTTGCTGTTCACCTTCGATTCGGACCACGCTCACAGATGAATCATAGCTAATATGAGCGAAATTCTTCCCGTAATTTATCTGGCGCGCCACGGCGAGACTGCCTGGAGCGTAACAGGTCAGCACACGGGGCTTACCGACTTGCCGCTGACCGAACGCGGCGAGCGCAACGCAGCGCGTCTTGGACAACGGCTGGCCGGGTCGGTTTTCACAAAAGTGCTGACGAGCCCGTTGCAGCGCGCTACGCGAACTTGTGAGCTGGCAGGCTTCGGCGCCGTAGCTGAAGTCGATCGTGACCTGGTCGAATGGAACTATGGTGATTACGAAGGTCTCCGCACCGCGGAGATTCACGCGAAGCGACCTGACTGGCAGTTGTTCCGTGACGGCTGCCCTAACGGAGAATCCCCGGAACAGGTTGGAGACCGTGCCGATCGCGTTGTCAATCGCGTGCGCGCCATCAAAGGCGATGTGCTGATTTTTTCGAGCGGACATTTCCTGCGAGTGTTCGCTGCTCGCTGGCTCGGGCTGGAACCGGCGGCCGGAAAATTTTTCATGTTAAACACAGCAAGCCTTAGTGCGCTCAGCTACGAACATGACCTGTCCAATTCGGCGATCGAGTTTTGGAACGACACTCAGCACGCAGGCGATTGAATGGATCAACACTGAGAACGCGTCCCGTGGAGCGTTCCGCTCAATCCCAGGCTTCCGTTAGCAATGCGCGCGTTTCTTCCACGCCTGTGCGCCAGATCTTCATCATCTCTTCGTCGTTACGCTGATATACGCCGCCGTAGTTGCCGTCCTTCAGATAGGCCCGAAGCGATTTAGGATCGAGCCGACGCACTTTCTCCAAATCGCTCATCGGCTTCTGTTTATGTGGCATCGTGATGTTTGCCAAACGCGTCCATGGAAAATTTTCCATCCACGACGCGTGCGAGGCGACGGGATCAATCCCCTGGATCAGAGCCCAAACTTTCGGTGCGTTCCACCAGTTGTGAAATTTGATCCGTACGCCCGGATGATCGGCTATCCATTCGCCGACGAGTCCTTGTGCCGGTGTATTGCCGCCATGGCCGTTGACGACCAGGATTCGTTTAAATCCCTGCTCCGCCATCGCATCCAGAATGTCGCGCAGGATCGACAGGTACGTTTCCACCCGCAGCGTGATCGTTCCCGGGAACGCCCGGAAGTACGGCGTGATCCCGTAGGCCAGCACCGGGAAAACCGGCACGCCCAAGGGTTCCGCTGCGTCAACGGCAAGTCGTTCCGCTAAAATGCTGTCCACGCT
>DATEZD010000002.1:0-19002 GCA_035255865.1 Candidatus Udaeobacter sp.
TTCATGTATCAAACGGCCACTACTTGGCCGGGATTGATGATCGTGCTAACGGGCGTGCCGGTTTATTTCCTCTGGAGAAACGCAAATCAAAGTGGAAGCCGAACCGGGCAGCCGCCCGCTAGCTAGCGAAGGAGAATACAAGGCATGGCAGGTTTATTCGCAAAAAAACCGTTGGAGCGGCTCATGACCGAGGCGCAGGAGGTCGGGGAACATTGCCTCAAACGTTCCCTCGGGCCGGTTAACTTGGTCATGCTGGGTATTGGAGCAATCATCGGCGCGGGTTTGTTCGTGCGAACTGCCGCGGCAATCGCGGATCGTGCGGGTCCTTCCGTGGTGCTTGCCTTCATTGTCGCAGGAATGGGCTGCGCATTTGCCGGCCTGTGTTATGCCGAGTTTGCGTCAATGATCCCAGTCGCCGGCAGCGCCTATACTTATTCCTACGCAACGATGGGGGAATTGGTGGCATGGATTATCGGATGGGATCTCATCCTTGAGTACGCGGTCGGGGCAGCGACGGTGGCGATCGCGTGGAGCGAATATGCAAATCGGGTCCTCGACTGGTTCGGTTTGCGCATACCCTACCAATGGGCGCACTCGCCTTTTGAACACGACATCAACAGCGGTGTTCACGGCATTATGAACATGCCGGCCGTGTTCATCCTGCTACTACTGACGCTACTGCTGATTCGCGGTACCAAAGAATCGGCATTCGTAAACGGCATTATCGTCGTTTTGAAGGTAAGTATCGTACTGCTTGTGATCGGCATCGGATGGCACTTTGTGAACCCGGCGAACCACACGCCGCTCATTCCAGCGCCGACCACGTACGTCACACCGCAAGGCATCACCCACGCGTACGGAGGAATTCTCGGCATCCTCGGCGCGGCGGGCGTTGTGTTTTTCGCCTACATCGGGTTTGATGCCGTCAGTACCGCTGCGCAAGAGGCGCGAAACCCTAAGCGTGACATGCCGATCGGCATCCTCGGTTCCCTGGTAGTTTGCACGATTCTTTATGTGCTCTTCTCGTACGTCTTGAGCGGCGTCGCGACCGTGCAGGACTTCCGCAGCCATGGCCGTGAAGCATCCGTCGCGTTCGCGATCACGAAATACATGCCCGGCTACGAATGGCTATCCAAGTCTGTGACAGTCGCAATCCTTGCCGGCTTCTCATCCGTGATCCTCGTCATGCTCCTTGGGCAATCGCGTGTTTTTTATTCGATGAGTCGCGACGGACTGGTCCCGAAAATCTTTTCCGACGTGCATCCAAAATTTAGGACCCCTTACAAGTCGAACATTCTTTTCTTTTTGTTCACCGGAATGTTCGGCGCGTTCATTCCGGAGGACGTTGTCGGTGAGATGACTAGTATTGGAACGCTGTTTGCATTCATGCTTGTTTGCGCCGGAGTTTGGATCTTGCGCTCCTCACGCCCCGATCTCGAACGTGCGTTTCGCGTACCGGCGGTGCCGATTGTTTCCACGCTCGGCATCATCGTTTGCGGCGCGATGATTTACGGTCTCGGCTGGACGAATTGGATGCGGTTGATCGTTTGGCTTGTGATTGGACTGATCTTCTATTTTAGCTACGGCAAATACCACAGCCGCATCAGCGCGCCACCGCCAGAAATGCCCGAGGGCATTCAACTGACGCGTTAAAGCTCGTAGCAGAAGCTTAACTCCAGCTGCTCTCGCCGAATTCGCGAGATGGGCTGCTCGGGCTGAATACAAGGGGCGCGCCAATGCGCCTTGCAAGCTTTTCGCTGTCGGCCTCGTCGAAAGCACGCCGCGCTGCTGCGATCTCGGGCACGGAAACTTCCAGCCTGCGAAGAGTTCTTTTCTCCTCTGGGCTCAGTCGCGTTCGCTCCTCGCCGCTCAGCGCGCGCTTTTGAAATTGCGAGATCACAACTGCCAACTCACTGTCGTTCGCTGGTCCAAGCAAATCGACAAGGTCTTGAAAACTGAGGTGAAAGGGAATCGCGGCAAGATCGACATCAATGCTCTTTGACATGTGACTAGCCGGCATCGTCATCTCATTGGAAGTCGCGACTGAATTCCAAACATCTGCCGGTTGGTAATATCCAATCTCCAGATGATACAGAGTGTTTGGACGAGAAACTTCGATGTAACAATTGCCAGCCATAGGTTCGACGGCTAAGCGCTTTTCTTCGACGCCCTCCGCAGTATGCACGCGAAGATGCACTTGCTTATCCACAGGGGCGTTGTCCTTAAAGATCGCTGGCCAGTAGATGCTCCAATAGGCAAAGATCGTCACCGGGTCGCGCGCGATCGCAAATAACATTGGTGCGCCATGCGCGCGAGGAGAGTCACTACCTGCGTGTTCGTGTGATTCTCTTTGTCGTTCGCTGTCCGAACTGACAACCGGTCGATTCGAAATCCGAAAGTCATTTCCGGATCTCCATTTTTGCCTGAGATCCTTCGAATTGGCTCCCGTCATAACGCGATTTCCATTCGCAAGCTTCACGCAAATCCGCGAAAGACCAACTGGAGATTTGTGTTCAAAAAACTTTGGCGCCATTTCTTCTGTTTGAAGGATAGTGACTTCATCCGGTGAGCAAAGCGATGAACCAAAAGATTATTACCCTGGAAGAACTGGCTGCGCGTTCAGCCGAACTGCGCGCTGCCGGGAAACGAATTGTGACCACCAACGGTTGCTTTGATTTGCTGCACGTGGGTCACGTGCGTTACCTGCAGGCGGCCCGGGCACTCGGTGATGTCTTGGCCGTCGGTTTAAATGGAGATGATTCAGTTCGCGAACTCAAAGGGCTGGGTCGTCCCGTGAACACTGAACGAGACCGCGCGGAAATACTCGCCGCTCTCGAGTGTGTAAATTTCGTCACTGTTTTTCCCGAACCGCGCGCTACGCGGTTCTTGTCCGCCGCACATCCGGCGATTTATGCAAAGGGTGGCGATTATACTTCGGAAAACCTCAATGCTGAAGAGCGAGCAATTTTGCAAAAAATCGGAGCGGAGATTCGGATCATTCCATTTGAAGTTGGGTATTCCACCTCGGCGCTCCTGCAGCGGTTATGCGAAATCGAGAAGTAAAGACCGGCGCGTCGGAAAAGGATGACAGCATGCGAAGAATTGAAAAAACGGCATCAAGCCGGCGCACTCCAAAGCGTGCTCCGCGCGCAAAAACGTTGGTGTCCATTAGTGTTCATTCGTTGTTAGCTTTTTGAAGTGAGACGTTTGCCAATAGGAATTGTCGGGTCGGGAAGAGGAAGCAATTGCCGGGCGATTCTCGAGCGCATCCGCTCAGGCGAGCTCGCCGCAGACGCGCGTGTGGTGATTTCGGACGTGCTCGACGCGCCGATCCTTAATATCGCGCGAGAGTTTTCTGTTGCGAATGCGTATCTGCCACCTGGCCAGTTTCGCACGCGGTTAGAGCCGGAAGCGGAAACGGAGCTTGTGAAAATGTTGCGCGAAGCCGGCGTTGATCTTGTAGTTCTCGCGGGCTTTATGCGTGTGCTACACGCGCCGATGCTCAAGGCGTTTCCCCACCGTATCATTAACATCCATCCGTCGCTTCTGCCGAAATTTCCGGGACTCGAAGCATGGAAACAAGCTCTCGCAGCCGGCGAAACCGTGACGGGGTGCACGGTGCACTTTGTGGACGAGCAAGTCGATCACGGCCGGATCATCGCTCAACGGGAGACAGCCATTTTGCCCGAGGATACGCCGGAAAGTTTACATGCCCGGATTCAAGTCGCGGAACACGAATTGTACCCGGCGGTCATTGCTGAATTCTGTGAAAAATTATTGTAGCAACTGTGCCAGACGCCGGCGTGAAGGTGGCGTTTCGCGGAAACGCCCCTACAATTCCGGTTTTTGCTCACGCCTGAGAAGTTCTTCCAGCGCGGCAGTCGGTTTTTTCTGGTTGTAAAGCACACCGTACACTTCGTCGATAATAGGCGTGTCAATGTTTAGTCGGCGCGCGCACTCCCAAGCGCTTCGCGCGGTGGGAATCCCTTCGGCCACCGTTTTCATCGATGCTGTAATCTGAGCCAGAGATTCACCGCGCCCCAGCCGTTTGCCCACAGCGTGATTGCGGCTGCGCTCACTGTAACATGTCAAAACCAGATCGCCCGCGCCGCTTAATCCATAAAAGCCATTCGCGGTTCCGCCCATGGCAACCCCAAGCCGGACCAGTTCGGCCAATGATCGGGTCACCAGCGCTGCCTTGGAATTGTCGCCTAGTCCGAGTCCATCGCTAATTCCTGCCGCAATGGCGAACACGTTTTTTAACGCGCCACCCAGCTCCACAGAAACTACATCCCGACTGGTGTAAATACGAAACCGCGGACTTCCCAAGACGCCTTGGAGACTCGTCGCGCAACCCGCGTCATCGCAGGCAACTACTGTCGCAGTGGGAAGGTTTTGGGTGACTTCGACTGCAAGGTTGGGACCCGATAAAACTGCAACTCTATGTTCCGGCGCGAAAGCTTCGCCCAAGATTTGGCTCATTCGCATCCCACTACGATGCTCGATCCCTTTACTGCAGCTCAGGAATATGGCTCCCGCGTTGCCGATCACTTTTCGTAGATGCCCTGCAATCTCGCGCAAAGCGGTTGATGGCGTTACAAGGACGATCAGATCCGCCTGAGCGCAATTCGTCAATTCGGATGTAACATCCACTGATTCAGGCAGTTTAAGTCCAGGAAGGTAGTCGCTGTTTTCGCGGGTTTTCTGCATGAGTCTGACACGATCAACATTGTGACCCCAAAGGGATATTTGCCGCCCGTCTTTACCCCACAGGCAAGCTAGCGCCGTGCCCCAAGCACCCGCACCTAAGATTGCTGTTTTGGTGATGTTCA
The DNA here is from genome assembly GCA_035255865.1 of Candidatus Udaeobacter sp. Taxonomy (GTDB): domain Bacteria; phylum Verrucomicrobiota; class Verrucomicrobiia; order Chthoniobacterales; family UBA10450; genus Udaeobacter. Next base: position 4,833 of record DATEZD010000002.1, read on the forward strand.
CTTTCGAGTAAAGCGCGGCTCACTGCCTCGCATCAGCCGCGAAAGATTTGAACGATGGCGCCAAATCACAACCCCGGCCAGACAGACGGAACAATAAAATAATGCTTTATCGCCTACTTTGCTGCGCGCACTTATGATGAAAATTACCAACGGCAGGGCAGTTGCCGTTGTGATTGAGGCCACCGAGACATATCTCGTCAGCCAAAAAACTAGTATCCAAATCGCCGCCCCAATTACCATCGCGAGCGGCATAAGCCCAAAAAGCGCTCCGGCGGAGGTGGCAACGCCTTTTCCGCCCCGGAATTTGAGCCAGGGCGGAAACGAATGCCCGATCACAGCAGACACCGCCCCGAGCACTGCATACATCTCGGCTGAGCCCCACTCTGGTCTGGCCCGCGTTGCGATTGCAGTTGAGATAGTCACCGCGCCGAAACCCTTGAGAAAGTCTAACACGAAAACGGGGTAGCCGTATCGTTTGCCAAGAACCCGCACAACGTTGGTCGCGCCAATGTTTCCGCTGCCAGCCTTTCGGATGTCGATTCCTGCGATCCGGCCAGCGAGATATCCAAAAGGGATGGATCCAAGTAGGTAACATCCGACGACGACAATGGCAAACCTGAGCATCACACCCTTTATACTGGATAATTAGCCTTTCCTGAGCGTGATTTTGCCATCTTATAAATAGTTTTTGGACAGCCAAATAGATATAATTGCGATGTCCGCCGGAGTAATCCCGCTTATGCGCGCAGCTTGGCCAATCGAGGTCGGACGCAAGGTCGCAAGTTTCTGTCTCGTCTCAGAACGAAGCCCGCTGATCTGGCCATACTCGACTCCATCTGGAATAACTTGCTCCTTCCTGCGTTCGAGCTGTCGATTTTGCTCTAATTGCCGGGCCGCATAGCCTTCGCATTTGAGATCGGTTTCGACCAGCTCCCAGATTGCTGTCGACGTAGAGGACACGATCTCGCGGGGGAGCTGGCGGACGCCAAAATCCGGTCTCTTTAGCAACTGGGCGATTGGGACGCCGCGAAGTTTCGTCTCAGCCGCCACGACCCGTGCCTCCTTCAAGAGACGCATTTTCTCCTGAAAACGATCGTAGCGAGCTTTGGTTACCAGGCCCAAGTTAAGTGCACGCTCAGTCAAACGCTGATCGGCGTTATCGTGTCGCAGAAACAATCGATCCTCAGCTCGGCTTGTGAACATCCGATATGGCTCCTCCGTTCCTTTCGTGACTAAATCATCGATCAGGACACCGATGTAAGCCTCTCTTCTATTTAGGATAAACGGCAAACGGCCTTGAACCTTCAGCGCTGCATTGGTGCCGGCGACCAAGCCTTGGGCTGCCGCCTCCTCGTACCCAGAGGTGCCATTGACTTGCCCGGCGAAATAGAGCCCGTTGACTCGCTTTGTTTCCAACGTGGGAAAAAGCTGGGTCGGCGGAAAGTAATCATATTCGACGGCATAGCCTGGTCGCATAATCTCGGCGTGTTCCAGCCCGGGGATGCTGTGAACCAAGTCGAGTTGCACGTCGTACGGAAGGCTTGTCGAAATCCCGTTTACGTAAAACTCCTGCGTATGTCGTCCTTCTGGCTCCAAAAAGAGCTGATGAGAAGTTTTGTCGAAAAACTTCACCACTTTGTCTTCAATCGACGGGCAATACCGCGGACCCGTGCCTCTAATTCTCCCGGTATAAAGCGGGGACCGATCGAGATTTGCGCGGACGATCTGGTGGGTTGCTTGCACTGTCTGAGTAATCCAACATGGTAATTGTTCCACGTGGAACTTGCCGTCTCTAACGGAGTTTAGGGTGAAGATCTCCCTGTGTGCGTCGCCGCCAGCTTCGGGATCGAAGGCAAAAGTCGGAGCTGGCTCGTCGCCGAGCTGAATCGCACACCGCGAAAAATCAATCGACCGCGCATTCAATCTGCATGGAGTCCCAGTTTTAAACCGCCCAACTTCGAATCCGAGCTGTCGCAGGTTCTCACTTAAGCCCGAGCTATTGTCAGCCATCCGGCCGCCTGGTTTGCTGCTCTCCCCGACATGCAACAGCCCGCGCAAGAAAGTCCCGGAAGTAATCACCACCGTGCGCGCGGCAACTCTCAAGCCTAGGTCCGTCTCCACCCCAACCACTTTCCCGTTGTCCACAATGATGCCCGAAACGGTCGACTGCTTCACGTCGAGATTTTCTGTAGCTTCCAAGACCGCCTTCATGCGAAATTGGTATGCCTTCTTATCGCATTGAACTCGCGGCGCACGAACAGACGGGCCTTTAGTCCGATTAAGTATTCGAAATTGAATGCCGGTAGCATCGGCATTCACCCCCATGATGCCGCCCAACGCATCGATCTCGCGAACAATATGCCCCTTGGCTAGTCCGCCGATAGCAGGGTTACAAGACATCTGACCAATTGTGTCCAGATTTTGGGTCAACATTAGCGTGCGGCAACCGATTCGAGCGGCGGCTAGTACCGCTTCGATTCCGGCGTGGCCGCTACCGACCACTATCACATCATAGTCCGTTGGTAGTTTGAACATGATAGACGTAACTATCTTTAAATAAAGAATTTATCATAATATCACGCCGCCCTGAATACCATCTTCTTGTCTGTCGCCAATCGGCTTTGCCGAGGCCTGCGATGTCTGAATAGCCCGATAAGCGACGCGCCCGAGCACGACTAGGAGCAACGCCGTCGTGACAAATGCTCCTCCCCAGATCCAGTACTCAATCATGCGCGGATAACTTTTGCCGCTCATGATGCGCACTGCAAATTGCCCCAGTGTCCCCACGTAAGCGTACAAAAAAATACCCGGTATTCTTCCGATTGAGGCCCAGAGCATGTAGCTCTCAAATCGAATTCGCGTGAGGCCGTAAAAATAGTTCAGGAGACTCGTCGGGAAAAGTGGATGCAACTGGCTCAGGAGAATGATCTTCCAGCTCTCGCGTTCCACGGCGGGGCCCAATGCGCGGACCGTTGGGTTACCGGAAAGCTTTCGCTGAAACCACCGCCTGGCGATCGACCGGCTCAGCCCAAACGAAATTGCAGTGGCCACAACGTTGCCTGCAAACACGATTAAAAATCCCCACCACAAACCGAAGAAAAAGCCGCCTCCTACAGCAAGGATGCCGCCCGGAAGCAGAAGAATATTACAGAGCGCAAAAAGCAGCGGATAGTAAACCGCCGCCCAAGCGCCCCAGTTCATCACCCGCTGTTGCAACACCTCGACAAAATTGACAACAGGAACGAAGCGCGAAAGCGCGATGGCCAGCGCTGTCGCTAGCACCAGCGCCCCAATCTGATAGCACATCGCGCGGGTGACCTTGGACATTCAGGGATTGTGCGCGTTTCGCAGGCTTCGCGCAAATTTCACCAGCGTGAAAAGTACTGGATATCTACACGCTCGAAGCTTGTGCGTCCCGACGACGTGGAATGCCGAGGCTGTCAAAAATTACCTGCGAAGCGTCAGAGCGGTTGAGTGTATAGAAGTGAATACCCGCGACAGCGTTATCGACAAGATTGCGGCATTGTTCCAATGCATAATGAATGCCGACGCGCCTGACGATTTCGGGATCGTTTTGGCAACGCTGTAGAGCGCGAAGCAGCTTGGCGGGGAAGCGCGCGCCACCCGCCAGCTCGGCCATGCGTTTTACCCCGCTGATGGACGTAATTGGCATGATGCCAGCGATGATAGGTATGTGAATTTCGGCGAGCGCACAGCGTTCGCGGAAATCGAGAAAGTCGCGATTATCGAAAAACAACTGTGTGACAATGTAATCGGCGCCTGCGTCCACTTTCGCTTTGAAGTAATCCATTTCGACCAGTCGATTTGGCGTGGCGGGATGGCCTTCGGGGAAACCGGCCACCCCGACCCCGAAACCGCGGCGGTCCGGATGCGCACCGGACTCGTTGAATCGTCGAATGAATTTGACCAGATCGATCGCATGTTGGAACGAGTCCCGGGATTTATCGTACGCGATTCCAACTGGTCTATCACCGCCAAGCGCGAGAATGTTTCCAATGGCCGACTTCGCGTATCGAAGGAGAATCTCCTCGATTTCCTGTTCGTTGTGGCAGACGCAGGTCAGGTGGGGAATCGGATTCAGCTGTGTGGTATGTTGAATGCGCTCGACAAGATCGTGAGTTAAATCACGCGTTGAGCCGCCGGCACCATAAGTCACACTGACGAAGTTTGGCATGTACGCTTCAAGATCGCGAATCGTTTGGTAGAGTGCCTCGGCCGCCGCCAGCGTTTTCGGAGGAAAGAACTCGAACGAGAACGTGGGAGAATTCCCCCGCATAATGTCTCTGATGTGCATGACTTAGCGGCTACCTTCGCTCGTTCCGTGACTTTCGGTCAACCCACCGAGCACATTTTCGGGCTGCGCTTATCGCCATAGATTTATGAGTAATCCGCGTAATCGACGGTTCCTCAACTTTGTTAAATGATCGTGCAGCAAAGTACCAACAACTTCGAATGGCTCCGAATAAGTTTTGGTAGTTTCGTAGAATTCAGCGTTGTCAGTATTGGATGCAGGTCTTATTAACAAGGTCACAAAGAATCACTGGGCGTGGGGCAATATGAATGCGTGGTACAGTTATTCGCATTAAGAAGAATAAGACCTAACCGGAATATCCTTAAACATCAGCATGATCTATTTGTGAAAAACTTGTTCGCCAACGGATGACCCCGTTTCGTGTTCTTGCTCCCTCTCTTTCCTCCAAGGTGCCTCGGGGCCTTTGCGCGCTGACCATAATGACCAAAGCACCACAGGCAGGACAAGTAAAAACCCGCCTCGTTCCCCCACTTACGCCGGATGAAGCCGCTGAGCTAAACAAATGTTTTCTGCGCGACACAGCTGCCGCGATTTCGAGTGTAATTACTAATAACGAAGCCTGCGGGATAGCCGCCTACACACCGCTCGGCCTAGAAGCGGCCTATGCTGATATTCTTCCAGCCGATTTCAACTTGCTCCCGCAACGAGGCGTCAGCTTTGGCGAACGTCTCTATTTCGCTGCGGAAGATTTGTTAAGATGTGGCTTCGACTCGGTTTGTCTGATTGATTCCGACAGCCCGACCCTGCCAGTCAGAAACTTTTCGGAAGCTATCAGAATCCTGAAGATGCGGGGCGATCGTATCGTGCTTGGGCCGTGCGATGACGGCGGCTACTATTTGATTGGGCTCAAAAACCCGCATCGCAAGCTTTTTGAGCAAATCGACTGGAGTACAGAAAGGGTTTTCGAACAGACTCGAGCACGCGCGCGAGAAATTGGCCTCGAAGTCGAACTGTTGGCGCATGGATACGACGTCGATGATGCCACGAGCTTACGCCGCTTGTGCAAGGAATTACTCAGTCAAAGCAGGAGCGATAGCGTTGCGCCAAGTACGCGGAAGTTCCTAGCCGACATAGTTGCGCAGAAGAAATTGTAGGGCGGGCGCTTCACCTGCAAAACTGGGCAAACGGGGGCGGTTGCCGTACAGAGAATGCATCATTAGCCTCACATGCATATGGCAAAACGCGCGTTAGTCACCGGCGGCGCGGGCTTGATTGGCTCGCACGTTGTTGATCTTCTGGTGCGCGAAGGCTGGCAGGTGCGTGCACTCGATAACCTTGAGCGGCAAACCCATCGCCGTGGTAAACCTGCTTGGATTAACGAAAACGCGGAATTCCTCGAAGGCGATTTGCGCGATCGCGACACAATCACAGCCGCGCTCGATCAGATTGACATCGTTTTTCACCAGGCGGCTTTCGGCGGATACATGCCGGAGATCACGAAATTTGTGCATGTAAATTCGCTTGGCACAGCGCAGATGCTCGAAGTGATTCGGGAAAGGAATCTGCCGATCCAAAAAATTATCGTGGCGAGCTCGCAGGCAGTTTACAGCGAAGGCGCCGGCGAATGCCCGAAACACGGCTTGGTTTTTCCAAGCGTACGCCCAATCGAACAATTGCGTAACGGCGACTGGCAAGTGCATTGCCCCCAGTGCGGTGCCATCACGAAGAGCGTTCCCACTCCCGAGAAGGCGCCGGTGGGCGGCGAAACCGTTTACGGTCTGACGAAAGTTGATCAAGAGCGACTCGTGCTGCTCTGGGGAAAACAGATCGGCATTCCCACGGTCGCGCTGCGTTATTCCTGCACGTACGGACCGCGCCAGTCGATCTTTAATCCCTACACCGGCGTGATCGCGATTTTTTGCACACGGTTACTCAACAATCTGCCGCCGGTGCTTTACGAAGACGGCAAGCAAACGCGCGATTTTTCTTTCGTGGAAGACATCGCGTGCGCAAATCTGCTCGCCGCGGAAACCGATAGGCTCGATGGACTGCCTGTAAACATCGGCAGCGGACACGGCGCACCGATTCGCGAGATCGCCGAACGGCTTTCGGATATTCTGAAGATCGACATCGCGCCCGAGATCAACGGCGAATTTCGGCCCGGCGAAATGCGCCATCTTACCAGCGACACTACTCTCGCTCGATCCGCCGGTTACAAGCCAAATGTCGATCTGAGCGAAGGTATCGCCCGTTATATCGATTGGATCCGGACCCAATCCGCCATTCGCGATTACTTCAGCGAAGCGAGCGAGATTTTGAAGAACAAGGGAATCGTTCATCGAGTGGCGAGATGAACATCGCTACCGGCATTCCCAATTTCGATGCTGCAGTCGTCGATCATGCGCGGAAGGATTTTCCGTTACTCGATGCGAACATGACTGTGGGCGACGCGCTAGAGCGCATTCGGCGCGAGGGCGTGGGTGAGCGCGTCATTTATTTTTATGTCGTTGATGAACAGGAGCGGCTGGCGGGCGTGGTGCCCACTCGGCGATTACTCACCGCGCAACCGGAGACAGCGCTCTGCGACATCATGGTGCGGCGCGTGGTGGCTGTTCCTTCGACTGCTACCATCCTCGACGCGTGCGAATTCTTCGTCCTTTACAAATTTCTCGCATTTCCGGTGGTGGACGAGCAACGCCACATCGTTGGCATCATTGATGCGAACCTGTTTGCCCAAGAAATTTTGGAGGCGGGGGAAAGCGAAGAGCATCATCGCCCGGCCGAATCAATCGGTGCGGAGTTTTTCGAGGCGCTTGGTTTTCACATTGAACAAATCCGGGGCGCATCGCCCTGGCGCGGTTTCCGGTTCCGGTTCCCGTGGCTGCTGGTGACAGTGACCGGCGGCACGCTCTCAGCGATTCTGGCGCGGTTTTTTGAAGCGACCCTCGCGAGCAGTCTGGTGCTGGCGTTTTTTCTAACCATGGTGCTGGGGTTAAACGAAAGCGTCAGTATGCAAACGATGAGCGTGACCATCCACGCGCTGCGCTCGGTTCGCGTCACCTGGCCATGGCTCGCGACGGCGTTTCGGCGCGAAGTGATGACTGCGTTGTTGCTCGGCGTGGCGTGCGGCTTGGTTGTTAGCGCGATTGTGTTCATGTGGCGCAACGATCTTGCCGGCGCCTTTGTCATCGGCGGCAGCATCGCGGTCGTTGGTCAGCGCGTGCGTGCTCGGATTGGGCGTGCCGTCACTTCTTCATCGATTGAAACTTGACCCAAAAATTGCGGCCGGTCCGGTCACGCTCGCTCTGGCCGATTTTGTTGCGCTGGTAATTTACTTCACCAGCGCATGGCTGGTTTTGAAATAGCGCATGCCTCCGGCTTGCGAGCCAGACGGACTCGTCCCGCGGCGAGCTCGCGAAATCGTTACCCGCAAGCGAGACGCAGGCGCTAGTTTCCTTGTCCTGAGATCGCTTTTGGCAAACGCGCGTTGTTCGCCAGCAGAGTTAGACCGGACCGTCAGGGTTTGTTCGCAACCACTGTCGTCGCCGGTTGGCTCATTTCAAGCTGCGCGCTCACCTTCTGGATTTGCGCTGCCTGCTCTTTGACCTGTGCCGCGAGAACTTCGGTTTCTTTCTGGTGCCGTGCAACGATCGCCTCGAAGTCCTCTCGCTGCCGTGCCACCGTTGCCTTTAGCTCGGTAATTGTTGCCTGCAATTGGGCGATCTTGCGATTCTCCGATTTGTTGAGCATGGCTCGGGGATGAGCGCCTCGGGGAACAGGTACAGCCATCTTTTTTCCAGGAGCAGCCATGGGCATAGTGCCCAATTTTCCAGTGTCATCGACATACACTGCCACAGCCGTCTCCACGTTAACGTTCGTCCCGAAGATGCCGTTGATATAACAGGCGTTGTAGCCCGAAAAATCACCACCGATCCGGATCGTGCCGGACTCACCGCTAACTCCGTACGCACTCGAGCCGATACAGATGTTGCCTTCGCCATCTACATCCGAGCCTGCCAAATAGCCGATGGCTGTGTTGTCGTCGCCAGTGCTAGTGATAAGCGCCTCATCGCCCATCGCGGTGTTGTAGGACCCGGAAACATTGCTCGAAAGCGCGCTATCACCAAGGGCGTTATTGGAAACTCCACGCTGGTCCGCGTAAAGCGCGGAGTTCCCGACGGCATTGTTATAATCTCCGGTCATGTGATTTAAAAGCGCATTGGAGCCGAACGCATTGTTGCGGGTCCCATCGTCGTTGGAATACAGCGCATCACTCCCGAAAGCAGAGTTCTTCTCTCCGTTGCCGCTTCTGCTAAAATCATTGTTATAAAGCGCTTGATAACCAACAGCGGTGTTGCGGACGGCAGTATAGTTATAATAAAGACAACCACTCCCCATGGCGGTATTGTTGGTGCCAGAGCTGTCGTAAAAGAGCGCCTGGTTGCCGAACGCGCTGCTGCCATCGCCAGAGACATGAGAATAGAGCGCGCTTCTGCCGAACGCGCTGTTCTCATTGGCATCGATGTTGTTAAAGAGCGCGAATGCACCGTTGGCGGTGTTGCTGCTGCCTGAACCGTTGTGCACCAGCGCGTCTGTGCCAGTGGCAGTATTTCCGGTGCCGGTCGTGTTGAGCAGGAGCGCAGCGGCGCCGACCGCCGTATTAGAGTCGCCGTTATTCAACAGCAGCGCTCCGGCGCCGACGCCGGTGTTGTAGCTGCCGGTGGTGTTAGTGTAGAGCGAATACCAGCCCAAACCTGTGTTTCCGGCGCCGCTGCTCAGACCAAGAAGGGCATTGCAGCCTTCCGCAGTAGTGAATCCGGGATAGCATCCATCGGGCGCCGGAGTTACCGCCTGCGTATTCGGAAGAAACGCGAGGAATCCGAACGTGATTACGAGACAGATCACTGAACATTTTGTTTTCATGACCCGAGGTTTTGAGAAAAAGCCAATGCACTGTCGAGTAAAATTTCCAGACGGACACAGGATGCGACGTTTGGTCGCTCTCGGCTAAGGCTTACAGTAAGAGAAATTGGGGACGCTCGGGTTATTTGCAGCTTGCCAAATGGTAAGGGCAAACCAGACGCTTACGCTATCGTGTTCGTCTCGGTCATTATCCCGGCGCTGAACGAGGAGGAACCAATCGCAGCCATCAACAGACGCAACCTTCTTTGCGAGCAGAGTTAGTACGGAAATATCAGGGTTTGTTCGCAACCACTGTCGTCGCCGGTTGGCTCGTCTCAAGCTGCGCGCTCACCTTCTGGATTTGCGCTGCCTGCTCTTTGACCTGCGCCGCGAGAGCTTGCGTTTCCCTTTGTTGCTGTGCCACCGTTGCCTTTAGCTCGGCAATTGTTGCCTGCAATTGGGCGACCTTGCGATTCTCCGATTTATTGAGCATGGCGTGGGGGTGGTCGCCTCGGGGAACAGGTAGAGCCATCTTTTTTCCAGGAGCAGACACCGGCATCGTGCCCAATTTTCCAGTGTCGTCGACATACACGGCCACAGCCGTCGCTACGTTAACCTCCGTCCCAAAGATGCCGCTGATATAACAAGCGTTGTATCCGGAAAACTTCCCGTCGCCGATTCGGGTGACGCCGTCTTCGCCGGCCAGACCGTACACGCTCGAGCCGATACAGATATTGCCGGCGCCGTCAAGGTCCGATCCTGCCCACCAGCCAATGGCTGTGTTGTCGTCGGCGTCGACGGTGCCGAGGGCGTTCCGGCCCACAGCAGTGTTGTACCAGCCGCCAACATTTGAGAATAGCGCCTCGTGGCCGACGGCCGTGTTGACTTGGCCGGTATCATTGTTCACCAGCGCATTATACCCGAAGGCGCAGTTCCACTGGCCATCGCCGTTGAACCACAACGCGTAACTTCCGACAGCGGTGTTTTGCTCTCCCATTCCGGTTCCGCTAAAATCATTGTAATAGAGCGCTTGATAACCAACAGCGGTGTTGTCGGCGGCAGTATAGTTGTAATAGAGACCGCCACGCCCCATGGCCGTATTTCGGTCGGCATCATAGTTAAAATAGAGCGCATCGTTGCCGAACGCGCTGTTGCCACCGCCAATGGCATTGTAGAAGAGCGCGAATGCACCATTGGCAGTGTTGCCGTTACCGGAATCGTTGTACACAAGCGCGTCTGTGCCAGTGGCGGTATTTTCGGTGCCCGTCGTGTTGAGCAGAAGCGCTACGGCGCCAACTGCGGTATTTGAGTCGGCGTTATTCAACACCAGCGTTCCGGCGCCGACGCTGGTATTGAAGCTTCCGTCAGTATCGGAGAGGAGCGAATACCAACCCAAACCAGTGTTTCCTAGCCCAGTGGTGAGGCTCTGAAGCGTGTTGCATCCTTCCGCCGTTGTATATCCGGAATAGCATCCGTCCGGAGCCGGACTGACCGCCTGCATACTTGGGAGAAACGCGAGGAATGCAAATGTGAGGACGAAAGGAATTGCTGAGTATTTTGTTTTCATTTTGATTCTGGGTTTAACTAAGTTTTACCTACGTGAAGGCGCGATTCTCGCGCACTCCCCTTTTTGGGCAATACGTAAAATTGCGTACGAAAAGTGACGTGATGTTTTGGCCAATGCACTTGTTGAGCAAAATTTTCCAGGCGAGGACACGATGTTAGTGTTGGTGATTCTCCGTTGGGAGATTGCACATAAGATCGGTACATGAGCGCGTGAACTGGTACTAAAAGTGGCGCATGCCTCTGGCTTGCGGAATCGTTAAGCGCAAGCGAGACGCATACGGCACTATGTTTGTATCGGTCATTATCCCGGCGCTGAACGAGGAGGAACCAATCGCAGGCGTGGTGAGCGAATGTTTCGCGACCGGAGTCCCTGACGAAGTAATCGTGGTCGATAACGGTAGCACCGATCGCACAGCCGACCGCGCGCGTGAAGCGGACGCGCGCGTGGCAACCGCACCGCGCGGCTACGGCCGTGCATGCGCGGCTGGCATTCAAGCACTTTCGCCCGAATGTGACATCGTCGTGTTTCTGGATGGCGACGGCAGCGACTGTCCCGAGTTTATGCCGCAGCTTGTCGATCCACTCGCAGCGGGAAAATTCGATTTCATCATCGGCTCACGCACGCGAGGGCAACGTGAACCCGGCAGCATGAACTTCCAGCAGGTTTTGTCCGGGCGAATCGTCGGCGCGCTTCTACAACTGCTTTACGGAGTTCGTTACACCGACATGTGTCCCTTTCGCGCAATTCGCCGCGACGCGCTCGCGAAACTCAACATGCGCGAGCAGACTTATGGCTGGAATTTGGAGATGCAGATGAAAGCTGCGCGCGCCGGGCTGCGCATTCTCGAGATTCCGGTAAACCATCGCCGGCGCACCGGTGGAGAATCGAAAGTCTCAGGCACGCTGCGTGGCACGTTTGTCGCTGGCGCTCGCATCCTCGCGACGCTGGTGCGTGTAGCATTGGAATAGTCCGTTGGAAATACAGCAACGCCGCTTCAACGAATGGGTGTTTGCCAGCTTGCCGGCCGTGGCGGGTCTGATCTAGTTTTGCCAATTGAACCGCCAAATCGAAAACGCACGCACAAACAACGCGGACGCGTCGGAATTAAAATCCGCAGAATTCTCGCGCATTCTATTGATCAAGCTTTCGGGCTTGGGCGACGTGGTCCATACGCTGCCAGTGCTGGTGAAGCTGCGCGCACGTTATCCCGCGGCGCGGATCGATTGGCTGACTACGCCGGAGAACGCTGAGATCATACGCTGCCATCCGGCGCTCACCAATGTCGTTCTTTTTGCGCGAGACGATTTCTCCAAGCGCGGCCGAAGATGGCATGCGGTGCTGGCGTTCCTTGATCTGCTGAAGCAAATCCGCCGTGCGAAATACGATTTAGTAATCGATCTGCACGGTCAGGCGCGTTCGGCCTTTTTCGCCTTGGTAAGCGGAGCGCGTGTGCGCATCGGATTTGATCGGCCCGTCAAGAACATATCCAGACACGGTTGGCAGGGCGCGCGGGAAGGCTCATGGATAGCTTACACACATCGCATTCCTATTCCGACGCTTGATGTTCACGCAATCGATCGCTACCTCTGGGTCGGGCCCTTGCTGGGCCTCGACGACAACCCGCCAGATCTCACTATTCACCTCTCATCGCAAACCGCGCGTGATGTGCAGCGCTTCTTGGAGGAGCACGGCGTGCCCGCGTCAAAAGCGCTCGCCGTGCTGGCGCCCGGAACCATATGGGAGACCAAGCACTGGACCATTGAAGGATTCGCAGCTGTCGCGCAGCAGTTTCTTAGCGACGGATTTGCCGTGGCTCTGGCCGGCACGAAAGGCGACCGGTCGCGATGCCAGCGGATCGCAGCCGCTGCACCGGGCGCGTGTGATCTTTCCGGCAAGACGACACCCGCAGAATTGGCTGCGCTTATTCGGCGCGCCGAGATCTGCGTGACGAATGATTCCGGCGCGATGCATCTCGCCGCGTCGCTCGGCACGCCGATGGTCAGCGTGTTTGGCCCCACGAATCCGGTTCGCGTTGGCCCTTATCACCGACCGGAGTCGGTCGTGCGCTTGGACTTACCATGTTCGCCATGCAATTACCGTCGGTTGAGCCAATGTCCGTTTGATCACGCCTGCATGAAACAGGTAACGTCCGCGATGGTAATGGAGCGCGTGCGGAAAATTCTTGGGACTGCCAAGAACCACCCTGAATTGTTTTAGCGGCATTCTCTACGGCGAATGCCCGAAGCGAATCATCAGGCGCTTGGTACAAGCGCCTCTACACCTTATACTCGCGCCTCAAATGAGCAGAGCAAAAGCGATCTCGGCTGGGTTGCTTACCGGATTCGTGGCCGCACTCGTAATGACGACGGCGATGTTGTTGCTCGCTGCGCTCGGCGTGGCCACACCGCTCGTCATAATCGGCGATCGCCTTTCGGTCTTCATTCCGCCGGGACCGTTTCTTTCGCTCATGGGTAAAGTCGGAGGTTACAATCATCTCAAGCAACTTGGGGTCGGCTCGACAATTGCCGGCCAACTTCTGGTCGCTGCCATTGGTGGCGGGATTTTCGGTCTGTTTGCGCGACGCAATGCCGGCCGCGTCCCGGCGATTTGGACGGTATCAATTTTGATTGTGTTGCCGATCGTAGTCTTCGCGATCGCGCTCTGGCCGGTACTGGGGACAAGCTACATCGGGCTGCCGATTGCGGTGGCGCGACTGGTCACGCTGATTGGCTTCGCACTGTGCGTCTTTCTCTTCGAACGAACCCTCGTCACTGGTTTCCGATTTCTGACCACGCGAAAGATCGGGAGGGAGAATTACGAGTTCACTCCAGCCATCGGACGCCGTGCATTCGTGCTGGGCACAATTGGCCTCGCTGCGACTGGCGTCGGGGTGGCGCTGGCGCGCAAATTGTATCACGCGGCAGTGTTCAGCTATGACGGCACGGAATACAAAGGCCCGATCGTTCAGCCGGTTACGCCTAACGAATTGTTCTATTGCGTGACAAAGAACGTGGTTGATCCTAGGGTGAACGCCGACCTCTGGCACCTTGAAGTGAACGGGCTCGTGCAAAATCGCGCCACGTGGCGTTTTCAGGATCTTGTAGGCCTGCCAGCGCGCGAGCAGCAGACGACCTTAATGTGCATTAGCAATGGACTCGACGCGGGCCTGATCAGCAACGCACTCTGGAAGGGTGTTCCACTGCGCGATTTGCTTGACCGCGCCGCCCCGCTTTCGAACGCCGCCCGGGTGCGCTTTCGCGGCGTGGATAATTATACCGACACCATCCCGCTGGAGAAGGCGATGGAACCAACAACGCTGCTTGCTTACGAGATGAACGGCGTGCCGTTGCCGCATCGGCACGGTTATCCTTTGCGCGTGATTGTGCCGGGCTACTTCGGCGAGAAAAATGTGAAATGGGTTACCCGAA
>DATEZD010000003.1:0-3989 GCA_035255865.1 Candidatus Udaeobacter sp.
TGATTGCCTCGACCCTCCGCGCAACGTACCCCTCTTCTACTACATGCAATTTTTTCGAGAACTTTGTCTCATCGTTTCCGTAGAAGTAGTTAGATACGTCAAAAATACGCCTAAAAGAGACATGCAATAAGCGGTCGGAAATGAGTGAAGCGATGCGATTAGCGGATCGAGTGGGGGGCTGCCTACTGGGGGGCGTCAGTCCTCCATAAGGGGAGCGCGGGCGGATGCGCATATACGCTCGCGCTCTTTTTCTAAGCATCGTTTTTCGTCGCCCCGATGCGCGTCTGTAATCGTTCGCCCGTTGCAGCGGCGTCATTTAAGCTTGCGTAGATCGAACGCGATTCGTGCGATGCTGTAGAACAATAATGCCGCCCCGATCGGCACCAGCCAAACGCCCAATCCGGGGTCGCCATCGTAGATTACAATTCCACCGAGAAAGAATCCCCCCGGCAGTAGGATCGCAGCCCAAATCAATGCAAAGGAAACTGAAGGGCGGAGACCGAAGCGGTCCGCCTTCCGTCCTGTCAAGCCGGCGGCGATGTTCACGAGTGCGAGCAGGGTTCCGTGCGCGTGGGCAAGTGTGAACATGAGTCGTCGCGTTTCATTCCCAACGTCTACATACCACCCCACCTTGAAACCGTGCAGCGTCTCGAGGACGCCTCCCAAGGATAAAAAGACGAGAAGCGACCACCATCCGAAGCGCAAATTACGGACCGAGTCGTGCATGGTGGATAGTGCGCGAGCGGATTGGTGAATCATTCCGCGAGAAAAATTGGTTTGTCGTCACGTTCGTCCCGTAATCGTTGGAAAACATCTTGTTGGAAACGGCCGTCCGAATCGATTGCGGTCTCTGGCCGATAAACTGCGTTCATGTCGCGCACTTGGCGCAGCCATTTTTCGTAAGCGCGCGTCGCCGCTTCGCCGAGCGAATGATCGGCCGCAGTGTAGGTGAAAGAAAAGTCGGAAAATCCGGGCAGCGTTTGAAGCGATTTCCGCGCATCAAAGCGCACAGCGGCGTAAGAATCGGTCATGCTGTAAATGAGGTAAGGATAAAGCCAGTCGCGCCCTGCGGTTTTTTGGGCACTTTCCCAGCCCATCCCCCAGGCAATGAGAGCGCGCTGCCCAGCATCACCTTTTAAGATCCACTGCACGGCGGCTGCAATAGTTCGATCGTCCTTCGAGAGTTCCGGCACGGGTTGGTTATACCACGCGTGCAGATTCTGCGCAGTCCATGCAAGGGTTTGGTCAAGATGGCAAAGATTGCAGGCATTAGGCCGCCCATAGGCGATGCTTTCCTGCACGGTTGGCGAAGAAACCTGATGGCTGCGCATCGCGTGCAGCAACCCGAAGGTAGTGCGCGGCATATGGCAGTTGTAACAGCGGCTGCCGGATGACTCTGCGGTGTGATGTGTGTGCGCAACGAGTCTTGCGCTCATATCTTTGTGGCATTGCAAACAGGCCGTGTCGGAATCCATTTTCGGTTTTAACTGCCCAGTGCGCGCCCACGTTTGCGCATCGGTTTGTCCAGGCGAATCAAGATGCATTTCGTGGCAGGAAATGCAGGAGAACCGGCCGCCGCGAAAACAGGGTGACGCTTGTACTGCGTTGAACTCTCGCCCGGTCACGCGAATCATCCCATCGCCCCAGAATCGATTCTGGAAAAAGTCCGGCTCGGTGCGGCGGATGAAATCCTTTTGTTCACCATGATCGGACGCGTTTGGTTGAACCACGAAGCGTTGAGAGAGATCGTGCGCGCCTGGACGGAAAGCAGCGCCATGCCGATTGAAATCAATCTTGTCCGTCATGTTGTTAAACGCCCAGACGCTGTGACATTGACCGCAGGCGAGCGCGGATTCCGGACCTTTCAAACTGGCAGGATTGGTCACCGTCGGATCAGACTTTGCTGTGAGATGAATTTTGAAACGGCGAATCGGATTACGATTGCGCTCGATATGTTCGCGCCCCTCGCTGTGGCAGGCTTCGCACGCGATCCCGAACTCGGCGACCTGTGAATCCCACTTGTTGTCTGCCACAAAACGTGATTGGCCTTGTGTAACATGGCAATCCATGCACGCGCCATTCCATGCCCCCACAGAATAATATTCCTTCACATTCGGCGGAATCAGGAACGTCTCGTTCACCGGCGCCCACATTTTTTCAGCAATGATGTAGGCGAAGGGAAATTGCTGCAGGGTGCGGCCCTCGCCCGTCTCCAGCCACAGGATTTGCAGCGTATGCGAACCGGTCACGAGTACGACTTGTCGCGGCTCGCCGTAACTGCCGCCTTCCGGTCGACTGCGGATGAAGAACTTATCGCCGTGGCGCTCTCCTTTGTAGTCACTGCCGTTGAGCGCAAGTTCGAGCTTGCCTGTGTCGTTCGGGAGACTGTCAGGCGTCGCTACCTGTGTCATGGTGCGATGAAACGACGCGTGCCAGCTCGCATAATTCCCGGGATGACACGCACGGCAGGTGTTTGAAGTCACATAACCGGCGATTTGTGATTGAATGGGGCGATTCTCTGGCGGCAAAGCCTCCCGCCGGGATTCGTGGAGCGAAATCAATGTCAGAGCACTTGCAGCTGCAATCGGTGCGATAATAAACAGCCCCTGCCACCAGGATCGAGACAGCTTCGGCACAATTTCTCGGATCGATATTATGGGAAGCGAGACGCGTGGGCAAACCCTCCTTTTTTGCTATCTACCGCACGCTCAGCGTGTAAAAAAGGAACCGCAGTCGATGTACCGAGCGTGCCAAAGCCATTGACGATCAGTTGACAAATAAAATGTGAATCTGTGCGTTTTTGTACGCGGATCGCCGATTCAAGTTCCATAAACGCAGTTAGTTTCTCATCCGCGTGCACAACGAAGCGTTGACCGTCGTCGCGATGTGCGTCAGTAATCCAGATCGTTCGTCCTTCTGAATCCATCGCTGACACGCAGCCCCAACTCCACCCGGCTCTGCTCAGATTGTCGACAATGATCTCCCAGGATTTCACGCGCAGCGGATTCACGGCTGCTTTTCCTCGCAGAGTTTTTGGAAAGCGGGATCGCTACGCAAAGGATCCCAGATGGGATCGAGCCTAAGAAGGGCCGGCGTAATGGGCGCTGGTCCGTAAAGCGAGCTCAGATATGGTGTGTGTAACAACCGGGTGATAGTCGAGATCGCCTGGCCGTTCTCGCCGAAGATCGTCTGAATTAACGCCAGATTCTCTTCGAAGTCAGGCCCCTCCAGTTGCTCTTTAACAGCCGGCCGAAGCATGACTGCACGTTCTGCTTCCTTTAGGGCCGAGTCCTTCTCCCCCATCGCGGCATAAGCTCGAGACAGACTCTCCGCGATGTAGACGTTGTCTGGTTGATCTCGGTAGAGCTGCTCCAATGTGTTGCGTGCCAGTTCAGCGGTAATCTTTGCGCCAGCCGTATCGCCAGCAAGGCACTGTGCGAAAGCAAGCGCCACCTGATCCTCGCCCTTGTCGAACTGAGAATCATAATGGAGTTGAGCCAATCGGGCTTGCAGCAATCGAATAGCCTCACCGTAATTTCGTTCAAGTCTTAACTGAGTGATCTTCGTTGCGAAGATAACCTCAAAAGGTTTCTGCCCGGGTATTTCTGCTAGTAACGTAGCGGCTTGCTGCAAGTTACCCTGTGCCTGATAAATGCTGGCTTTTGACGCCCTCACATCGGGATCGTCTGGCATAATGTCCAGCGCTCGATCATAGAGCTTTAGCGCGGCCGGGAATTGTCGAAGCAAGGCGTAACCTAATGCCGCGGGCACGAATAACTCCAGATTACGTGGGTCCAAGGCGAGGGCTTGCTCGAAGTAGCCAATGCTTTGATCCCACTGTCCCTCGCGCCGAGCAATTAAGCCGAGGGCCCTTCGTGCCTCGCTGCTGCCTGGTAACGTTTTGATGACGCTATCGAACGTCGTTTCAGCGAGCCGGTAATCACGCAGCACATAGTATTGATAATAACCCAGGGCAAGCTGGGTCTCGG
>DATEZD010000004.1:0-20717 GCA_035255865.1 Candidatus Udaeobacter sp.
GGATGGACGATGGAATTTTTCGCTGCCCGCAAACGAGCAGTCGGGAATTTTTGTTGGCACACGTGAATGGGACGTGCCGACGCGCAATCATTTCGCGGCCCTGCTGATCGCGCGTCAGCTTTGCGAAGCGACAGGTGAACCGGTAAGCGTGGCTAATCTCGATGGACATAAGGGGCGGCGATTGCTCGACGAGCTAAAATTTCCCAAGGGAAAACTCCGCTTAATTGAGAAATGGAAATCCTACCCGGATTATTTGCGCGATGTGGCTCAGCATAAGATTGTTTTACAACTCGACCGCAGCCATGTGCCAGGTCAGGTAGCAGGCGACGCTCTTCTGTGCCGGGTCGCCTGCGTAGGCGGCGATGGCGCGATCGAACGAATTGCGTTTCCGAAAACTTGCGGCGAGTGCCGGACCATTACCGAGACCACTTCGATGGCGCTCAATCTGTTGAAAAATCCCGATTTACGCGCGGCGATTGTCGCCGAATCGCAGGAGCGCGCACTGGAGCGGCTCTCATTTCAGGCGACACGATCGCAATTGGCAAAATTTTTTGCGCAGCTCGGAACATAGGCCTGTGGCCTGTGCGCCCGGCGTGGCATTCTGCCCGCTGCTGATTGAGGATCAAAACCAGCGGTGTGAAACTCCGCTGGGCACACAGACTGCAAGTCTATGTTCCCAAGCTGACCGGGCTCTTGTTAGTAGCTACGGCCACTCTAATTCCGCACCTTCAGGCCACCAGAACCGACACCGCGTCGTAAATTTCCCAAGCATCTGAACACAGGTCTTGGAGCACCGTCGCGATCAAGCCGCCGATTGCAGCCCAAGGTTGGCTACCATCGCTTTTCGCTCTTGGCGCGAGGAAGCGGCACGTTTCGAGCGCCGTTACTGCAGCGGCCGTGCGATTTTCGACATTGAGCTTGGCAAAAATATGTTCGACGTGTTTGCGGATGGTGGCTGTCTTTGCGCCCAGAATGACGCCGATGTCATGGTTGCTTTTGCCCTGTGAAATCCAGAAGAGCACTTCGGCTTCGCGAGGCGTCAACTTGAGCGATGCGAAAGCCTCGACGCTGCGCTGATCATACTCCGAGACGGAATGCATTTTTGTTGTCTCTGTTTAACAGAATGTCCCGGCATCGCGCAACAGAATTCGTACGCGCTTAGGCGTATTCCTAAAAATCGCGGACAACGTCAAAATCCCCACATGATGAAAACGATAATCCTTAAAAATCAGAGATCACACATAAGAAATCAGAGATCAGTTCTTATTTTCTTTGCGCTTTGCGGCTTCGCGCTTTCCCCATTGGCGCAAGCAGCTCCGCAAGTTGTCCCGGCGCCGGACGGGTGCTATCCCGGGTTCACGACGGCGGAAGGATGCAATGCGCTTCAGTCCCTTACCACCGGCGCTGGAAATACGGGACTTGGTTGGCGTTCACTCTTTTCGAATACGGACGGCAGCTACAACACCGGTGTCGGCGCTGGAACGTTGATCCTCAATAACGGTACTTCCAATACCGCAGTTGGCACTGCAGCGCTGTTGCTCAACACCGGCGGCAGTAATAACACGGCCGTTGGAACTAACGCGCTCGTCAATAGCACTGGCAATTTCAACACCGCGTTAGGCGCGTCCGCCGGTACGGACCCGGGGATCGGCACCAACAATATCTACATCGGCGATGAGGGCTTTACCGGCGACACCAACTTGATCGCCATCGGCGGTGTCGCTGCCAGCGGAACCGATTACACGGCCTGCTATATCGGCGGCATCTACGGGGCGAGCGTTTCTGACGGCGCTCCCGTGTACGTCGGTAGCGATGGCCATTTAGGCACGGTCCTTGCCGATGCTAAAGGAAACCCAAGTGCTGCGCCTCTGCGTCGTGGCAACGGCGCCCAGCACCAAGTCATGCTGAATCGCAAAGTTGAGAAGTTGCAAGCAACTGCCGCGCAGCAACAGAAGCAAATCGCCCACCAACAGAGACAAATAGAGGTTCTCATCGCGCAACTCCAAGACCAGGCCGCGCAAATCCAAAAAGTGAGCGCCCAGCTGGAGATGGGCAAGCCAGCGACGAAAGTAGTTGTCAACAAGCCGTAAGGCCAGTTGACAGATCCGGGTAGCGCACGCGTCCCGCGTGTTAGTTTCGGCGTCACGCCGAAACAGGCTTCTCCTCGATCCGAAGTCGCACGGCTCGCTGGAGCACAGGGAAAAGTTGGCGATCGCGAGGACGCGCTCGCCAGCACGCGGGACGCGTGCGCTACCCAAGCAAAATCAAAAGAGGATTTCGAAGAGTTTAATGCCCTTCCATTTTCCCGGGACATCCGGGTCGAACGAGGTGCTCTCCACCCATGTGCCGTAACGGGGTGGCGCCCACGGATTGAGCATCTGGAAAGGATTACGCGAGTCGCTAAATGCTCGCGGAATCACTCCTTCAACGGGTGGCCGTTGCAACATCGGCGGCGGCGTGGGCATTGCTCGCACCGGTTTTTGCGGGCCGATTGGTGCTCTGAACTCTTGCGCGGAAACAGTGCTCACCAGCGCGGCCGCGATTGCAATTAGGAACATTTTCATATTTTTCCTTTCGTTCGAGGCGGGCAATAGACTAACGTCTATAAACCCCAAACTCCAACTTCCAAATCCCAAAGAAAATCCAAGCTCCAATCCTCTAAGACTGGTCGAAAAATGTCATTCTGAGCGAAGCGAAGAATCTCTGGCTTTTGCGGCAGCGATCGCCCGTAAAAACAGATAGAGATGTTTCGCTTCGCTCAACATGACAATGCCATAGGATCAGCTCTGCTCTTTTCGACGCAACGCTCTCCGGTTTAGTCATTGGAAATTGAAATTTCTTTGAAGCTTCGCTATTGGGATTTGGAAGTTCTGCCCACTTGAGGGCGGCTCGCCTTGCCCACATTATACACTTCGATGGACTATCTTGAAAAGGCCGGACGCGTCCTAGACATAGAAATTTTTGAGCTCAAGCGACTCCGGGAGCGGCTGGGCGAAAATTTCTCCCACGCCGTCGAATTGATCAAGGAAACCGTGGACGCGCGGGGCAAAGTGGTTGTGGTGGGCGTGGGAAAATCCGGGCACATCGGCGCAAAGATCGCGGCCACTCTTACAAGCACCGGGTCGCCTGCCGTGGTGCTCGATTCCTCGAACGCATTGCACGGCGATCTGGGTGTGATCGCCGACGGCGACGTCGTGCTCGCCCTGAGCGCGAGCGGTGAGACTGATGAGTTGCTCCGGATTCTGCCGGCAATTGCGCGATTCCAAGTCAGGATCATCGCCATGTGCAGCGATCCAAAATCGACTCTTGGACAGAACGCCCACCTGTTCCTCGATGTGAATATCGAACAGGAAGCTTGTCCGCTGAATCTCGCGCCGACTTCGAGCACAACAGTAATGCTGGCGCTGGGCGATGCGCTGGCCATGGTGCTGCTGGAGGCTCGCGGCTTTAACAAGGAAGACTTCGCCAAGTTTCATCCCGGTGGAATGATCGGCCGCAGCATGCTCACGCGCGTCCATCAAGTCATGCGACCGCGCGAAGCGATGGCGATCGTTTCCACTGACGCATCGGTCCGCGAGGTGCTCAAGGCGATGACCGGCGTGCGCGCCGGCGCCGCCGTCGTGACCGGCGAAGATCAAAAATTAGTGGGAATTTTTACCCACGGCGATTTCGTCCGGCATTTTCAGTTCGATTCAAAGATCGGCGAACGCCTTGTGGCAGATCTGATGACGCTGAATCCCGTCACGGTGCATAAAGACAAACTCGCCGTTGAAGTTCTTAATTTGCTGGAGCGCCATCGCATCGACGATCTCGTAGTGATCGATGACGACAACGTGCCCGTAGGCATTGTCGATTCCCAGGATTTGACGCGGTTGAAATTATTGTAGAGCAACCGCGTCGGTTGCGGAGAGGCGGCAGCGATGCGCGCGCCTTAGAATTGCAAAATCGCCGGGCGCGTGTAAGGTCGCGTCCCCTCCCCCAACGTTTGAAGGCATAAACGTTGTAACGATGTAACTTTTGTCACGAATCACTCTTCATCCATGATTGCAGCCAACGATCTTCGCCGAGGAATGGCGATAAAATACAATAGCAACCCCGCGATTGTGCTCGAAGTGCATCATCGCACGCCAGGGAATTTGCGCGCGTTCGTGCAGGCGATCATCCGCTACATCAACACCGGTAAGAGCGCCGATGTCCGGTTTGGTTCCACGGACAAAGTGGAGCTGGTCGAGATCGAACGAAAACAGCTTGAGTTCAGTTACAATGACCGCAATGGCTATCATTTCATGGACCCTGAGACGTACGACACCATCACGTTGCAAGAAAACCTTATCGGCGACGCGAAAGATTATCTGGTGGAAAATCTTTCCGTGCAGGTCCTCTATGCCGGGGGCAGGCCGGTGCAGGTTGAGTTGCCGGCGTCCGTGAGTTTGAAGGTCGTGGAATCACCGGAGGGCTTGCGAGGCGATACCGCCAGCAATGTCACCAAGCCCGCAAAGCTGGAAACCGGCAAGACCATCAACGTCCCGTTGTTCATCAAGGAGGGCGAGACGATCAAAATCGACACGCGCACCGGCGCGTACATGGGACGAGCGTAATCGCGGCATGCTGGGGAGCACAGGCTGCCAGCCTGTAGTTTCCGGCAGCTTGCTGGAAACATGCGCATTGAGGGTATTCGCGGGTTGCGCGAAGCATCTCGGCAAGTTGCCGAGATGAACAGGCCAGCGGCCTGTGCTCCCCAGAATGCAAATTTCGCTTTTCCAAATTCGTCGCAATCTGCGTAACTTGCGGGCAACTTGGCTGCACTAAAGCGAAGATCGAAAAACAATCACACCGCGCGCAAATCGAAGCGCGAACGCAAAGTCGTCCGAAGCGTTGCGCGAGTCAGATCGAGAAACTTCGTCGCTGCGTCGGAACCACTGCTGGTGCCGACGCGCTGGGTAAAATTTGTGTTCGCGATTTTCCTGCTGCCCATCTGCGCAATTCTCAGTCAAACGTTTTTTACTGCCTTCGCGCGCGCGACCGTGACGCAACGCCTCTGGGCAGGCGAAGAATTCTGGTTTTTCTCATTGGGCGCAGTTCTGTGGCTGATTGCTTTCTTCGGTCTTCCGCGCCCAATCCTGATTTACGTCTTCGGACACGAGCTGACTCATGCGCTCTGGGTTTGGTTGATGGGCGGGCGCGTTAGCCGGTTTCGGGTGAGTCATGATGGCGGACACATCGTCACTAGCAAGGCCAACTTCTGGATCGCGCTGGCGCCTTATTTTTTCCCGATCTACAGCATTCTGGCGATCGCCATTTACGGAGCCCTCAGCCTTTTTCTAAACGTGCAGCCGTACGGCCGATTGCTGTATGCCGTCATCGGCGTGACTTGGGCGTTCCATTTTACGTTCACCTGCTGGATGATCCCGAAAAGTCAGACCGATCTCAGCGACCAAGGCACATTTTTTTCGCTCGTCGTGATCTATTTGATGAACCTGTTGCTGCTCAGTGCGATGCTGATTCTGGCGTCGCCGCAAATTACCTTTGCAGGTTTCGCCGCGGATTTGCTGGCGAATCTCGGCAATTTCTCAACCTGGCTAGTGGATCTTTTCCAGCAATTCGTGCGGCACTATTCTCTGTAGCGGCGCTCTATGAGCGCCGGTCTCGCGTTCGGCGGTCATAGACCGCCGTTATAGTTACAGATTCGTGATCACCCCGAAGGGCAGGACCGACAATGCGTCGGCGACCTTTAACTGGCGATCTTGCAGAGACACAGGCCGGCACGTAAGAAGATCATGCGCGTTCTCGAGTGAAAGCGTTTCGGGCAATTCAATAGCCGTGTCTTTCCACAATTCCCCAATCGGCGGAAAACCGATACGCGAAGAGAGTCGCGACGCGATCACGACGATCCATTTGTTCTCGAACCGCCGAGCGAAACTGACGCAGCATTCCGCAAACGTCCCGCTCGCTTGACTTGGCAGATACTCGCCGCGCTCGAAAAGATGCGGGTGTTCGCGGCGGAATCGCAGCACCCGCTGAGTGAGAAACATTTTGATCCGGCCATCCGGCCAGGTCGGCATCAATTCATCTGGCCGCGCGGTTGCCAATCCATCGAGCATTCTTTGGCGCAGCTGATAATCGACCGGGCGCCGGTTATCGGGATCGACCAGGCTGTAATCCCAAATCTCGTTACCCTGGTAAATGTCGGGCACACCCGGCGACGTCACCTTCAGCAATGTCTGCGTGAGCGAATTAATCGCGCCGAGACGCGCAATCTCCTGCGCAACCGGCAGGAAAATCGGGAAAAATTTGTCTCGCGGTGAAGAGTTCAAGATTTTCGCGATGAAATCCCGCATGGCGGTGTCCCACTCTTCGTTCGGCTGGATCCAGCTCGTGTTAATCTTCGCTTCATGGAGCGCCTTATCCATGTAAGCTTGAATTCGATCGACATACCCAGGTGCCGGCAGGGATTCTGGTTCGCCGTTTGCCTGGACCGGCCACGTTCCCAACAAAGTTTGATAGAGGAGGTACTCTTCAGTTGCGTCCGGCGCCTCCAAGTCATTGATCATCCGCTTCCAGCGGCGATTCACTGCACGCCAGCGCTGCAACGAACGCCGCCAAAGCTCAGGGACTTCGGAAATCGCCACGATTCGCGCACGCACATCTTCAGCGCGTTTTGTGTCGTGCGTGGAGGTAGCAAGCAAGGTCGTCGGCCAATTGCGTTGTCGATCCAGGTTCCGCTCGTGAAACGTCTCCACGCTCGACCCAAACTGTTGCGGTTCACCGCCCACTTCGTTCAGGGCTGTTAAGCGGTTGTAAATGTAAAACACAGTGTCCTCCAATCCCTTGGCCATGATCGGCCCGGTGGCCTGCTGAAATTTCAAAACGAAATGCGTGTGCGCAGCGCGTTCGGCAGCATTCAAGTTAGGCGGAAAACGAAGGAACAGCACGTCGCACAAATAATTGAAGATCGATTCGTCCATTCCCGGGTTGCGGCGCTTGGCCGCGGCGATTGCGCGCTCAATGATTTGTCGATCTTCATCGTTCACAGGCTGATCAGGCGCGACATAAGTGCGATAAACTGGAAAGCAGGCGATGGTCTCGCGCACGGTGCGCGAGAGTGCTTCCAGCGTGAAATCGCGATACCATCGGTTTTGCTCGGAAAGCCGGTCGAGCATGTTCCCCAGAACATCGACATCGTTCGCCAGGGCGAGTTTCATTACTTGCAGCTTTTTCGCATACAGCAGGTGCCCAAAAGGCACAGAGTGACCAATGAAAAGATGGAACGTTCTTGTGATCGCCGTTTCCGCCGAGGAATCGACCAGCAACTGAGTCACTTCATTCGCAAAATCGTAGCCCGTGGTTCCATGCACAGGCCACTCCTTGGGCAGAGTTTCAGAACCGGTGAGGATTTTTTCCGCCACCATGTAGATGGCGCGCCCATCTTTGGGCAATCCGATCCCCAGCGCTTTCGAGCAGCGTTGCTGAAGTTTCTCGAAATACTCGCCGGGCAAGTACAGACCGTCCGGATGATCGATGCGCAGGCCTGTCACTTCGCCTGCGCTTACCAAATCGAGAGTTAGCCGGTGAACAGCATCAAAGACCTGTGGCAACTCGACCCGAATCGCGGCCAGATCGTTCACGTCGAAAAAACGTCGGTAATTGATCTCTTCGGCCGCAACCCGCCAAGACGCGAGCCGATAAGACTGCGCGTTAAGCAACTCATCCAGCACATCGAAACTGCGCGGGTCGCCCGCCTTTCCATTGATCTGGGCCAGTGCCTTGTCGATTGCCTGTTGTACTTGCGGCGCTTCGGCACACCGACGCTCGAGCCGCCGTTTGATGATTTCCTTTTCGCGAATTCGTTCTGCTATTCGTTTTGGATCGGTTTCGATGCGTTTCGGCAAATATTCGAGCGCAGTCAGAATGCTTTGCAGTTCTGCGTAAAAATCTTCGTTCTTTTGGTCGGCGAGATTTTTTAACGCAATTTCCAGAACGTATCGATACGTGCCTGGCGCGATCGGCAGTCTGCGCTCGCCGTAGAACAGATAAAATGTTCCTTCTTCATAGCGCACCTTTAATTCGCCGCGCTCCAGGACACGCCCGTATTGGTCGCTCAAAATCGGCAGGAGCACTTTGTCGCGGAGATCAAATTTTCGCGGCTGCCACTCGATGTCGAAATATGGCGCGTAGCTGGAACTGGGGCCGTTTTCCAGCAGGTCCATCCACCACTCGTTCCGTCCCGCGCCCGCGGGAGCGATGCCGACGTGATTAGGCACAAAATCCAAAATCTGGCCCATGGAGTGCGCATGCAGTTCCGCGATCCACGCGTCGTAATCCGCGCGTGGGCCGATCGCCGCGTTCAGCTTGTTGTGGTCGGTAATGTCGTAACCGTGCAGGCTATTCGGGCTCGCCTGAAAATACGGCGACGCATAAACATCGCTCACGCCAAGTGCGTACAGATAGGACACAATCTCCCGCGCCTGGGAGAATGTGAACCAGCGATTGAATTGCAATCGGTAGGTGCAAGTTGGAATGCGAGGGTGCTCCTTTTTCACAGCAGGAAGCAAACGTCCAACGCTCAACGCTCAACGTCCAACGTCGAAATTACAATCTGACTTCGAGATTGAGCGTTCGACGTTGGGCGTTCGGCGTTTTCTTACATCCTTTCCGGCACTTTGATGCCCAAAAGATCCAGACCGCGCTGCAAAACGCGCCCGGTGAGATCGCACAGTGCCAGTCGCGAACCGCGCGCTGGTTCCCCTGATTTCAGAACCGGGCAGGCTTCGTAAAATGTGTGAAAGCTGTTTGCCAATTCGAACAGATAGTTTGCCAGAATGTTTGGACGAAAGCCTTTCAACACTTGTGGAACAATCTCGGCGAACTCACACAAACGTTTGGCGAGATTGATTTCGGCCGAATCACTGAGGTGAAGTGGCATTGGCTTCCAGCCAATCTCTTCATCGGCAGGATGCCGATGCCACGTGTCGCCTGCCTTGCGAAAAATCGATCGAATTCGGACATAAGCGTTCTGTAAATACGGCGCCGTGTTCCCGTGCAGAGAGAGCATCTTTTCCCAGGAAAA
Organism: Candidatus Udaeobacter sp.; assembly: GCA_035255865.1. Taxonomy (GTDB): domain Bacteria; phylum Verrucomicrobiota; class Verrucomicrobiia; order Chthoniobacterales; family UBA10450; genus Udaeobacter. Next base: position 9,068 of record DATEZD010000004.1, read on the forward strand.
AATGTAATCGGTCATCCGATACTGCGAGAGATCGGCATATTTGACGGCGCCGATCCCGATCTTCTCCGCAATGTCGTTCTTTTCATCCTCGCTGAGATCCGGATTCTTTTCTTCAACGATTTTCCGCGCGCGATTGCAGGCTTCCTCGAGAAGGTCACGCAACGGCACGTTCTCGCCGGAGCGCGTCTTCATTAGTTTGCGGTCTTCGCCAAGGATGCTGCCAAATATAATGTGGCGCAGATCGGTGGTGTAACCTTCGCGCCGGGCGACCGCGAAAATCTGTTTGAAATGCAAAGTCTGCGGCGCGCCGACCACGTACCAAATCGCATCGGCTTTCAAATCGTTGACGCGATAATCCACCGTGGCGAGGTCTGTCGTTGCATAATTGAATCCGCCGTCTCGCTTGCGAATGATGAGAGGTTTATCGGCCAGCTCGGGGTTATCGCGGAGGAAAACGACCACCGCGCCTTCGCTAATTTCGGCGATGCCGGATTTGAGCAGGCGCTCGACCACGCCGGGCAGCCGATCGTTGTAAAAGCTTTCCCCGCATTGGAGGTCGTAATGAATATCGAGCAATTTATAAACATGCTCGAAATCCTGCATTGAGAACGCCACGCACTCGTTCCAGATGTCGATGTTTTCCTTGTCGCCCGTTTGCAGCTTAACCAATTCCTGGCGGCAGGCCTCTCGAACCTGCGGATCACCGGTCGCTCGTAGGTTTGTCTCTTTGTAAATCCGCACGATCTCGGCCAGCGGATTGCGCTGCAGAGCCTGTCGATCCAGCAAATTTTTACAGCCGTAAATGACCATCCCAAACTGCGTCCCCCAGTCGCCAATGTGATTATCGCGGATTACCTCGTGCCCGAGGAATTGCGCAGTCCGCGCCAGTGCGTCACCAAGCACAGTGCTGCGGATGTGACCGACATGCATCGGCTTGGCAACGTTAGGCGACCCGAAATCGATCACGATACGTTGTGGTGATTCTGTCTCGGCAACTCCCAGTCGTTCGTCTCGCAGCACTTCGACCGCCTTTTTCTCGATCGCGTCCGATCGCAATGTGAAGTTGATGAAGCCGGCGCCGGCGAACACTGGCGGTTCGCAAAGATCGCCAACATCAAGGTGTGCGAGGATTTTCTCCGCGAGGGCGTGCGGATTTTCGCCACGCTGTTTCCCCAGCACGAGTGCGGCGTTGGTCTGATAATGGCCGAAACGCGGATCCGTCGCCGGCGTTAATTCGCCTGCGGTCGGCAGACCTGCCTTTGCCAAAGCTTCGGAAAGCTTTTTCGCGAGGAGTGACTGGAAGGTTTCCATTGGTCAAAGTCGCTGAACTGTAGCGGCGCTCTGCGCGCGTCGCATCGACATTCGCTCGGCGATCATCGACCGCCGCTACACTACGAGCGATCGCGAAAGATCGACAAAATTTCGTCGGCGGACTTTGCGCTAGCCAGGCTTTCGCGCACCGAGCGATCGTTCAGAAACTTTGCGATCGAGGCCAGCGTGCGCAGGTGCGTTTGGAATTGATTTTTCGGGACGATGAAAAGCACGACGAATTTCACGGGAGCATTATCGAGTGCATCAAACTCAATGCCGACGGTGGATCTTCCGAACGCAGCCACGACTTCCTCGAGCCGATCGGAAGAACAATGCGGAATGGCGATCCCGAATCCGATGCCTGTGCTCATCGTTTCCTCGCGTTGTTTAAGCGCGGCAAGAATCGGATCGCGATCCGGGGACTTAATTTTGCCAAGTCCAACGAGCAAATCGATCAGCTCGACGATCGCCGCCCAGCGCTCCGTTGCTTTCATCTCAGGGATGATTTGCTCGGCAGAAAGTAAATTGGCCAGCGACATGCGAATTCCCAGTGCGGGAGGCCAAGCTTAGCGGCAGCGTTTGGCTTGACAAGCGCGTTTTGCCATAGATCGCGTCCGACTCATTCGTCACATTTTGTCGCGCACCTTGTAATTAAAACGCCGGGAAAGCAGCCAGCGCACGCCAAACATATCGATTGTCGCCCGCACAGCGCGGTTGCCCAAGCCGTATTTGCTTTGACCGAAGCGACGAGGCCGGTGATTCACTGGGATTTCAACGAGCCGAAACCCTGCACCTTTAACCAAGGCGGGAATGAAACGATGCATTCCTTTGAACGGAACCAGCGTGCCGACGCATTCGCGCCGCATCGCTTTAAGCGTGCAACCGGTGTCGCGCACTCCGTCTTTATTGAAACGGCTGCGAACAGCATTAGCAACCCAGCTAGTCAGCCGCCTCACCAGCGTGTCGCGCCGTTGTGCACGATAGCCACAGACGAGATCGGCGCCGCGTGCAATCTCGGCAAGGAGTCTTGGAATGTCAGCTGGGTCATTTTGCAAATCGCCGTCGATGAGAACTGCAGTCGCGCCGCAGGCAGTTTTGAGCCCGGCATAAATCGCCGCGCTTTGCCCGGCATTTTTTTCAAACCGGATTACGCGCACGTTCGTCTTGGGCTCAATACGGTCAACTGTGCAATCGACTGACCCGTCATCGACAAAAATGATCTCGTAATCGAGGTCTTTCAGCGCTGCGCTCAACTCTGATTGCAAGATGGCGACGCTTTCTTCTTCATTGAAAAGAGGGACGATAACCGAAACTGTGGGTGAGTTTGCCGGCTCAGTCATAATAATGTCGCGAACAGCATGCGATCTCGTGTCGGACACGTGTCATCCCCGAACGAAGTGAGGGACCACACCTACGGAGTTTGCGTCACGCTGTTTTTCGAGTGTGATCAGCGAAGCCTGTGTGAGGTCCTTCGCTCCGCTCACGATGACCCACGTAGAGAAGTTGTAAGAGCAGCGTCTCATAAGGGAAGAGTGCGATAGTTTCGGCAAAGAAACACCTCCCATGTGCGCAATACCCTGCCATAGCGCCGCACCTCGATCGTTCCCACAGGCTCGGTCGATTGAAATGCAGCCTGGATGTTATGCGGCACGTGTTCCTTCTCTCCGTTCCGGATAAACAGCGCATCGCGGCCCGTGAAGAGATTGATCCCGTTCTCTTCGGTGTAAGCTTCGCCCTCCGGTCGCGGCGTGCCCGGTTTTAGTTCAACAAATTCATCGTAGCGCGGCCAAAAGGAAAATTGATTCACCATGTCCTGCGATTCGGGGATATAAACCGGCGGATGACCCGGGCCTTCCACCCGTCTATCGCGCAGATAAAATGAAATCTCCGACGCGCGATCGCGAGCGTCTGCAATCAGGAAGAGTTTTTCGCCCAATTTCGCTTCCAGATCATTCCGCATTTTTTCCAGCGCGCTCGTAGCGCTTTTCCATCCGCGCATGCGATCGCTGGGATCAGGTCGCTCCAAGTTATAACCCGCCGCGCGCACCAAGTCTGTGTCCAACGCGATTACACTCATGATAAGCCCAACCACTATCGCTACGACAGCACCCAATCGTAAAATGACGCTGGCTTCGATTCGTTCCCACCAGAAATAGATCGCCAAAAGGCCGAAGCTCAGAAAGGCGAGCCCGTCCCAATTTGGCGCAGCGGCCTTGTTCACTGAGAGAAGCAGATAAAAAAGAAACACAGGCAAGCCAAACCACATCAGAAACAGCACCTTGAATTGCTGATTGACGCGCCGCCAGCTTCCAATGACACCCCAAGCCAGCGCCAGAAAGAGAAATGGCGAATAGACCAGAAAATGCTGACCGAGAAATGAAAGAACCTCGACCGGATGAAAACCAAATCCGTGCTCGAGATTTCCCCGAGAACGCAGATGTACGAGCGTGATCCAGGCATGTTGAGCGTTCCACACTATCGGTGGCACCGTGCAAAGGGCGAAAAGCGCGATCAATGAATACAAGCCAGGACGTTTAAACTCCTGTCTGAGCCGCGGAGCGAAAGCAAGCACCAATACAATCGAAACAAGCTCAAGCGCATTCGTGTACTTGGAAAGAAATCCAAGTCCAATCAGCAATCCGGTCAGCGGCCAGTGCCAGGAGAAATGCGGGCTTTTTTCTACTGCGAGCCAAAACGTGAACATTGCAGCCAGCCAGAAAAAAACCGACAACGCATCAATCGTCATCAAGAACGCGCCGATATTGAAAATCGGAGTGACATTTAGTGAGATGACCGCCCACGTAGCGGCGGTCGCGTTGAATAAGCAGCGGGCGAAATAGAACAGGAGGACACTCGTTCCTGCTGCGAGCAGCGGACTGAAAAGGCGGACGCCGAACTCATTGGCGTCGAAAACCGCGGTGCTGGCACGCATGACAAACGCAATGGCCGGCCCCTTGCTGAAATATGCCGGCGCGAGCCGCTCCGACCACATCCAGTAATGCGCTTCGTCAAATTCCAGATCAGTCGTCGCCAGCAATGACAATCGAATCGCCGTTAGCGCGAGGATGAAAAACCAGACCGCGCGCGTGGTGCTCATATGCCGCGTTGCAGCACGCCCTGCGGTCGCGCCCTGCCACCCAACGCAATCAAACTCGGATGCCGCGCAAAAAGCCGTGGTATGCATTTGCGAGCTGCGCTCCTCCAGATCAATTCAAACAGGCCAAGCAGAAGGAGTGCTTCACCAACGCCAAGAAAAAGCGTAGCGATCACATCACTGGGCCAATGCGCGCCCAGATAAATCCGCGAATAACCAACCGCTGCGGTGATGAACCAGTAGACCCAGCCGCGCCGCCGATAAAAGAGGGTGCAGTACGTGGCGATGATCGTGTTGGTTACCACGTGCCCCGATGGAAATGACGGCCCCGCACGGTTGCGGTCGGATTGATCGGAAAAACGGATCGCGGGTTCCTTGAACAGCGTGAGAAACGCCGTCCGCGTCCTTTGCAGTTGGACCATGCGGACGCTTTCCACCTGTTTGGGTCTATGGCGATCAAAAGCCGTCTTCAATATTCCCGTAACCGGGTCCGCCAAAGCCAGGGCCAGAAGTAAGCAGACAATGAACGCGCGCCCCCTGAATCCGCAAAACAGGAGCGCGGCGAGCGCGACCCCAATGAACAGGGGCTTCCAAATTTCACCGTTGCTGAGCGCGGCCATGAACAAGTCGAGCGCCGGACTGGTCCATTCTTCGTTGATGAGGTGAAAGAGAGACTGGTCCATGCGATAGGATGAAGCGATCTCTAAGCTTTAACTGCTAGATTCTAATAAACAAACGCCGGCAAATGACGAAGCACGAATGACCTACGAAGCGAATGACGAATGACGAATGCCAAATGTCGAATGTCGAAGGAATGACAAAACCCGAAGCCCGAAGAAGCAGTTCGTCATTTGACCATTCGAACTTGCTTCGTCATTCGTCATTCGTCATTCGTCATTCCGCTGTAGCCATTTGGTTCACTCTTGGCTTCTCGCTTTACGGCCAGGCGCCGCCCTCAGCCAAAGAGATTCTCAATTCAGTCCGAATGGTCGAGTTAAAACAGCAACTCGATCTCCAGGGACAGCTTCGACAAAATGATGTCGTAGTCCCATTTCGGCTGGTCCAAAACGGGCCGTTGATTCGTTATTCATTCACAAATCCGGAAGAGGTCTTGCAGTTGCGTCTCGGTGAAAACAGCTCGCGTCTCGATCTAGTCAGCGGCGCTGAAACTGAAAAATTCGCAGCCTCAAAGCTCAACCAAAGAATCCGCGACACTGGCGTGACCTACGAGGATCTGACTTTCAAATTTCTTTATTGGCCGACTGCGCGCGTGTTGGGCGAGGAAAATGTCCGCACTCGGAAGTGCTGGAAACTGCAACTGCGCGCCCCCTCGCGCGAATCGCAGTATTCGAATGTGTTGCTGTGGATCGACAAGGCGAGCGGCGCGCTAATGCGCATGGAAGGCTACGATTGGAACGCGCAACTCGCGAAACGCTTCGAAGTCGTGTCCGCGCAAAAGATCGAGGGTCGCTGGTTTCTGAAACAAATGCGGGTAGAAGAATTCCAGCCAGGCACGAATCACGTGCAGGCGAGGACGTATCTCGAGATTAAAAAGTAGGGATGTGGATGAACTGTAGCCGCCTGTCTGTGAGAGGCGCAACCGAAGTGTGCCATTCAACCTCAGCCCCGCGCTTCGCACAGCGAAGCGACTACAGCATGCGCTCAGTGCGCCTGATGCTGGTCGGATTTTGCTCCGCTCACCACCAGCCTGCGGCCGAGGAACTCCTTGTCGTGCAATTCCTCCACGGCGCGCTTCGCTTCCTCGATGGTTTGCATCTGCACAAAGGCAAAACCTTTTGAGCGCTGGTTGTGCCGGTAACTTACGACCTCGGCGTTTTGCACGTGCCCCACGCCGTTGAACAATTCAAAAAGATCGCTCTCGGTGGCGTCGAACGACAAGTTGCCAACGTAAAGACGCGGCGAAGTGACTTCTATTCGTTCAGGCTTGCGCGCCGGTCGCGAAGGCTGAGCGCCGTTGCGCGGCTGTGCTGCGGTTTTCCTTTTCTCCCCGCCGTTTCCGAAAAATTCGGCAACCCGTTGCCAGAATGTCTTTTTCTGCGTCTTCGCTGCCTCTTGTCGGCCTCCAAAGCGTTCGTGATTTCCTCTGCTGCGTCGGCCCCCACCGCGCGGGCGGCGTGAGCGTCTTCCGGATGAATAAGAGTTCATGTTGATTCTTAGGTTTAGTCCAATTGTTAAAAGGGCAGAGCGCCCCGAAAAGGCTCGGGACACCGTCCGCGGCGCGCGTATCATCAAGAGTCCAGTCGAACTTTCTCCTATGCGACGCCAATGGAAACTCCGCCTCTGTGTGTCGGAAATGGCCTTGTCTCGAACCGCAAGCCGGCGCACTCAACCAACGAAGCAGTGATGCCACAAATATTTGCCGCATCGCTTCAAGGAATCTGAATCGTCGTAGAAACCGGACGCTCGGAATATCGAAGAAGATTCCCGACATCTCGGCCGGATTATGGCTTAGGTGGCGGCTGATTGCAAGTGGAAGGATCGGGAATACCGAAGGTCGAATTAAGCCCGAATGCCAAATGACGAAACCACGGCGTCGAAGTCCGCCCGACATTTGGACTTCGTTATTCCTTCGTCACTACAACCCATCTCATAAATAGGGAACAGGTGCGCTAAGCTCTGGTGGGTGGCTGGCAAGGCGCGACGAAGGAAAATAGCCAACGCGCTCTGTGACCGAGGAGCAACGCCGCCAGCCGGCCGCCAGAGCTTAGCCCGCAGGGTTGCGGATCTTTGCCGCTGCAGCTGCGTTGCTCGTCGGTCAAAGATCCATGAAGGATATTCTTCCTCCTCGCGTCTTGCTGCAGCGTCAAATCTCCGGCAACGCACCGTTCCCTATTTATGAGATGGGTTCTAGTCATTCGGAATTCGTCATTGAGTCGCGGAGCGAATAGATCCGCGACTTCACGTATTCCCGTGGGCGTTCGCCGCGAATCGGGCGCACAAAATATCGCAGTTCGCTTCGGCTCAGTTTTGGCTCGTAGCCGAACTCCGGCATGAGGTCGCGGCAATGCCATTCTATCCACCCGATTTCATCTTCGGAGAGTTCGCGCTGCCATCGTGTCGCGGGTTCGGTGCTGATCTGCGAAAAGTTGATGCGTGCGGCGGAGTTGCCGCTCCAGAACTGACCCACTTTCGTCGGGGTTAGCACAGTGTCCGGATCGAACTCGATCTCCAGGTAGGCGCAAACTTCTTGCATTGTGGCGGCAGGTTCGCAGACCAATTTCTCATATGGCACCACAAGGCCAGGCACCGCGCCGTCGCGCACGCGCATGGCCAGCTTTGCCGCTACCCGCCAATGGGCAATCACGTAATAGGTCGAGAACCTTCCGGTCTGCCTTGTTTTCTCCAGCGCGATTTGCGCGGCCAGAATGGCGCGCGGGTCGCGCATGGTGACCAGGATCTTTGCATGTGGAAAGCGAGTAAGGATAGCGCCGATGTAATTACGGTTGGCTGGAGTTTTTTCCACCCAACGCGCGACGGTGTCGAGCGAGCGTCCCAGCATGGCGGCGTACGCTTTGACCATGAGAACCAGCAAATCCGCGTCTGCGTTCGCAGGATTAAACGCCGACGCCTCGAACGTCTCGAGGAATTTCTCGCGTGGAAACGTCGAGTAATTGCGCTTGCCCCACTTGCACGGGCCGCCGAACAGCACGTTGGAAAGCGTTTCTTTGGTCAGATACTCAAACTGCGCGCGGCGACCGCGTGGCGCGTACTTCGTGAGGACTGTAGGAAAATAAGCGGTTTCTTCCGGCAACACCAATAGCTCCGGGTGGTTATCAAGTAACGCGACCAGCAGTGTCGTACCGGATTTCGCCTGGCCGGCAATAAAACAGGCGCGCTGTTCGAATGGCAGAGTTTCCATCGATGTCAATTAGTTTACGAATTCACCGCGCCGTTGTTTATACTTTTCGCGTGTCATCCCGAGCGTAGCGAGGGACCTCGCAACTCCTGCTAGCATCACGCAAGGTAGCTAGCGTGACCACCCCGGGCAATTGAGAGGTCCTTCACTTCGTTCAGGATGACAGCGCGTTTTACATCCCAGACTTCAAAAACCAATCGACGAACTTGGGCAGGCCCTTGCTGAACTTGGTCGTTGGATTGTAGCCGAGCAATCTTCTTGCTTTGGAAATGTCGGCGCAAGTCAGGGGCATATCGCCAGGTTGCTCCGGCAGTCGGTTAATTTTTGCCCTTTTCCCTAGCGCATTTTCGATCGCCGAAATCAATTCTCTCAGCTGAATGGTCTCGCTCTCGCCAAGATTAAAAATGTCGTAACGCGGTCCTTCGTACTCGATCGCGGCCATCGTTCCCTGAATCACGTCATCGATGTACGTGTAATCGCGGCGCGTGCTGCCATGTCCAAATTGATCGATGGGTTTGCCGTCATAAATGCGCCGGGTGAAGTGATGAATGGCCAGATCGGGCCGTTGCCGCGGACCGTACACGGTGAAATAACGAAGCGCCACGACACGCATTTGGTAGAGGTGCGAATAGGTCGAGCAAAGAAATTCGCCCGCGACTTTCGTTGCGCCGTACGGACTGAGTGTCTGAGTGAGATGTTGGTCCTCAGAAAATGGGACCGTTTTCGAAACTCCGTAAACCGATGAGCTGGATGCAAAGATGAATCGCTCAACGCCAGTCACGCGCGCCGCTTCCAGCAGATGCAATGTCCCGGTGACATTTGTGTCGTAATAGAGTTGCGGGTGTTGAATCGATGGTCGAACGCCCGCGCGCGCCGCCAGATGCGCAATTGCATCAACTTTCTCGCGATGAAACAAGTTTCGCACCGCCGCGCCGTCGCGAAGATCGACGTGGCAGACGGTTACGTCCTTGGCGAAACCGGCGATGTTTCCCTGCTTGATCCCCGGATCGTAAAAATCATTGAAATCGTCGAGGATGACCACGTCGGTTCCGGCCGCCAGCAGCTTCTCGACAAGATGCGACCCGATGAACCCAGCGCCGCCTGTGACCAAGATTCGCACGAAGCCAAATTAGCCACAGATGAACACAGATGGACACAGATTTTGCGGGGAGCTTCAAGGAACGACGGCTTGGACAGCCGTCGATTCAGACTTGACGGCTGGGAAGCCGTCACTCCTTGATTCCTAAAAGTCGCGCCAGTGCGAAAGCAGATAAATCCAGTTTAGCGCGAAGGCTAAAATGACAGAGACACGCACGAACGTTTTCGCTCGTTGGGTGACAAAGGAGATTCGCAAACGGGGTGCGCGCGTTGTGAGCGTCGCGAACGCGTAGAGATCAAATGCCATTACGCCACATAGCGCTGTGAAGACGAGTGGATTCCATTTCAATGCAGCGAGAAAGTGACCATGAAAGAATTGAATCGCGCATCGCGTCATTCCACAGGTCACACACGGCAAACCGGTAAGCTCGTGAAAGACACACCGCGGCCAAGGCAAACCGATTGCCAGCCAGGCCGCTGCGATTGTAAGCGATACCAGCGAGACGCTTAGCCAGAGTACTTCGTGATCAATCTCACCTGTACCGACACGCCGAACGCAGAGCCGCATTTTGCCGGGGAATCAATGGTGTGACGCGCTCCAAACTCCCAATGCACCGAACATGAACGCCATGAGCAATCCGCCGCCGCAACAAACAATTAGCGGCAGGAAAACAGCAAGAACAGCGCGGCCGGTGTCGGTTTCATGGGCGCGCGCCAAGCCGATGCAACTGCAAACGAGCGCCCAAACGCCTGCGATGACTCCGCCACAGACTGGTATCATTTCCAAAGGGCCGGTGGACCCATGAGAAAAAGCCAGGACCCGGAAAGTCGTTTCAAATGATTGGTTTGCGCCACCAACAATCATCAAACACAGATGCACGATCGCGCTGCCGATGAAGAGCCCGATGATGATGAAGAGAGGTAGCAGAACAAGAAATACAGCGGAGCCAATGCCCATCCCGGCCATCGCTGCGAACGTGTTGTGACGATCGGCGAAGAAGCCGATGGATTGCAAACCCAGCGAGAACAGAAACGCGACTACGCCTCCCATGCATCCGCCGATGAGCGCGTAAATGAGCGGCTCGCCTAAACCGCCTTCGCGTTTCATCGCCGTGAATGCTTCGCCCGGTTTCGTAAGCACCATCACCAGAGTTTCGATAAATGCGTTGACTAAACCGCGCTCTTCCCGCCGTTCCCATGGCAGCCCGCCGCGCGGCGCAGCAGGTTCTGAGGTCGCGGCCGCGCCGATCTGAGGAGGCGGCACAGCAGGCGCGGCGGCTCCCAACTCTGGAAACTGCGAGAGTGGCTGCCAATTCGCCATTCCTTCGCGCCACCCGATGTCGCCGGGAGCGAAGCGGCCAGTGCGCAGACCTTCGCGAACTTCTTCTTCGGAAAATACGCCCAAACTTGTTGCGCCCCGGTTAACATGGATCGTGGCCATAATGCACTCGTTCTAATAAGGCGCGGCGCAGAGCGCAAGGTTAAATGGTTACAAGCGTTACAAAGGGAAGCCGTATTCGTCCTTGTAACTCTTGTAACCGTCTTAACTTTGTAACTTTTCTGGTTGGTCCACGGCCCGCCAGAAGTACCAAGCGGCCACTGAGCGATACGGCCGCCATTTCTCCCCGAACTTCATGAGCTGTTTCGGCGTGGGGAGTTTCCGTTTGCCGAAAGTCTTGGCGAAACCTTTGCGCACCCCGTAGTCGTCGACCGGCCAGACATCGGGACGTCCGAGATCGAAAAGGAGAAGCATCTCGACCGTCCAGCGGCCGATCCCGCGCACAGTTGTGAGACGCGCGACGATTTCGTCATCGCTCATCCGGAGAAGCGTGCGACTGGATGGGACCGTTCCATCCAATGTTTTTGCAGCAAGGTCCTTTATCGCTGCGATCTTCGCGCGCGAAAGACCAGCAGCGCGAAGCGTTTCGTCCGGTGTGGCGAGAACTTTTGCAGGATCGAGCCGTTTTCTTTTTGGATAAAGCGCGCGGACGCGGTTCCAAATGGCGGCAGCGGCTTTGCCGTTTAGTTGCTGATAAGCAATGGACTCGGCTAACGCGTCGAATGGACGGATCGACGCGGCCGGGCCAATTTCATAACGCCGCGAGCGGGCGATCAACGCCGCCATCCGTGGATCGCTCGCGCGCAGGAGTTGATGAGCGTGATGGTGATTCATGATGCGAAATCTAGTAGAATGACGAAGCACAAATGTCGAATGAACGGAACATAGGGCTGTGCCCTGTGCGCCCAGCGGAGATGTTCTCCGCTGCCTT
>DATEZD010000005.1:0-5292 GCA_035255865.1 Candidatus Udaeobacter sp.
GCCGGGATCTCCTTGCCGCCGAGCGTTACCGCCTTGCTAAACTTAATTTTGGTGACCGCGTTGGCGCCCGTGCGCCAGAGCTTCCCATAAGGCACCAGGCCGCCGAAGATCTCGCGGTCGTTCTTGTTCGGGCGCGAATAATCCACCTCGACATCGGTCAACCCGACACGCTGTTTTACCACCGCGTGCTGGCTGGTCGCGGGGAACTCTATTTTTTTCTCCTCCGCCGCGCGAAGGCTGCCGGGCAGGAGCGGTCCCGCGACGAAGGGAAATGCGAACAAAGCGGAAAGAAGAAGCGAAGGAAGACGTGAGGATTGGATCATAATGTGCGGGATATTTTAAGATGCGATGATTTAAGCGGAGAAGATATCGCAGGGCGGCAGGAGTCAAATCGCTTTGCCTGGCCCAGCCTTAGCCTTTCGTCGAAGGAATATCGCCCTGCGTTCTGAAGATTGGCAATTCCACATCACGCAAATGAACGTTAGGCGACCGCTCATTGTCAAAAAACGAGAGAGTGGTTATGAGAGTCTCGAACTCGATCGCCGAGCTTCGGCAACAGATTCACGACGACCTCCGGATCCAACATCCCGAATGGATCGAGCCAAATGGCGAATGCCCCGAATGTGACTTTTATGAGGCACGTCTAATAGAGGAGCTCGATACTTTGACGCGAAGGGGATCCGACGAATCCACCGCCGCGATTCATCCACGCCGTTGAACACAGGGTAGACTGAATCGACGCCGCCCCCGCGGGGTAAAGCGTGACGGCTGATTGTGAAATACTACTGGTTAGTTGGAGCGGCCGCATATTTTAATGATTGTTAACGATTTGCGGGGCTGGTTTGTTTAAACAGCACCCGCAGGTGCCGCCCCTACTTCGAATTTCGTATCAACAATCGAACCAGTGTTCATAGTGAAGTTAAAACCATCGCTCAGTTGGCTTCTTCTGTTCGTGCCGATCGCGATTGTATTGCGGTTCTGGCCGGTTGCGGAGAATCCCACGGCGCTTTTCATTTGCTCGGCCATCGGCATTATTCCGCTGGCGGCATGGATGGGGCGCGCGACGGAGGCGTTGGCCGCGCGAATGGGCGAAGGAGCCGGCGGATTATTGAATGCCACGTTTGGCAACGCGGCGGAACTGATTATAGCGGTGGTTGCGCTCTCGAAAGGTCTCACCAGCGTGGTCAAAGCGTCGATCACGGGCTCCATTATCGGCAACATCCTACTCGTGTTCGGGCTGTCGATCTTGTGCGGAGGTACTAAGTACAAAGAGCAGCGGTTTAATCGGACTGGCACGCGCACGTCGGCAATCTCCCTGTCGCTGGCGGCGATCGCGCTGATCATTCCGGCGGTATTCCATGTGGCCGCAGAGCGCAGCCCAAGTGGCTGGAGTCCGATAATGGAGCAGCGGCTTTCGCTCGCGATCGCCCTAGTGCTTTTTCTCAGCTACTTGTGCGTGCTCAGTTTTTCGCTGAAGACGCATCGGCATTTCTTTCAAGGCATCGATGGCGACCTTGACGAAAAAAGCGAATATTGGTCGCGCGGCAAAGCGATTATAATCCTGTTCGTCGCCACCGGATTCGTGGCACTGCTTGCCGAATTTTTGGTCGGCACAATCGAGAGCGTACGCGCGACGTTCGGCCTCACCGAGACTTTTGTCGGCGTCATCGTCGTCGCAATTGTCGGTAACGCCGCCGAGCACTCGAGCGCCATTCTTATGGCGCTGAAAAACAAAATGGATCTGACCGTTGGGATCGCGATTGGATCGAGCTTGCAGATTGCACTCTTTGTCGCTCCGCTGCTGGTATTCGTCTCTTATTTGTTTGGTAAGCCGATGGATCTCGAGTTTTCGCCGCCGGAAGTATTTGCCGTAGTCGCTTCGGTTTACATCCTGTTTCAAATCAGCGGCGACGGCGAGACCAACTGGATCGAAGGCGTCCAGCTTCTCTCCGTTTACGTTATCCTCGGCATTTTGTTCTTTTATCTGCCGGAAGCTGTCGGGTAATCCGCGACACCTGCCAAAGACACCGCGTCCAAATTAGCAGCCGAAAATACCAACGTAGTAAAATGAACTGGACGAGGGGCAGGCTCATGCAACCAAGCCACCAACAGGCGTGAGTCGGCACGCATTTCCACGGACTTTTCCTCACTCGGAATTTCCGCGATAATCAATCGATGGCCGACGCGCTCACTCCAATGATGCAGCAGTACCGGCGCCTGCGGGGCAGCATTCCCGCTGATACGCTTCTGCTCTTTCGCCTCGGCGATTTTTACGAGCTGTTTTTTGAAGACGCGAAGGAAGCATCCGGTCTGCTGAACGTGGCGCTGACCAAGCGCAACGGCGTGCCGATGTGTGGCGTGCCGTATCACGCAGCGCAAACTTACATCGCAAAGCTAATCAAGGCTGGGCGGCGCGTGGCGATCTGCGATCAGACCAGCGAACCGCAGCCGGGGAAGATCGTTTCCCGGGACATTACCCACATCGTCAGCGCGGGTACAGTGAGCGATCTTGATTTGCTCGAATCCAAGCGCGCCAATTATCTCGGCGCGGTCTATGCCGATGGCGCCGCCTTCGGCTTTGCGTATGCCGATCTCAGCACGGGTGAGTTTCGCTTAACCCAGGCGCAAGATCGACAATCACTGTTGGACGAGCTTGCGCGCGTTTCGCCTTCGGAGCTTCTCGTCAGCGATGAGCAACAGCAGCAGTTCAAGGAAATTCCGAATGCGCTTGGCTACGACAGCTATGCGTTTCTGCCAGAACAGGCAGTCTTCACCTTGTGCGAACACTTCAAGGTCAAATCGCTCGACGGCTTTGGCTGCGGGCAAATGTCGCAGGCCGTCGCCGCTGCGGGCGGCATTGTCCATTATTTGAAGTACCAGCTCCGGCGCAAGATCGACCATCTGACCTCCTTGCGGTGCGATGCACCGGCGGACTACGTCCTGCTCGATGTGGCTACCCAAACCAATCTCGACCTGGTTGAATCGCGCACAGCGCGCGGCACCAGCCTGCTGGCTGTCCTTGATCGCACCATCACGCCCATGGGCGGACGCAAATTGCGCTCCTGGATCTTGCAGCCGCTGCGCAATGTGCCCGAGCTGGAGCGGCGCCAGCAAATGATTGCCGATTTATTGCAGGAACCGGACCTCCTCGCAGCGTTCCGCACCGAATTGAAATCCATTCGCGACATCGAACGCGCGGCCGGCCGCTTGAGCCAGGCCTCCGGCAACGCGCGCGATTTGGTCGCGCTCAAAACTTCCCTTCAACAAATCCCGAAATTGAAAGCCGGGTTGGCGAAATTCATCGAGCGCGTCGAGTTTGGCACCGGCAAAGGTAGCGCATGCGTCTCGCTTGCCGAGGAGAAAGAAAGACAAGCGGGACGCATGTCCTACCATCTTCAAAATCAAATCCACGAAATGCCAGCGCTGGCGGAGAAACTGGCCAAAGCGGTTGTCGATGATCCTCCGTTCGTGCTAAAAGAAGGCGGCATTTTCCGTGACGACTACGATGCTGATCTTGACGCGTTGCGGCAGGCGTCGCGCGAGGGGAAAAGCTGGATCGGCCATTTACAGGAGCGCGAGATCGCTGTGACGGGAATCAAGTCGCTGAAGGTCCGTTACAACTCGGTCTTCGGTTATTTTATCGAAGTCACGAAATCGAATCTGGCGAACGTGCCTGCGCATTACACGCGTAAGCAAACCACTGTGGGCGGGGAACGCTTCATCACGCCGGAGCTGAAAGAGATGGAGGCGAAAATTCTTGGCGCGGATGAACGCGCCCAGAACCTCGAGTACCAACTGTTCCAGAAATTGCGCGACGAAACGTTGCGTGAGATCGAGCCAATCCAGCAAACCGCAGAAGCAATCGCGGTCCTCGACGTGATCTGCACGCTCGCAGAAACAGCGCGCCTCTTCCGTTATTGCCGGCCAGCTCTGAACGAAACGCTGCGGCTGGTCATCAAAGACGGGCGGCATCCCGTTCTGGATCAAACTTTGGTAGAAGAGAATTTCGTGCCGAATGACACGTCGCTCGATGGCGAGAACCTGCGGCTCGCCATCATCACCGGACCGAATATGGCCGGCAAATCGACCTACATCCGCCAGGTGGCGCTGATCGTGCTGATGGCGCACATCGGCAGCTTCGTGCCGGCAGAGAGCGCAGAAATTGGTTTGGTTGATCGCATCTTCACCCGTGTAGGCGCGAGCGACGATCTCGCGCGAGGTCAGTCGACATTCATGGTGGAGATGAACGAGACATCAAACATCGTCAACAACGCCACTGAACGCAGCCTGGTGATCCTCGACGAAATCGGCCGCGGCACATCGACATTCGACGGGCTGTCCATCGCGTGGAGCGTCGCCGAATTTCTCCACGACAAGATCAAACCGCGGACGTTGTTCGCGACGCACTACCATGAGCTAACCAAACTCGCGGAGGACCGCACCGGTGTCTGCAACTTCAACGTCGCCGTGCGCGAATGGAACGAGCAGATCATTTTCCTGCGCAAAATCATCCGCGGCGGCGCCGACAAAAGCTACGGAATCCACGTCGCACGCCTAGCCGGTTTACCAAAAGAGATCCTTGATCGAGCAAAAGAAATTCTCGCACACTTGGAAAAGCCTGATGGCGTAGCTGTGCACGCCGCCAAACGGAAAAGATCGACTAAAGGAATGCCGCGATCAGAGAAGCCGCAGTTGGATCTGCTTTAGGCTGTATTCGCCAGTCTTTGCATTCGCGGCCGCCAGACTGGAGCGCCGTGCAGAATGATCCCGCGTCTGCGGGACCAGTGGGTGTCGAATCGCCAAAGGCCAGCGGCGCGCGCGAGTTCGATGGCATGAAAAGTATGCGGGGAATGGTTCAGAACTTTTTGAAGTAAAAGTCGGCGCGGCTGATTCCGAGATCCTCCACGATGTCCGCAATGATCCCACGCGGCACGTCTCCCGGATGCCAGGCGAAGGTAATGAGACGGTCAGGATGAAACGGATTCGAGTAATGCCGATGACTGCCGGAAGTACGGACGAGGCGACACCCAATTTCTTTTAGCCGGTGATCGAGTTGCCGGCAATTCCACGATGGATATTTCCCCACGATCAGGCAGCCAAGACAAACTTGTCACGGAATGCGGGAGGGATTGGACGGCCAGTCTCAAGCAGCGCCTCCAAATGGGCTTTGGCGGCTTCCTGAAATCGGAGAACCGCTTCACCGCGATCTTTGCCGTGTGCGTGGCAGCCGGGCAGTAACCTGGATTTCGCAATCCAGACGCCGTCTTCGTCTTGACGCACTTGAATCTTCGA
>DATEZD010000006.1:0-14193 GCA_035255865.1 Candidatus Udaeobacter sp.
AACAAATTGCCCTCACCATTCAAGTTGGAGTGGCATCGCGTATCGGGAAAGCCATGGGATTGGAAGCTCGTCCGAGTGAGCAATGCGTCATTTGAGATTCCGGCCGAGATGTACTGACCGCGCGGATCTTAGAAAAACCCCAGTGGCCTGTAGATTTTAGGGGAAGCTGATAGCTTCCCACGGGACGACAAACGTGGTCGTCCTACGGCGCCGCGTTCGACGTTCGGCGCTCACAGAGCGCCGCTACAGTTCATTTGCCTCGGGCTTGGCGCAACTGGGTCTTGGCAGAATCCACCTCGCGCTCCGGTTGCTGGCACAGCAGAATGGCCCGGAGCGAGTCGCCTTGATAATAGCGGGCGATAAACTTTTTCTTCGCGTACGTGCCATCAAGCACGACACGCGTCGGCAGCACACTGAAATCGCCGACAAAATCCATGCGCAAATCGAACATCTCCGTCCAGAAGGAGGGAACTTGCTCGTAACGAATGCGTTTTTTGCCAGTCATATTCGCGCCCGCGACCAGGCCCTGACTACGAGCGTTTTCCCAATGCGTCTGACGCCGCACGCCGCCCATGATCCGATCTGGATAAAACGCCAGGTCGCCTACGGCAAAAATTCCTTTTTCTTCTGTCTCGAGGTACTCAGTGACCGGCGACCCGTGTGGCCCGGCCAATGGAGTATTGCGAACGAGATCGAGATTCGGTTCCGCGCCGCAGGCGACGACAGCAAGGCCGACCGGAAACCGGTTCCCGCTTTTTGTCTGGACATTGCGCAGAACGGTTTTGCCTTCAAAACCGTTGAGGCTTTCTCCCATCGAGAGGACCACTCCGTGTTTTGCAAAGTAATCGGTGAGCCACGTGCCGGTTTGAGGGTCCAGATAACGGTTCAACAAGTACGGATCACGATGCATCAGACCAACTTTCAGTTTCATCAGCCGCAAACTCGATGCCGCCTCGCATGCAAGTAATCCGCCACCGACGACCATGATGCCTCGTTCCACGCTGGCCATCTCTTTTAACGCGAGCGCGTCGCGTACCGTTCGCAGGTAAATCACGTTCCCGAGATTGGTTCCGGCCACCGGGGGGCGCACAGGACGACTGCCCATCGCCAGGCACGCTTTGTTGAATTCAATGCTTTCGCCATTGGCGAGCACGGCCAGACGCCGCTCGATATTGAATTGTGTTACCAATGTGCCAAAGCGTGTCTCGATCTTATGCGCTTGAAACCAGCGCTCGTCGGGCTCCTGCAGTTTTTTGAGATTGGGTTCCTTTTCGCGCAAAAAGCTCTTCGAAAGGATCCACCGCTTGTACGGTGGAAAAACCTCAGCGCCGACCAGGGTGACGGAGCCACGCTTATCGTATTTGCGAATGCCTTCGCATGCGCTCGCTCCGCCAATGCTGGCACCAACGATGAGATAATCACGCCGAATCATATTGGGAAACACGCACGATAATTTCACTGCTACCACGCCGACAAGCTAAATCGTCAAGAACATGAAAATCGAGTACTGTGAGGCCCGTTGTCAGTTCAGCTGGGTCCAGTGGATGGAATGTCCGGGACCGCATGCGGGTCACCTCGCCCTCAAAGGGAGAGGGTGAGGGTGAGGGTTGTTCGTGGGCCAACTGACGCGAGAGGGTTCGCAAGCTAGGAGCAAGACCCCTCACCTTAGTCCTCTCCCCTTGCGAAGGGGAGAGGCAAGAAATTACGGGGGAATAACTTCGGTTTACCGATTCGGCGGGCGAAGCCATTCGTTATTCTTCCTTGCATTATCGATCTTTGTTTCGGCAGACTGACTGCGCCATGAATGAATCCGTGACTCAACTCAAAGATACGACAGGCAACCCGGCGCCGCTGGGGCTGCTGGGCTTTGGCATGACCACCGTGTTGCTCAATCTGCACAACGCCGGCTTTTACGAATTGAACAGCATGATTCTGGCGATGGGGATTTGCTACGGCGGCGCTGCGCAAATTGTCGCCGGCATCATGGAATGGCGGAAAGGCAACACGTTCGCCACGACGGCGTTTCTTTCGTACGGCCTGTTCTGGTTATCGCTCGTGACGCTGATTGTGCTGACGAAACTTGGCTGGGGCGCAGCGTCCAACGATACCGCGATGGCCACGTATCTTGCCATGTGGGGCTTGTTCACCGCGGTGATGTTGATCGGCACGTTCCGGTTGAACGTCGCGCTGCAGGTCGTGTTCGGTTCGCTGACGATTCTTTTCTTTCTGCTCGCGATCGGTGATTTCATCGGTGCGGGTACGGATTTCAGACACTTCACCGGCTACGAAGGAATTTTCTGCGGCTTCTCTGCGATTTATGCTGGCCTCGCGCAGGTGCTCAATGAAATTTACGGCAAAGTCATCCTGCCACTCGGCCCGGTGGAGAAGTAATTGTAGGGCGTCTGTGTCAGCCTCGAAAGCGTTCGGG
Source organism: Candidatus Udaeobacter sp. (assembly GCA_035255865.1). GTDB lineage: Bacteria > Verrucomicrobiota > Verrucomicrobiia > Chthoniobacterales > UBA10450 > Udaeobacter. Next base: position 2,429 of record DATEZD010000006.1, read on the forward strand.
GGTTCACAGAAACGCCCTACAAACGTTTGGTGAGTCAGTGCCGTTGTTCCAACAAACTGGCCGCGAGCTTGAGCGCCGATTCGCTTTTGCCGCCGAGCATCCGCGCGATCTCTTCCTGGCGCGCTTTCCCAGCGACTTCATGCAAATTGGAAAACGTGCGACCGCGCATGACGTCCTTGGTTACAACGAAATGCGAAGAAGCGGTCGCAGCGACCTGCGGCAAGTGTGTGATGCAAATAACCTGATGACCGCGCCCCAACGCTTGCATCTTTGCGCCAACTGCATGTGCGATTTCTCCGCCGACGTTTGTATCGATCTCATCGAACACAAGCAGCGGGATGGCGTCGTGTGCAGCTAGCGCGGATTTGATCGCCAGCATTAACCGCGAGATTTCGCCGCTGGATGCGATGGCACGCAGCGGTTTGAGCGGTTCGCCGGGGTTTGGTGAGAAAAGCAATTCCACGGAATCGAATCCATTCGGGCGCGGCTCCTCCAGCGCGCTGAGTTTCGCTTCAAATTCAGACTGGCGAAATCCGAGATCGCGAAGGTTGCGCCGGATATCTTCAGAGAGTTTCGGCGCAGCTTTCACTCGCAGTTTGCGCAGTGCTTCACCGGCGCGGTTCATTTGCGCACGAACATTCTCAATTTCCTTCGCCAGACGCTCCAGCTCGGCATCTCGCCCTTCTATCTTGCGCATCCGCTCCGCCGCGCGCTCACTGAACGTGATCACTTCGGCGATCGAGCCGCCATATTTGCGCTTCAGCGTTTCAAATAGCGAGACGCGCTGCTCAAGGGCGGCGAGTTGTTCCGGGTCGAGATCGAGTTTTTCGGCGTAAGCGGAAAGCGCGCGCGCAATCTCGGAAAGCTCGACAACAGCAGCCGCGTGCGCCGACGAGAATTGGGCGATTGAACTGTCGACCTTTTCCAATTCGCGTAACAGTCGCTGTGTTTCCGCTAGCTGTGAGAAAACGGAATCGTCTGCTTCAGAAAGTTTATTGGCGATCGCGCTGGCCAGCTCGATCAGCCGTTTGCTGTTGCTAGCGAGTTTATAGCGCTGTTCAGTTTCTTCTTCTTCGCCAGCAACGAGGTTCGCCGATTTGATTTCGCTGATCTGATGCCGAAGCAGATCAAGCTCCTGTTCCCGCGCAGTCTCTATCGTGTTTAGCGCAGCATGTTCCGCCAGCAACGTCTGCATTTGCCCATAATGCTTTCGATATTCCTCGAACTGGCCTTCAGCGCGCGCGAAAGAATCCAGCAAGCTCAATTGTGTTTCCGGCGAGAGCAAAGATTGGTGATCGTGCGGCCCATGCAGATCGACAAGCTCATCGCCAAGATTCTTCAGGACTGACAACGTCGTTGGTGACCCGTTGATAAACTGCCGGTTGGTTCCGGTAAAGGAGAGGGTGCGCTTCAGGATGAGATCGCTCTCGCACGGTTCGATTCCGGCTTCGATCAGTTGCGGATTGATCTTTTGCAGCTCGTTTCCGCTAAACACTGCTTCCACCGTGCATAGATCAGCTCCGGTGCGAATCAGCGATTTGTCCGCGCGCTCGCCCAGCAGAAGTTGTAGCGCACCGATGATGATCGATTTGCCCGCGCCGGTTTCTCCAGTGACAGCGATAAAGCCGGGCGCGATCTGCCACTCGAGCTCCTCGACAAGCGCGAGGTTCTTGATTCGTAATAGACTGAGGACGGCGGGCATTCGCGAAAGCTGGAAGTCTTTGGTTGAGAGTTCGGTTTCTCGAGATTTCAAACCGGCAACGAAAAACTTTCAACTCCTGAAAATAGCGAGCTATTTCGCTGAGGGCCGGCGACCGCTTACATGTGTGGATAAACGGTCCGTACGCCTCGGCCGATGACACTAAAATGCTATCCGGACGACCAACGTAATACGCGAGTAAAAATCTCAGCGAATAATTCCGCGCTCCGTTTGTTCGATGAATTGGATGATCTCGGTGATCTCTTCTGTTTGCGGTAATTCTTTCCGCATCGCTTCGATTGCCTGCCGCCTGTTGTATTTCGAACGGTAAATCAGGCGAAATGCTTCCTTGATGAGCTTCACGCTGTCTGGCGAAAAATTCTTGCGTTCCAAGCCGACCAGATTAATCCCCCGAATCTCGGCCGGATTGCCATCGGCGATCATGAACGGCGGAACGTCCTGGACAATTTTTGAGCAGCCGCCGGTGATCGCGAACCGTCCGATCCGGCAAAATTGATGCACGGCAGTAAGCCCGCCCATCATGGCATGGTTTCCCACCTGCACGTGGCCGCCCAATGTGCCGTTGTTGGAGAAAATGACGTGATCGCCCACGGTGCAATCGTGCCCGATATGACTGTAAGCGAGAAAATTTCCGCGATTACCGATCCTCGTTTTGCCTTCGGGCGTCGTACTCCGGTGCGCGGTTACGAATTCGCGGAACGTATTTTCGTCGCCGATTTCTAAATACGTCGGCTCGCCGCGATATTTTAAATCCTGTGTTTGCTGGCCGATGGAGGAATAAGCGTAGAACCTGTTTTTCGCTCCGGCCTTCATCGGCCCGCACACCGTGACGTGATGTTGCAGCCAGCAATCCGGGCCGAGCACCACGTCGGGCCCGATCACGCAATACGGACCAACGATTGTTCCCGCGCCAATTTCTGCTCCGGGATCGACGATCGCCGTCGGATGAATCTGAACGTCAGACATGTTCGCTAACCCCTCACCTCAGTCCTCTCCCCTTCGAGTAAGGGGAGAGGCGGAAAGAGCTTGGCGCTATTGCATGGGATCTTCACGCATAGCGCGTAATCGCTGACGCCTCGCCCTTTGCAAGGGAGAGGGGAGGGTGAAGGTTCGCTCATTTATCCAAAAACGTGAACATCAGTTCGCCTTCCGAGACGACGGCATCGTTAACGACGCAATGACATTTCGTTTTTGCCATGCGATTGCCGCGCGCTCTTGTCAGTTCCGCGTGAATGAAAATCGTGTCCCCAGGGAAAACTGGTTTCCGAAATTTCACTTGGTCAGCACTCATGAAGTAGCCGACACGACTCGACGTCTTCGTTAATTTGAACAACAGAATGCTGGCTACCTGTGCCATGGCTTCCACCTGCAGCACGCCGGGCATCACCGGATGACCGGGGAAGTGTCCTTGAAAGAACGGCTCGTTAATCGTGACCGTTTTCACGCCGACACATTTGGTTTCAGCTTCGAAGCTGATGATGCGATCGACCATGAGAAAAGGGAAGCGATGCGGCAGAATCTGCATCACCTCATCCGTGTTGAGCCCACCATCGCCGCTCGGGATTGTTCGCGGCGCGGCCACAGCGCTTCGTCGTGTCTGCTCGCGGGCGATGGCGCGGGCGAGGTCCGCATTGCTGGCGTGACCGGGCCTTACCGCCACCACGTGGCCGCGAATGCGTCGTCCGACCAGAGCGAGGTCGCCGATGATATCGAGAATTTTGTGCCGGACGAATTCGTCGGAGAACCGCAACGGTTCCTTGCTTAATACCGCTTCGCCACGGACGACGATCGCATTTTCAAGACTGCCACCTTTGATGAGGTTCTTGTCCATCAGCGACTTCACATCTTCGTAAAAAACAAATGTGCGGGCCGGAGCGATCTCCTGTTCAAAAAGCGCGGGCGTGACTTCCACCGACAAAAACTGCGCGAACCGATTATTTGGCCCCGCTTGTGTGCACGAGATGCGGAACTTGTCTTCCGGCAACAGAACAAGCAACGCGCCCGTTTTCGATTCCACGTGCATCGTCTCTCGCACGTCAAAAAATTTTCGCGGCTCTTCCTGCGCGGTGACGCCAGCTTTGCGGATGAGATCCACGTACGCCTGCGCGCTGCCGTCGCCGATTGGCGGTTCGTTTGCGTCCATTTCCACAACGGCGTTGTCCACGCCCATCGCCCAGAGTGCGGCCAGCACGTGCTCGACTGTGTGCACGCGGATGGGACCTTCGCCGATGGTCGTGGCGCGCTCGACTGTCTTCAGATTCTCGATCCTCGCGTCGATGGTTGGCTCGTCCTGCAAATCCTTGCGCCTGAATTTAATTCCGTGATCGACCGGCGCGGAATGAAGCTTAAGCGTGACCTTTTCGCCCGTGTGCAGGGACGTGCCGCTCAAACTGGCGATCTTGCCAACGGTATGTTGAAGCTCAGGCGTCGAAGCCATGTAACGCTTAACTAGCAGAGATTTTAGGTCGTGACTAGCCTGTAGCCGCTTCGCTGTGCGAAGCGTGACGCTGATTTGTTAGACCTTTGAGCCTCGCGTCGCCCACAGGGCGACGGCTACAGCAATCGTTCATTTCAATTCAAATTCGCCGCAATCAAATGCCATCATCTTGTCAACATTCGAGATGCGGAATTGACGCACCGCTGTTCCGTCATCCTGCCAGACATCGACCGCGTTTTCGTTTTTTTTGGTGATGCCTGCGCGAATCAAATTCGGCGTCTCACTCACCGTAACCAGCGGCAGATCGTCGCTCGTTTTCAGATAGCTCCCGTCGTTATCGAATCCTATGCTAATATCAACAATCGATCTTCTATCATTCCGCAAAGGATTTGGGACGAGTCTCACTTTGACGTTGCGGGCAGCGCTATTTTCTATCGCTGACCCCGAACTCTGGCCGAGATCTTGTACTTTGACGGGACCGACGAGATAGCCACGCGCGTGATATTTTCCAGCGGGCAAGTCTCCGTCCTCATCGTTCTTTCCATCCCATTGTGTTACGAGCGCATCCGCGCCGATTGCGAATTCGTTTAGTTTCGCTTCCTGATTCAGAACGCGCACGAGTTTGCCGTTCGCGTCGTAAATGCCAAGGCTGATGGTTCCGTCCAAAGGCGGCGGCACAAAACTGATGCGCACACTTCGCGCCGATGAGGCTGAAAGCGTTTGTTCCGGAGCGGGTGGGGGAGTAGTGGATTCCTCCGGCGAGATTGAGAGAGAAGGTGATTCTTCCGGTGGCGCCGAAGCAATTGGCATTGGCGATTCCTGCGCCGCACCGATAGAAACCAAAATAGCTAACAGAAGCGCGAAACTGACCCTTGTTGTCATGTCGAGCGAAGTCGAGACATCTCGTAATTTTTCAGAACATATCCAGAGGATCCTCCCAGCCTTCGCATAAAGCTTCGGCGGGGCAAGCGACTTCGCTCGGAATGACAAGCGGCCTAGGTGTAATATCGCCAGTTCACGTTTGGAAAAAGGTTGTCGCGCCATTCACAGTCGCGCACAAATTCTTCGTCGACGCCACTCGTGACAAATTGATCGTATAAACGCTCAAAGCGAGCAAGATGTTCGGTGGTGCGTTTCGTGGCGTATTCCCGCGCAGTCCCGGTTTTCATCAAAAATGCCCAATCACTCGCCTGGGCGAGCAAAAGTTCGCGGGCGAGTTGTTTCAGAACGCGATCGGTGAATTCCAGGGCGGTGGCTTCGCTTGCCAATCTTTGGCCCGGCAAGCCCGAACGCTTTCGGGGTTCCTCTACAACAGCAGAGGCACTCTGTGCCAGGCCAACCATCTTTTGCACCGCGGCATGCAGATGCGGATAGATCCAGGCGTTACTCGGATCGAGCCAGACGGCGAGATGACCGTTCTCGCCCCAAGTTGAAGCAGTTGGCTCAACGATTTGCTGTGTGGGATGCCCCGCCAGAAATTCACTCGGAGTGGTGAGCCGAAAATCCCATTCGTTTGCAGCTTGGCGAATGAATTGTTCCAGGAATCCTGGGCCTTCGAACCACCAGTGGCCGAATAATTCGGCATCGAAGGGAGCGACAATGATTGGATCAAAACCCAATTCACCGATTTCGCGAGCTTGCTGCCCGCGCTGTTCCAGAAAGTGGCTCGCATGTTTCGCTGCCGCCTTTTCCGCTGCGGCGCGATCATACAGCTGTTTCTGATCACCGGTCCCGGTGATCCGATGATATTTCACGCCGGAGAATCTTCTGCTTCCGCGCGCGATCGGGCCCAAGTGATCCATGGGAAGGTCGAAACCGATGTCGCGGTAGAATTCTCGATAGGCTGGATCGCCGGGATAACCTTCATGCGCGCTCCAGACTTGCCGACTTGAATCGCGGTCGCGCGCAAAAGCCGCTGGCCCCGATGGCGTATAACAGGGCGCATAAATCGAGCGGCGCGGCCGCGGTCTTCCAAATAACAAGCCGTGTGCATCGAGAACGAACCAGCGAATGTTCGCTTCCTGTAAAATTGCTTCCAACCCGGGCGCATAAGCGCATTCAGGCAACCAAAAACCGCTCGGCTCCTCCCCGAAAAGATCGGTATATACATCACGACCGATCAAAACCTGCGCCCGCGCTGCTTGGGGGGCTTGCTGTTGAAGAATGGGCAGCAAGCCGTGCGTCGCGGCGCTGGCGATGATCTCAAGCGCGCCCGTCTCGCGCAACTCGCGAAAAACGGAGATCAGATCGCATTTCCATTCATCGACGAAGAGGCGGCGGTTCTCGGAGAACAGCTCGAAATAAAAGTCGGCGAGATCCTGAAGCTGTGGATGCTTGCGGTTCCGATTTTGTTCACTCGCGGTGAGATCGATCAAAAGGTCGAGATGCCGCACGTAACGCTCGCGCAAAAGCTCATCCTGGAGCATCGCGCACTGCGTTGGCGTGAGCGACATCGTGAGCTTGAACGGCACAGAGTCATCCACTAACCGCCGCATCATCCGCAACAGCGGAATGTAACTCTCCGTTAGCGCTTCGAAGAACCAGTCTTCTTCAAGGAAATGCTCATGTTCCGGATGCCGAACAAACGGAAGATGAGCGTGCAGAATGAGCGCGAGGTAGCCGGCCATTTCAAAACAGTTACTCTGTCATTCCGAGCGAAGCGAGGAACCCCTTAAAAGCTCTTTGATCGGACAAATGACAACGCGCGAAGCTTTATCGTGCACGCAACCGTTTTCGACGCCAGAATTGCAAAACCTACGACTGCGAGGTCCCTCGGCGTCTGCGCGACTCGGGATGACAGATTACAGCGTCCGGCAAAAGTCCTGGAAGCGGTCCAGACCTTTTTTGATCACGTCGAGGCTGGTAGCGTAGCTGAATCGAATGGTGCGGTCGTCGCCGAAGGCAGCTCCAGGAACTACGGCGACGCTGGCTTTACTCAGCAGACGGTCGGCGAAATTTTGAGAAGTCAGCCCCAGCTGGCTGATGTTCACCAGCACGTAAAATGCGCCCTGCGGTTTGACCGCAGTGATGTTGGAGATCTTTGACACGCGCTCGAACATGTAATTGCGGCGCATATCGAATTCCTCGCGCATGTCGGCGATCGGCTGTTGATCGCCTCTTAGCGCGGCCAGCGCGCCGTACTGTGAAAAGGAAGACGGATTCGAAGTGGTATGGCTCTGGATCGAATCGACTGCTTTGGCCACCGCTTCCGGCGCCGCCAGATAACCGAGGCGCCACCCCGTCATGGCGTATGTCTTGCTGAAGCCGTTGACGGTAATTGTGAGATCGTACGCTTCCTTCGAGATCGATGCGATGCTTACATGTTGGGCGTCGTCGTAAACGAGTTTCTCGTAAATTTCGTCCGACAAAATGTAAATGTCTTCCTCAGCGGCAACATCGACGATGGCCTGCAATTCTTCGCGCGTATAAACGGAGCCAGTTGGGTTGCACGGGCTGTTCATGATCAGCATTTTGGTGCGCGGGGTCATGGCATTCTCAAAATCTTCAGCGCGCATTTTCCAGGAGTTGCGTTCGCTGGTGGGCACGATCACCGGTTCGGCACCGGCTAATCTGACCATCTCTGGGTAACTGACCCAGTACGGCGCCGGGATGATGACTTCATCGCCGGGCTGACACGTTGCGAGGACAGCGTTGTAGCACGAATGCTTTGCGCCGTTGCTCACGATGACCTGGCCGGCGCGATAATTCAGTCCGTTGTCGTTCGCGAATTTTTCCGCAATTGCCTGGCGCAGCTCCGGAATCCCAGCGCTGGGCGTGTATTTAGTGAAACCAGCCTCCAACGCCTCGATTGCAGCTTTCTTTATGTGCTCAGGCGTGTCGAAGTCCGGTTCGCCCGCGCCGAATCCGCACACATCAATGCCTTCAGCCTTCATGGCTTTGGCTTTGCTATCGATCGAGAGAGTGAGCGAAGGAGTCAGTTGCGCGGCGCGTTCGGAAATTTCCATGACGGTAAGCTTATTCAAAATGGGAGCGCAAACTCTATTGGCGGTGATAGAAGTTTTCAATCAGAGGTTTGAAATTATTCTCTTCAATCTGGACGATCGCCATTTCACGTTTCGCGTTTTCAAGTGAATCCGAGGCGTGTGCGGCGTTGATCATGATTGTCTGGCCGAATTCTCGTCGGATTGATCCCGGCGGGGCTTTGGCCGGATCAGTTGGGCCAAGCACGTCGCGAATCCTTCGTACCGCGTCCACACCCTGGTAAACAATGGCGATTGATTTTTCCGTTCCAAGAGCGCCGCGGTCCTCGGGCGAACATTCGCTTGGTTTTCGGCCGGCCATGAATTCGACAATACTCTCCCAGCTGTCGCGGCCGCTTTTCGAGCCGAGTTTTTTCTCCAGGACTGGCAGGACAGGTCCGTAGAACTCCTCTGCTTGCGCGACGCTCATGCAGTGGACCTTGAATCCAATGATGCTGAGCCCCGAACGCGAAAATACTTCGATGACGCCGCCCGGCCGCAGATTTGGGAATTTGAAATTGTCAGGCTTGATCAGGACGAGTGTTTTTTCGATTTTCGCGTTCGCGGGAAACCGGACGCTGCGATCCAGGATACCGCCGTCGGAATCGGAAAACTCGGCCCAGAGTTTCAAATCGCGCTCGACTGCTTTTGCATCGAAAGCTGCAAGCACGCCAGGCTCGAAGTAGGTCACCTTGCCTGAATCATCCGTGATGTAGTCGCCGTAGGTGTCGCGAATCGTTTCGCCCCTGGTGCGCTCATGTACGATGTGGCCCACGGTCTGATGTATCTTCTCCACCGCGTCCGGGCCGCGAAAGATGAGGAACAACACCCGCGCGTGCTCGCCGTTCTTTTCGCCGGTGAAATTTTTCAAGACGTACTCGCGAATCAACTCCTGCGTCGCGCGATGACGCGGATCGGTTTCGGTCACGATCGTTTCAGCATAGCGCTTCGCCAATTCTGCGCCCGGCGCGAACATGCGCCCCCCAACGAGATCGAGTCCCGTGCGGGAAATCAGCCGGCCAACGATGCCGCCGGTGCGCGATTTCCGCATCGAGTACGGTGTCACGATGACGTAGGCGAGCTCTTCAGTTTGCATTCATGTTACCTTAGCGGCGGTCCATGATCGCCGCAAAATTCTTCTCCCAGTGCAACGCCGCGGGAGAATAGACAGAATGCGCACTTGGCGGCGTCTTGAATATAAAGACTGTCTGTCGTGAAGCGATTTTATCTCTGCGCGGTTTTTCTGGCGTTCTGTTCTGCGCAAGCCGAGTTGCCATCACTTATCCCGAGGGAAATCTTGTTCGCCAATCCTGCGCGAACGGATCCGAAAGTGTCGCCCGATGGTTCGCAGCTGAGCTGGCTGGCGGCGGACAAAAGCAATACGCTCAATGTTTGGACGAGCGCGCTCGACGGCACGAACGCACATTGCGTGACGAACGAAACAGGGGACCCCATTGAGTGGTACACGTGGGCTGGCGATGGGAAACACGTCCTGTATCTCCACGACAATGCCGGCGACGAAATCCCGCACCTGTTCTCAGCTCATTTGATAACCGACAATATCCGGGATCTCACCCCGTTTCGCGGCGTGCGCGCACAAAATGTTTTGACCGACTCGCGGCATCCGGCGGCGGTCCTGGTCGCGATGAATCTGCGGGACCGAACGAAATTCGACATGTATCGCGTCGATCTCGAAACGGGCGCGATCACAATTGAAGCTCAAAATCCCGGCGACGTTCTCACGTGGAGGGCCGATAACAATTTCGTTCTTCGCGCCGCGACGGCATTTGATGGAACAACCGGGCGCACAATCATCCGCGTGCGCGATGCGGCGGACAAACCGTGGCGCGACCTTGTGGTGATGCCGTTTGAGCGGGCACTCTTTGCCGGGCAGGTCGTGAACGGGTCGCTCATCGTCGGATTCGATCCCGATTGCAAAAGCTTGTTGATCGAGTCGGCGCTAAATTCAGACAAAGGCAGACTGGTGCGCGTCGACTTGCAGGACGGTCACGAGCTCGGAGTCATCGCCGAAGATCCGCGCTGTGACGTAGCATTTGTCGATGTGGGTCGCCTTGGAATGGAACCGGGCGTGATTTTGCATCCTGTCACCGGCGGGGTACAGGCGGTGCAGTTCAACTACATGACGCCGCAGTGGTCATTCGTCGACCCCAAGTTGAAAACTCATTTCGAGAACATTAACCGCCAAGCGCCAGGCTTTGTTGATCTCGTGAGTCGCGACAAAGCCGATCGTGTCTGGATCGTAGCGTTGCGTCGAAGTGATGCGCCGGTCACATATTACAAGTTCGATCTGGAAACGAAAAAACTTCGCCAACTCTTCACTGAGAATCCTGCCCTGGCCAAATTCGCTCTCGCACCGAAGAAACCGGTGATCATTAAAGCGCGCGACGGATTGGAAATGGTCGGTTACTTGACGACCCCGCCCAGCATGGACCCGAAGAAGCTGCCTTTGGTTCTTCTGATTCATGGTGGCCCTTGGGACCGCGATTCTGACGTCTACGATCCCGAAGTGCAGTTTCTCGCCAACCGCGGTTATGCCGTTCTGCAAGCGAACTATCGCGGCTCGACCGGTTTCGGCATCAAGTTCTTCAATGCTGGCAATCTTCAGGTTGGGCTTGGGATGGTCGAAGACGTTTTGGATGCTGTGCGTTGGGCCGTGGACCAAGGGATCGCCGATCCAAAGCGAGTCGCGGCGATGGGAGGATCGATGGGAGGTTTCGCCACGCTGCGCGCGCTGGAAATGCGGCCTGATCTCTTTGCGTGTGGTGTTGATGAATTTGGGCCAGCCGACGAAGCCGTGAGCTTTCGTTCTTCTCCCAGTTACTGGTCGAACATTTTGGCGCGCTGGCGGCGCCGCGCGGGAGATGCCGATCACGACGAGAACTGGAACCGCAAAATCTCGCCGCTTTTTCATGTCGATGCGATCCGGGCTCCGCTTCTCATCGGTCAAGGCAAGAACGATCCTCGAGTCACAATGGCTAATGCTGACGCGATGGTCGCCGCGTTGCGTAAAGCAAAGCGGGAAGTGACCTATGTAGTCTATCCGGACGAGGGGCACGGTTTCGGTCGGCCGGAAAACCAGTTCGACTTCTATGGCCGCGTTGAGGAGTTCCTCGCCAAGCATCTTGGCGGCCGCTCGGAACCGTGGAAGAAGATCGCCGGTTCAACGGCCGAACTAAAGTAGCGCTGTCGAGTCGTGGCATTGGCATCGTTGCCAATCGAATCGGCTGGAAGCCGGTGCCACCGGGCTGGAGCGGGTGACGAGGCTCGAACTCGCGACGTCCTCCTTGGCAAGGAGGTGCTCTACCACTGAGCTACACCCGCAGTTTTGAGAGGGGAACAATAATGTCCAGCGACCCGCGCGGCGCAACCTTTTAGTTGCTTCCGCAGGCTTGAAATTGTTGAATCCAAATCGGGCATTGAGCGCATCCTATGAACAAAGCACCTCTATGAAAAAATTAATCCTCCTCTGCATTTGCTCAACAGCGCTCACGATAAGCGTGTTTGCGCAGGACCCAACGGCATCGCCGGTTGCGAGCCCGGCCGCGGCAGCAACCACAGCACCAGCAGCCACTGCGGCCGCTGCCTCCACCATCGCCTCTCCGTCGGA
>DATEZD010000007.1:0-3476 GCA_035255865.1 Candidatus Udaeobacter sp.
GGCATGATCCACAAGATGGGGGAGGTGCACGAGGGCACTACCGTAACCGATTGGATGGAGCAGGAACGGGAACGCGGGATTACCATCACGTCAGCCGCGACAACCTGCAGTTGGTCACAGCGCAAAGAAGAAGGTGTTTACAAGATGTTCGAAGGGGTCAAGGAGCGCATCAATATCATCGACACGCCGGGTCACGTCGATTTTACCGCCGAGGTGGAGCGTTCACTCCGCGTGCTCGATGGCGCGATTGCAGTTTTCGATGGTGTGGCCGGCGTGCAGCCGCAATCCGAAACGGTCTGGCGTCAGGCGACCAAGTACAACGTGCCGCGTCTGGCATTCATCAATAAAATGGATCGCGTCGGCGCAGATTTCAAAATGTCGGTCGACAGCATCCATAAGAAACTCGGCGCAAACGCCTGGCCGGTTTTGCTGCCGCTGGGAAGCGAAGATCAGCTACGCGGCCAGCTCGACGTCATTAACAAGAAGGCGATAATTTATTCTGACAACGATCAGCTTGGGTCGACCTATGAAGTGACCGATGTGCCGAAGGAGTACGTGGACGCGGTTGAGAAAGCGTACAAGGAGCTAGTTCAACAGGTTTCCAATATCGACGATGAAGTCGCCGAAGCAGTGCTCGAAGAGCGCGAAGTCACGCCGGAGTTGTTAAAAGCCGGTATTCGGCGCCAGACGATCGCGAATAAATTCGTGCCGGTCATTGGCGGCTCAGCGCTCAAGAATATTGGTATTCAATATTTGGTCGACGCGGTTGTCGATTACCTGCCAAGCCCGCTCGACATTCCGCCGGCCAAAGGCCAGAACCCCGATACAGGGGAGCCAATGGAAGCGTTGACCGATGACAACGGCGAGTTCTGTTCCATCGCGTTCAAGCTGTGGAGCGATCCGTTTGTCGGGAAACTGGTGTTCTTCCGCGTTTATTCCGGCAGTCTCAGCAAAGGCGACACTGTGTACAATCCGCGCACGAACAAACGTGAGCGGATTTCGCGTTTAATTCAGATCCAGGCGGACAAGCGCGAAGACATTGAGACATGTTACTCGGGCGATATCGCCGCGATTGTCGGAATTAAAAATATCACGACTGGCGACACGCTCTGCGACGAGGACCACCCAATTCTTCTCGAACCGCCATCGTTCCCCGATCCGGTTATTTCAATGGCGATTGAGCCGAAGACGAAATTGGACCAGGAAAAAATGGCCACCGCGTTGCAACGTCTCGCCGAAGAAGACCCGACTTTCCGCGTTTACACGCACGAAGATACTGGCCAGACCATCATCGCCGGAATGGGCGAGCTGCACTTGGAAATCATCCGTGACCGGATGTTCCGCGAGTTCAAAGTGGACGCGAACGCCGGCAAACCGCAGATCGCGTACCGCGAAACAATCACCAGCAGCGCCCATGGCGTTGGCAAATTGATCAAGCAGTCAGGCGGCCGCGGGCAGTATGGACACGTGGAAGTGGATGTGCGCCCAGCCGAACGCGGCAAGGGTCTCACCGTCGAGAATAAGATCGTGGGTGGCATCATCCCAAGGGAATACATCCCTGCTGTCAAAAAGGGGATCGACGAAGCGGTGCTCAATGGCGTGTTGGGCGGCTATCCGGTTGTCGATGTGGAAGTGGACATCGTTTATGGCTCGTTCCACGAAGTCGATTCCAGCGAGCTCGCATTCAAGATGGCGTCAATTTTCGCAATGAAAGACGGCTTCAGGCAGGGCAAACCAATCCTGCTGGAGCCGATCATGAAGGTCGAGAACATCACGCCGGACGAATATCAGGGTGATATTTGCGGCGACTTAAGCCGGCGGCGCGGTGCGATTAACAGCATCGAGACCCGCGGCAACATGGTGATCATTCACGCGATGGTGCCGCTCGCGGAATTGTTCGGATACGCAACCGCGATCCGCTCCTTGTCGAAAGGTCGCTCGAGTTATTCAATGGAGCCGTCGTCCTTTGAGCCGGTCCCGGCAAATCTGGTCGCGGCGATTCTTGATCAAAAGGAGGCGAAATGAGCAATGGCCAGCGCATTCGCATTCGCCTGAAAGCGTTCGATCACCGCATGCTGGACCAATCCGCCATGGAGATTGTGGATACTGCCAAACGAACGGGCGCGCGCGTGGCCGGGCCGATTCCGCTGCCGACGTTAATTGAAAAGTTTACGGTCAACCGTTCCCCGCACGTGGATAAAAAATCGATGGAACAATTTGAAATTCGCACTCACAAGCGGCTTCTAGACATCATCGAGCCAACCGCAAAGACAGTGGACGAATTGAAGAAACTGAATCTGCCCGCGGGCGTTGACATTACGATTAAAATTTAAGCGGAGGCGCTTCTGAAACATTTGCGATTGCATAGTCATGAGTATCGGACTTCTAGGACAAAAAATTGGTATGACCAGCGTTTACGACGCAAAGGGCCGACTGTGCTCAGTGACCGTGATCGCGGCCGGAGATAATGTTTTGTTGCGCCGTTTGACCGAAGACAACGAAGGTTATTCGGCCGTGCAGATCGGCTTCGGCGCCCAAAAGGAATCGCGTTTGGCCAAGCCGTTAATCGGCGAATTCAAAAAGGCCGGAGTCGAGCCACAGCGGTTTGTGCGCGAATTCCGTTTGCAAAACGATCTCCCCGAAGGCGAAATTAACTTGAGCATTACGCAATTTCAGGCCGGCGATTTCGTCGATGTGATTGGCCGCTCGAAAGGCAAAGGCTTCCAAGGCGTGATGAAGAAGCATAACTTCGCCGGGCAGGGAGCGGCGCACGGTTCGAAAACGCATCGGCGTATCGGCGCGGTTGGCAATCGCTCTACGCCGGGACGCATTTGGAAGAACCAGGGTATGCCCGGTCACATGGGCGATCGGCGTGTGACGGTGCAAAATCTTCAGGTGATGCAGGTGCGCGAAGCCGAAAAAATTATTTTGATAAGCGGTGCTGTGCCAGGAGCGAACGGCAGTTATGTGATTGTGCGGCCTGCCATTAAACATCCAGAACGCCTCCGGGCGTTACATGCTGAGCACCGACAGCATGAGGAAGAAGAGAAGGCGAAGAAGCCGAAGACCCTGCGTGAAATGGCGCAAAAGAAATGAGCGCGAAAGTTCTAACCAAAGCCGGAGCGAAAGAAGCAAAGATCGACCTGATCGAGGACGGCCGCGGCACGCAGGCTGTGCACGATGCGGTAGTGGCGATGCGCGCGGCGCGGCGTTCTGGTTCCGCCAACACGAAGACCAAGGCCGAAGTGGATTTGTCAGGCGCAAAGCCATGGCGGCAAAAAGGAACAGGTCGTGCCCGGGCCGGTTACAAATCATCGCCGATTTGGCGAGGCGGCGGCGTCGTTTTTGGCCCGAAGCCGCGCGATTATTCGAAGAAAGTTGGAAAGTCCGTTCGTCGACTCGCTTTTCGAAAAGCGCTGAGTGAACGCATCAACGCCGGGGATGTTTTGACTATCGACAAGTTTGTTGTGTCGGAG
>DATEZD010000008.1:0-13117 GCA_035255865.1 Candidatus Udaeobacter sp.
ATACGAACGTTAACAAAATCGGTGTAAGCACGTCCGCACATTCCCGACTGTTCGCGCACCCGATAAGACACTACGCGACTTCGCGCGCCCGATAAGAACGCCAGAAAAGCCGAGCGATCATTCCCCGTGAAATCGATGCAGCAGTCAAATCTGCTGACTGCAACGGAAAAAAATAGAGCGAGGTCGCGCACATTGCGTCGCACCATCAAAGTGCGATCGACATTTGAAATCGCTGGCAGCAGGTCGGCGCATTCGCTGGAAACGACGATCGTGAGTTGTGCAGCTGGAAAACTGTCTCGCAAAGCTGCGAGGGCGGGAGTCGTCAAAATCAGGTCGCCAATTCGCTTGAGTTGCAACAGGAGAATTTTCACGAGCTTTGACTGTAGCGGCGCTCTATGAGCGCCGAAACAAGGAATCGGCGGTTATAGACCGCCGCTACAGAAATCACCGCGCCATTCGCATCGCGGTCGCGTATGCGTCCAGCAATCGCGTTCGAAAATGGTCCCAGCTGAAATTTTCAACCACTCGACGTCTCGCCGCGGTGCCCATTTGCTGAACGATCTCAGGATGTCGATACAAATGCCCGAGCGCCGTTGCGATTGCCTCGACATCTCCCGGTTTTACGATGATTCCCTCAATGCCATCGCGCACCACATCGCCCGCTTCCCGCGTAGTGATTTGAGGCAGTGCGCATGCCGCTGCCTCATACGTGACTTTGGCGCTCCCCTCCCATTGCGACGGGAAAACATGCACCGTGGCTTGGTTGAGATAATTTTCCGGATCGCGCACGAATCCGACGACGCGAATGTTATCGCGCCAAAATTCCTTGAGATAGGGCTTCGCTTCGTCGTGCACGAAACCAATCAACCATAGCTCGGCATCGGGGAGATTGAGGCGGTGCCATGCTTCGAGCACATGTTGAATGCCTTTTCGCTTGATCAATGCGCCTGCAAAAACAGCGCGAAATTTTGCCGGCCGCGGGCCCGGCTTGAAGCGCTCCACGTCCACCCCGCGCGGCAAATAGAAGAGTTTTTCCTCCGGGAAACCGCGGATGCGAAAGGTCTCGGCGGCTGTTTCTGATAGGACGAGGAGAAGATCCGCGCGTTTGTACTCTTCAATGAAACGCCTCCGATGGAGCAGCAGTCTGGCTTTCCACCTTCGAAAACCCCATAGCTTGCCCGGTGTCGCGGCAATTTTCGGCTGGTCGAATTTCTGTTTGCCGCCATCGCGATGCCAGGTTGGCACCTCAACGATCGAAGGGATGCGGCATTGTTTTGCAATTTGGAGCGAGCGTAAACAGTCGCCCGACCAGCTATGAAATAGATCATAACGCCCGGTTGCCAGATGCCGTGCAGTGATCCAGTCAAGATACTTTTTTTTCGCGCCGTAGTAATGGGGCCGATCAAGAAAAGAGATCAGCCGTACCGGATGCCAGCGAAGAGAATGGATAAGCGAGCCGGGAATTTCATTCTGCCGGTTGCCATAAGCGATTGCCTTGCCCAGGAATCCACCGCGATACGAGGCGCGCAAGGTTTCAAATGCATCCGTATCCAGGCCAGAACCCCCGATGCGGGCGAAAATCGAATAGAGGAGGCTTCTCGGTAACGTACGCGCCGCGTGCGCGGCAGAACGTGGTGGTGCAGGAGCGTTTAAGGTTTCACCCGGCATCGGGTTAGAAGTATTCTGGCGAACGTGGAGCATGTAAAGTGGCGTTCTGAGTCCGAAACGGATGGGCATTCCCCGTTCCACTCAAGATGAAAGAACGACTAAGAGTCGCTTTTGTTCGGCGCGGCTATTCTCCGACCGGCGGCGCAGAAGCGTACTTAAAACGCCTCGCACGTGGCGTTATCGAGGCCGAGCACGAGGTGCAACTTATCGCCACGAATGAATGGCCGGAGGACCAATGGCCATTTGGAACGATCACGCGCCTGCGCGCAAAATCCGTCCTTGGGTTTGCGGATGAACTGGAACAAATCCGGCCGCAAATCGACTGCGATGCCTTGTTGAGCCTTGAGCGCGCCTGGAGCTGTGACGTTTATCGCGCCGGCGACGGTGTCCATCGCGCATGGCTGGAGCGTAGAAGAAAATTCGAGCTTCCGCTGAAGCAATTTGCCCGGGCTCTCAACACCAAGCATCGCGATCTATTGCATTTGGAGGAATCGCTTTTTGCGGACCGCAAAGCCGGGCGAGTGATCGTCGCTTCACAAATGGTCAAGAAGGAGATCGTCGATGTTTATGGCTATCCAGCAGACAGGATCGATATCGTTCACAGCGGCGTTCCGCTCGACAAATTCCGGTTTGATTCCGAGCTTCGCGAAAAATCGCGCGAGGATTTGAAGCTGAATCCGGATCAAATTGCGCTGCTGTTTGCGGGCTCTGGCTGGGAGCGCAAAGGATTGCTTTTTGCAATCCAGGCGATGGCGCTCTGCAAGAATAGAAAAATGCGGTTGCTCGTTGCTGGCCGGGGAAATGCAGCGCTCTACAAGACGAAACGCCTGCTCTTTTGGCGCGAGGAACCGGTGCAGTTTCTCGGCGAAGTCGCAGACATTCTGCGTGTTTACGCGGCTGCCGACATCTTCATTTTGCCTACGATTTACGATCCATTCTCCAATGCCTGCCTGGAAGCGCTCGCCTGCGGATTGCCGGTGATCACGACGCGTTCCAACGGCTTCAGCGAAATAATTAAAGACAGCGTCCACGGATCAATGGTCGATCACGCAGGCGATCTCATTGGTTTGCGTGACGCTATTCGCTTCTGGTCCGATCCGGCGCGCCGCGCCGCGGCGTGCTCGGCGAACATTGAGCGTGCGTCGCAGTTCGATATTTCAAGGAACGTCGAGCAAACGATGGAGATTTTGACGCATTTCGCCTCCAAGTAGCGCGCGCCTCCTCGCGATGGCGAACGCGTATGAAGCGGCACTAGCGACCGATACCCTCAGCGCAGTTACTGCATCAGATCAATTCCTAAGCGCAGCGTCCACGTCTGGGAATATCTGAAATACCTGATCGAGGCGTGAGATTTCAAAAATCGAGCGCACAGTTTCTTGCAAACCAGCCAGCAAGAACTTGCCGCCGTAGCCTTCCACCTTTTGCATCCCTTCAATCAATGCCGCCAAACCGGCGCTATCGATGTAAGTTACCTCGGAAAGATCGACCACCAAACGCCGCGGTTTTTTCTCGATCATGGTATTCAGTGATGCCGTGACAGAAGGGGAGACGTGCAGATCAATTTCGCCTTTGAGCGGCAACACGTCGGAACGGTCTTTTCTAGGCGTCGGGTCGGCCTGGGAAGCGTCTTTTTTCATTTCATCCTCCAAATCGTCAATGGATCACCATCCGAGCGTATCGATAATGGTTTCGACATCTGAGAGATCATCAATCAAAAAATCCGGCTGATATTTCGCAAGTTCATCGCGACTCCATCTGCCGGTTGCCACGGCTATGGTGCGCGCCCCAAGCGCTTTGCCACAGGCAATATCGCGCGGCGTGTCGCCGATGACGTCGATTTCCGGTGCGGCGAACTCGCGGCCATGCTTTTCTTTTGCGCGCGCGCGAGCGAAGCGCCCCAACTGGTTGCGATCGCGATGATCGTCAGCAAACGCGCCAAATTCAAAAAAGTGCCAGACACCGTAGTGCTCGAGTTTTAGTCGAGCTCCGCGGGAGACATTTCCAGTGAGAAGCGCGAGTACCAGATCTGGCCGTGACTTGAGCTTTTCGAGCAACTGGGGCACGCCGGGGAGCAGTTTGCCCTTCCGGCGTGGCAATTCGAGCGACAGAAAATGCACGTAGCTATCGAGGAACGCGCTTATGTTTTCGTTGGTTGCGGGAATTTTATGCTTGTTCAAGATGCTGACGACGATGCCTGAATCGGTCATGCCGGCGATTTCGATGTCGTGCAGATCATCTGTGATCCCGAAGCGCTCTTTGAAGGCGGATTTGAGCGCTTGAACCCCCGCGCCCCCCGAATGGATCAACGTGCCATCAATGTCGAAAAGCAAAAGGCGCTTTGTACATGGTGAAATCCCGAGCGAAGTCGAGGGATCTCGCGGCATCACCTTCAAGCTTGCCACGGGATTACTCGCACTCAAAGCTTTGGCGCGTGCATCATCAGCACCGCGATCATACTCCCGAGAAATACGAGCAGCACAATTCCCAGGCCAATAAACATTGCCTTGCGAAACTGGTCGCTCTCCTGTCTGTGAGGCCGGAACGAAGCAGTATTGGTGAAGTCGATAGGCGGTTCGCTTGCTTCTACATCTGTAGTGTCTGAAAAGGGGAGCTTTGGCATGCTGCAGATCTTAATCGAATGAATCCAATGGGACAAATGAAGGGAATGTGCGGGCGTAACGATTGACCCAGCGCAGCCGCGCTCGCATAGTGGCGCTCTCATGGCAATCGAGTTCACGCGTAACTTCTGCATCATTGCGCATATCGATCACGGGAAAACGACGTTGTCGGACCGGTTGCTTGAGCGCACGGGCACAATCCAGGAGCGGGAAAAGCAGGATCAGCTCCTTGATTCAATGGACTTGGAACGCGAGCGCGGGATCACGATCAAAGCGCATCCGGTGGCGATGCGTTACACGAGCAAAGCCGGCCAAACCTATCGACTGAACCTGCTCGACACTCCCGGACACGTCGATTTTAGCTACGAGGTTTCACGCAGTCTTGCCGCATGTGAGGGTGCCCTATTAATCGTGGATGCAGCGCAGGGGGTCGAAGCGCAAACGGTCGCGAACGTCCATCTCGCCCACAAACAGGGGCTCACGATTGTACCGATCATCAACAAGATTGATCTGCCAAATGCTGATGTTGCCGCGGTGAAGCGCCAGTTGGAAGAAATCCTCGCGATCCCTGCGGAAGAAGCGATTGAAGCGAGCGCGAAAATGGGGATTGGCATCGAGGAAATTCTGGAGGCCATCGTGTCGCGGATTCCGGCGCCGCAAGCGCCGAGAGACGAAACGCTGCGCGCGCTGGTGTTTGATTCCGTGTTTGATGCTTACCGCGGCGTAGTCGGCTATGTACGCGTCGTTTCGGGAACAATGGAAGCGAATCACGCGATCATGTTGATGAACAACAGTGCGCGGTACGAGATCAAGGAGGTAGGCGTGTTTACGCCGAAAATGCTTCAGCAGGAAAAGTTAAATCCTGGTGACGTCGGCTATTTCATCGCAAACATCAAGACTACCGCCGACATAAAGATCGGTGACACCATTACCGACCAACGCCACGCTGCGCGCGAGCCGCTCCCTGGTTTTCAGGAGATTCATCCCATGGTGTTCAGTGGGATCTATCCGATTAACACCGGCGACTTCGAGCATTTGAAGACCGCGATCGGGAAGCTGCGCCTGAACGACGCCGCCTTTGTCTATCAACCGGAAAGCTCCGTCGCGCTTGGCTTTGGTTTTCGCTGCGGATTTCTCGGGTTGCTTCACATGGAAATCATTCAGGAACGGCTTCGTCGCGAGTACGACATGGATATCATCGCGACCAGTCCAAGCGTGGTCTATGAAGTGCTGACCACGCGCGGAGAGAAACTGTTGATCGATAACCCCGCTCATTTGCCCAACCTGAGCATGATCCGGGAGATTCGGGAGCCGATTGTAAAGGCATACGTGCTATGTCCGAATGAAAACATCGGCGACATCCTGCAGTTGATTCTGGAGAAACGCGGCCAGATGGAGCGCACTGAGTCGCTCGATACGCGCCGGGTTATGTTGCATTGCGAACTGCCGCTCAACGAAATTCTCGTCGATTTCAATGACAAGATTAAAAGCATTACGCGCGGTTACGGTTCGATGGATTACGAGCGTGCCGGCTACCGGGCGGCGAAGTTGGTGAAGCTGGACTTGCTTGTCAATGGCGAGCCGGTTGATGCATTTTCGACAATCGTGCATAAGGATCGTGCCGAGGCGCGCGGTCGCCAATTGGCGGCTAAACTAAAGGAAGTGATCCCGCGACAGCTTTATCAAGTGGCGATTCAGGCAGCTATTGGCGGAAAAATTATTGCGCGCGAGAGTGTTTCGGCGTTACGGAAAAACGTGACAGCGAAATGCTACGGCGGCGATATCACCCGTAAACGAAAATTGCTGGAGAAACAAAAGGAAGGAAAAAAGCGAATGAAAAGCATCGGGAAAATCAATATTCCGCAGGAGGCGTTCATTGAAGTATTGAAAGCACAATGACGAAATCTGAATGACGAAGGAAATCCGAAATGAGAACAGGTTCACGCTGTAGTTTTTGCTCATTCGTGCTTTGTCATTATTTCGTCATTCGACATTCGTCCTTCGTCATTTTCTAACCCATGTTCACGCGGCGCCACATTAAACATAGCAGATTGCTCCTGCGGCATGCGCGGAAGTATCTGCGCTACAAGGACGACCGGCTCAACGCGTCCGATCGGGAACAAATCGTCGCTGGAATGAAGAGCCTCCGCGACGCGTTACGTCAGAAAGACCACGAAAAAATTCACGGCACAGCTGATGCCTTGGACAAGCTCTTACACAGGCTGACTCCGGTGACCTGGGAATCGCATTGGCGAGAGAATTGCGAGGTGATTCTGGTGGCGATCGTTGTGGCCGTGGGCATTCGCTCCTATTTCTTGCAACCGTTCAAAATTCCTACCGGCTCGATGCAACCGACGTTAAATGGAATCGTCGGTCATCCCAGTACAGACCCCGCGCCGAATATTCTGCAACAGATCGGCGAGTTCATTGTTTTGGGTCGCAATTACATCAACGTGGTTTCGCATGAAGACGATCAGGTTGTTGAGATTGTGCCAAAAAAAATCCTCTTCTTTTTTACTTTTTCGCGACTGGTCTGCCAGCGACAAAACTTTCTCGTTTACGCGTCCCCCGAGACGCTCAGTCATGACTTCAACGTTCTTCCGGGTCGCATCTGTCACCGCGGGGAGGTCATTGCCAGAGGCGCAATCGACACAGGCGACCAAGTCTTTGTGGATAAATTCAGCTATAACTTTGTTAAGCCTCATCGTGGCAATGTCTTTGTGTTTAGGACAAATCATATTCCAGGGATTCGGGAAGACCCGGAGGCAGGCTCGCCATTTTATATTAAGCGGTTGGGCGGTCTGCCCGGCGATCAGTTGCGAATCGACCCGCCATTTCTCTATGTGAATGGCACGAAAGCGGAGGGCTATGGGTTCGCCCGGGTAATGTCGGCGAAACCTCCTTATCGAGGATACGCTCTGGGCCATGAATATCTGTCGCAACCAGATCGTTCATTCACTGTGCCGAAGGACGGCTATTTTGCCTTGGGCGACAACAGCTATAACAGCTATGACAGCCGCTATTGGGGAGCGGTGCCTGAAGCAAACCTCGTCGGACGCGGACTGTGTGTTTATTGGCCGTTTAATCAGCACTGGGGGCTGATTCGTTAGGCACAATTTTTCTGCCGCATGCTGTCCGGTTTCGCGCGTGTTTATCCCGTGCTCGGGCTCTGCGGCGGATACGCGCTTGTGATGCTTTTCAATCCGGTGCGGCGGGCACTCGGGGACGGTTTTCGCTGCATCGGGCGCTACAGGCGGATCTGGATCAGTTTCGCGCTACTGGGGTTTGGCTATTTCGTTTTCCAGTTTGCTACCTTCACACCAATTCGAAACTGGGCCGATCTCGATCCGAGCCAGATCATCTCATTGCCGCACTGGTATTGGCCGGGATTTACAGAGGTATGGAGGGAAACGCCGTTGCCTGCGCTGGAAGGGGTCGCCGGAATTTTCGATAACGCCACCACCACGTATCCGCTCTCGGTGGTGGCGGCGGTGTTCATGCTGATCAACTGGCGCGGCTTACACGGCGCGTTGGTCCGGGCATTGCGGAAGCGCTACCGTTTCTGGGGTCATCTCATTTATTTGATTCTGTTGCTGAGCGCGCTGGCGTCGCTCTTGAAGCCGATCGTATTCTGGCAATTACCAGAGTGGAGCGGTCTGGTGCCAGCTGCCGGGCTGCTGCGAATCTCAGCAACAGTGGATGCGAGTGCATTCATTTTCGAATACCTCCTGGGAGTTTATATCCAGGTGTACCTCATTACCGTGTGTCTGGCCTGGATAAAGGGCGTTAGCTTTGAAGAGGGAGAACTCTTTCGCTTCGCCATGCGGCGCTTCAGTTATGTTTTGGAATGGGCTGGCATTGTCGTTGCCGTCAGCACGTTGATCGTCCGATTACCGCTCGTCCTTGCTTACTTCACGAATATTCCCGGCGTTCTTGATTATCTGCCCATTGCGCGGGTGCTGATGAGCGGTTTGATCATTGCCTTTTGTTCGGTTCAAATCTCGCTGGCGCTGCATAACGAAACTTTGATCGCAGCGATGCGCGCCCATGCCCAGTTCGTCCGCCAAAACGCAGGCTGTCTCGGGTGGTTTTTGATCATTTGCGGAGTGCACTTTTTTAGCATCATGATCTGCGACGCCATCGTGCGCAGCGCAATCGCGGATCGATTGGGCGCGCTTCTCCTGTGGAAATTCAGTTTTGCTTTTCTCCGCGGAATTGTCACGGGCTGGCTTTTGGCCTCATGGGTCTGTTTATTTCGGCAATGCGAAACTCGCCGCGTGAACCAGGAGAAATGGATTCAATATTAGGAAATCAGCCTGCAAGAAAGCCCATGTGAACGCCGCGACCATTACGCGCCAGAGCAAATCGAATCTGGCTCTGGCGTTCATTTCATTAGGGCGCGAGCGCAAACGCGACATGACAATTTTCTACGCGTTCTGCCGCGTGATCGACGACATTGCCGATTCCTCGGAGCTCGGCGTCGCAGAGAAGCAACAGCGTTTGGCGGCGTGGCGTCAAATGCTGCGCGCAGCAGCCGAAGACGAGCCGTCTCTTGCTCGCGACGTGAGAGGTTTGATGAACAAATACTCGCTCCCACCTCAGATGCTGGAGGAAATCATCGCCGGCGTAGAGATGGACCTGAGCGTATTCCAATACGGTACGTTCCAGGATCTCCGCGTCTATTGCTACCGGGTGGCGAGTGCAGTCGGTCTGGTGAGCATTGAGATTTTTGGATATCGCAACCCGCGCTGCAAAGAATATGCGCTCGATCTCGGACTCGCCTTGCAAATGACGAATATCATTCGTGATGTCGGCAAAGATTTGCAGGCCGGCCGAATTTACCTGCCGCAGGAGGATGTGGCGCGTTGCAACTATTCCGAGACCGAACTGCGAAATCGACAATATAACGAGCGGTTTGTTCGCCTGATGGAATTCGAAGCCGCGCGTGCCCGGGAGTTTTTCTCACGCGCGGCTGCGGCGCTCCCATCTGAGGATCGCCGGACGATGGTGCCCGCGGAAATCATGGGATCGATTTATCGCGGCTTGCTTCGCCGAATGGAGCTCGACAAGTTTCGCGTTTTCGAAAAGGAATATCGCCTTGGCAGGTTGGAGAAAGCCGGCCGGATCGCGGCGCAGCTATGGAAGTCTTTTTAAGTCTGCCGTGCAACATTCTCGAGGTTGCGCAGTTCAATCGGTCAACCAGCGTAAACTTATGACGAAAAATCTTGCTGTTTGGGTTCTTGCGCTAAGCGCTTTGATTCTCAATTCATGTGATACCCCAGTCGGCCAGGGGGCAGCATGGGGCGCTGCCACCGGCGCGATCATCGGCGCCGCGGCGACCGGTAATGTCCGCGCCGCGTCGATTGGCGCAGCCGCAGGAGCCGCGGCCGGCGCCCTAATCGGCAAGATTGTTCAGGAGAATCAAGCTGCGCAATATGGTCCGCCGCCTCCAGGCGGTTATCCAATCGCACGCTGGGCGGGAAGGCCCGGTTTTTACTATAGCCCTTACACGGGACGCGTTTACGATCTCCGCGGAGTTCCGCCCGGAGGACTCACTCGCGACTTCGATACCGGCCGGCTTTTTCGTAAACCATAATCTTTAAGGCAGGGTGCCGCGCTACGGCGTCTTTGGAGGTCAGGGAATTGGCAACCCTTCTAGCGCGCTTCTGTACCTAGTCTGCCATACGAGCGCGGTGGTGGGGTCGGGCGCGGCCTGGTCGGTGGTGTGCTCCTCGGAGTGAGTGTAGGTCTTGGTGTCGCTGTAGCTGTGGCTGTCGCCGTTGGTGTAGGAGTGGGCGACACTGTTGGAGTAGGCGTTGGTGATGGCGTGCTCCCGCTCTGTACCTCAAACGATCCGACATCAATCCGGCCGTTGCGCACGCGCCAAAAGTCCGTGCCGCGCTGGTCGTAGTAAGGGGGCGGAGTAAAATTCGGATCGCTCGCATCGATTGCGGGGCTGCCGTTCAACAGCTCATGAGTGAAAGTCGGTCCTCCATTGTCTTGAAGAGGTCCAAGGATGGGATCGGTGTTGATCTGGTCACCCGGGCCGTTCAAAAAACCGCCTCCAGTATCGCTACAGACATTGTAGCCGTGCGAGGTGACCGTGCCTCCTTGGTTAGAGATGTTGGCACCAGAGGCGCCAGCTTTCAGGATGGTATTCCCGATATCGAGCGCCCCACTGACGACAATGCCACCGCCGTTGTTGCCGCTAATCGTGCTATTCGTGATGTTGCCGCCGCCATCGATACCGCCAGCGGAGAGGGCAGCATAGTTGCCGCTGAGAGTGCTGTTAGTCAACGTTACGCTGCCTGAGATCCCGCCGCCGCGACCCCACGGCTGGCCATCATGTTGGCCACCAGCTCCATTGCCGCTGACGGTGCTGTTGATGATCGTTACTGTCCCGCCGCTGGCGATGCCGCCGCCAGCGAGATAGCCTTCGTTGCCGCGAATCGTGCTATTGGTAATCGTCAGCGTCCCGTAGCTAGCGATGCCGCCGCCAGTACCCGCGGGCCACGGATCCGTCACACCAGCGAGGTTGTTGCTCACGGCGCTGTTGGTGATCATGAGCATTCCCCCGCTGTTGTAGATGCCTCCGCCTTCGCCAACAGCATACCCGATGTCGCTGTAGAACGCGGTGTTGCTGGTCACGGTGCTGTTCATCAGCGACAGTGTCGCCGTGCCGCCATTGTAGCCATTGTTGTAGATGCCTCCCCCAGCAAAAACGGCATGGTTGCCGCTGATACTGCTATTGAGAACTGCCAGAGTGGCGCTGCCCCCGCTACCATCGCTATACATCGCACCGCCATAGGTAGCGCTGTTGGTCGTTAGGGAACAATTGGAAATAGTCAGGCTCGCCTGGTCATTTAGCACTCCGCCGCCATACGAACCCCAGTTGACGCCGCCGCCGGTAATATGGAGGCCTTCTATTGTCGCATCATGACCGGGCATCACGTGGAAAATACGGAATTGAGTCTGTGAAGACCGCGCCACCGTGAGCAAGTTTGGTCCCGGGCCTAAAATCGTGACATCATGATTGATAGTAAGCTCGGCGGTGGTCAGCGTTATGGTTTGGCCATTCAACGCGGGATCAAAGTTGATCGTATCACCATCGTTTGCATCCGCGAGCGCTTGACGCAGTGACCCCGGCCCGCTGTCGTTCGTAGTGGTGACGGTGATGGCTCCAACCGGGGTTGGAGTTGGTGTAGACGTTGCCGTTGGTGTCGGGCAGGGTGTCATGATCGCGTAAGTGCGGGAAACGTTCTGCGGCGGGAAGGTCCTGCAGAAGTTTTGGGTGAAAAAGCCGGTTGGCCCCTGCACGCCCGCTACATCGAAACCGGTATTCAATCCCTGGGTAATCGAGCCGTAGATCACGTCAAAGCGCTTGTTGGGATGATTCTCATACAGCCGCACCTCGAAATTCCCCGCCTCTGGGGAGTTCTCACGGTTCGTCACGTGCCATTCGATGTTAAAGATCCGGTTTGGCGCGCTGCCGGAAATCGAGGTGAAGATGCCGCACCCATTTGCCCAGGTCGAGCAACCCTGCTGACCTGTACTGGTACTCCACTCAGCCCATAGTGGGAAGATCGTGTAGTCAAACGGGCAGTTATTCGGTGGCGCTGGCAGGCAGGTTTCCAAGTAGTTGGCGGGGTCGTTCGCGCATACAAAATCAATCCGACCACTGGAGCTGACGTTCACAGCATTGAAGGTCTGATCATACAACACGAATGGGAAAGGCAACGTGATCGGTGTCTCGCACCAGACGCAGTGATTGCCGGTGTCGGTGGTTCCCGGCACGATCGTGTCAGTTCCGGATGTTATCGTGTATTGGCAATTCGCGCCATCTCCGCCTATCGCGCCGGTCGCAGTGTGGGTCAAAACTCGCGACTTCTCCTCGCGACTCCGTCCTCTAACGGATGTGGCGAAGAGCGCCAGAAAGATTCCCGCGAAGAAGACAAGCAAGCCAAACAGAATGCACGCATTCAAGAAGGCCGCTTGACCTGTGCGTCTCTTTTTCATAGCTCCGGCTTACTTTGCGCAGCGCCGATCTTAGGCAGCGTTGCAAATGAAAGTCGAGACGTTTCTCTTTTCGTTTTTGAGAAACCGCGCGAATGCCGGGGAGGGCCTTTTCCCTCGTGGAACGTCTTTATCCGTCGCGGCTCTTCAACAGGCGATCAGTGCGCTTGCGCCTGGAGTGCGTCCACGAGCGCTCGCGCTTCGTCGGACATTTTCAGCAATTCCGGCCAGCGGCGGTGATAGTTTTCACCCGGCAGCTTGCGCGTCGCGTCGAACCCCATGTGGGAGCCGATGTTTTGATCGCTTGGCGCGTGGTCGAGCGAGTCGCTTGGATTCTTGATAACGGTCGTGTCGCGAGCGGGGTCTGTATTCGCGCACAATCGGAAAAGCACATCGCTCGTGTTGTGCACATCGCAATCTTCGTCCACTGCCACGATGTATTTGCTGAACATCATCTGGCCCATGCCCCAGAGACCGTGCATCACCTTGAAGGCCTGATACGGATATTGCTTTCGAATGCTGACGAAGACGAGATTATGAAACACCCCTTCCGGCGGCAGCGTCATGTCAACGATTTCTGGGAAATTCATCTTGAACACGGGCAGCAAAATGCGCACACACGCATCACCAATGTAATAATCTTCCATCGGCGGCCTGCCCACGATCGTTGTCGGATAAACTGCGTCGCGCCGATGCGTGATGGCAGTCAGATGGAAAACCGGGTAATCCTCGACGGCGGTATAGAAGCCGGTGTGATCGCCAAATGGACCTTCGGGGCGCGTCTCACCGGGCTGAACATAGCCTTCCAGAACAAAATC
>DATEZD010000009.1:0-3986 GCA_035255865.1 Candidatus Udaeobacter sp.
GAATTCGATGAGTCCTGGCCCAATCGAAACTCCGGCTTTGGAGAAGGCGGGCCTCACCGCTGAACAGGTAGAACAGGCGGCAGCTCAGTTCGCCTCGCAAGTTCCGCTCGGCCGCAGAGGCAAGCCCGAGGAAATCGCTGCTACCGTCGTGTTCCTCGCTTCCGATGAAAGTTCATACATCACCGGCGTGGATCTCGCCGTCGATGGAGGCATGGCGCAGGTTTAACGCGAAGAAGAAGCCTTCGTCTTCGGACAGAGGCTCGCTGAAAGCTTTAATCAAATAGACACTAACCAACTGAACGAAGGATTTAATATGAATGTTAATGAACAAATCATTAGAGAAACGTGCGCGGCCGCAGAAGGGCAAGGATTAGATACCGAGAAGTTTGTCTCCATGTTTTCTCACGATGGATACATGTGGGATATGGCTTCCGGCACGAAGTTCCGCGGGAAAGGCATTGGTGACTCCATTGCCGCCTTAGCAAGTGCATTCCCCGACGTCCACCGTGAGATATTTAAAATCCACGTCGCGGACAACGTCGTCATTGTCGAGCTGGCAATTCGGGGAACGCACAAAGGCGAGCTGAAGCTTCCTTCGGGAACTCTAGCTCCCACGGGTAAGAAGATAGATTTCCCGTCGTGCGATGTTTTTCACCTTGAGAATGGGAAGATTAAATCCTTTCATTGCTACAATGAAGCTTCCTTAATGCTGCAACAACTCGGCGTCGGTCCTAGCTGAATGACACACACCACGAAATCCGATGTAAGAGAAATGGAGAAAGTTCGATGAGCACACAAGCGAATGTTCAGATTGTGAAGGATTTTTTTGCAGCACTCGGCCGCGGCGATAAGCAAGGTCTGCTGACGTTGTCTGCCGAGGACATTGAGTGGATCATTCCGGGCGAGGACTGGCCGCTGGCCGGCACGCACCGCGGGCGCGCGGGATTGGCGGATTTGCTTCAGAAGGCTTCCGACACGCTGGAAACTTCTTACCCAGAGCCCCCCGAATTCGTAGCGCAAGGAGACCGGGTTCTGGTCGTCGGCTTCGCCAAGGGGAGAATCAAAGCCACGAATAAGACGTTTGAGGACCATTGGGTCTTCGCCATTACCGTTCGAAATGGCAAACTGACGAACATCCGGGAGTATATCGACACGCAAGCACTGGCGCGGGCCTCCGAGATGGACGCGAGCCCTAGGCCCTAACCCATCGACACCGTTACCACACAACGATTCGTACAGTCTTACAAGTTCCTGCTCGGCTTCGGGTGAAATGGCCCAATGTCAAAAGGGTATTAAACGATGGACCGTAACCCGGCAAACGAGCTCCTTGCCCCTCCCGTGAAGACCAATGTCAAAAAGGTTCGGACCCCCTGGCTTTAACGGCTCGACCCAGGAGAAATCGCCCTCTGAGATTTGCCATTTCGGCTATAGAAAAGGCTAAAATGACAAAAAGGTACCGGACCGTGTAGGCTCCGGGTTCTCTACTTGAATCAAGACACGTCCAAGTTTGCCACGCCGCACGTTTGGAATGTTAATGAACGCTGGCGCCACGACTCTCAACGCACGGCATGTTGTCGATCAAACGTTGATGGCGGTACAGGAAATGGAGCGTTATTGCTTAGCGCATCCCAACAGTCCGGTGGCGATACGTCATCCACGGCTCTCCATTCGCGGCCGGACTTTCGTCGCGCTACTGGGTCCAAGTATCGAGAGAGGCATTGCTGGATTTGGTGACACTGTCCAAGCGGCATTGCGCGCGTTCGACCTGCAATATTCGCGCTTTCTTATACCACCTGCTGATCGCGATTAGGATCGATAAGTCGCGCAAGAACTCTCGCCGCAGCGCATTCGTCGAAAGAGATGACGGATAAATGGGCTAAATTTTCGGCGTGAACTGCGCAAGATCGTAAATCCCGAGGTGTTTCTCGATTCCCGCGACTTTATCCACCACGTTTTCAAATCCGTCCTCGCCGAACAGTTCGTCTTCCTTCTTCTCGAAATCTTCACCAAGAGAATCGAATTCATGCGGCGACACGATTTTGCGAAATGCGGGAAAGAGAACCGTGTCCTCGCGCGCTTCGTGCGGATTGTACATGCGGATGAATTGCTGCATGGAGGCGCTGAGTTGCGCTCGTTCGGAGTCGTTCTTCAATGATTGCAAATTCGCAAACCGCATGGTGATGTCCGTAACGCGCCGTCCGGCCTGGTGCTGTGTGCGAAGCACTTTCACCAGATCGACGAGTTGATTGACCTTCTCAAAGCGCGGGAAAAGAAAATCTTCCTCGAGCTTCTCGTGATAGTCTTCAATAAAGCTGCGAATGATTCCTGCAGCATCGGCCAAAGCATCCGGCGGAAAATCCTGCTTCGCGTCAAGCCGGCGCAGCGCTTCGCCGTATATCAGAAGCACCCGTTTCAACACGCCATGCTCGCGCATCAGGTCTTCTGGTGGGCCAACCTCGATTTCCTTGCCTTGCTTCTCCTTCTCCGCGCCACGCAGCAGTGCCGCTCCCGCCAAAGCCGCGCCGCTGAAAATGATTCCGCTCCTGAGAAAAACCCTGCGATTAAGAACGCGCTCGTCCTCTTGTCGATCGTTCATGTTTTGATTCGCCGTTATCTAAATCGGAGAATCGCGTCTCACTTCACCCATGAGCGTATTAGCGAAAAAGCGCGCGTCGAGTTCAGCGTCGCATGATGTGGATGGAAAGAATCCGGCTTTGATGACGAGCAAGCAGATAATCGACAAAGTCGCCAATGATGGAGTTCGGTTTGTTTCCAAGTTTGGTGACGACACGGCAAATCAAAGTGTGGCTGCGCCCGTGCCATTCCAGATTGATGGCGCCGTGCGTGGTTTCGCTATGGATTTTCGCCCAGCCGTGCGGACGCCCCGGGCGCTGGTGTTCAGTGGGAATCAGATCAAACCGTCCGAGTTGCGGATCGGTCATGATCTTTTCCCGCAGCGATCCACGCCCGGTCGTGATGACTTGGATCACGGTTTGCATTTCACGCCCAGCTTCAGCAGGAAATCAGTCCTTTTGCAATGATTCTTTAATTGCAGCCGTCGCCCTGTGGGCGACGCGGTCCGCACGTGCAAACATTCACACATCGCTTCGCGCAGCGAAGCGGCTACAGCAGCGAGCGGTACATGACGTAAACATCGACATATCCTTTTTCAGGATGGTGAAACGCACCTGGCAAAGTGCCGACGATTTTGAAGCCGAGTTGTTCCCAAAGATGGAGCGCCGGCGCGTTCGTAGAAACGACGAAATTGAATTGCATGGCGCGAAAACCCATCCGGCGGGCCTCATCCAAACAATGCTTGGCCATCGCACGGCCGATCTTCTTCCCGCGCGCACTCCCTGCAACCATGAAGGCTGCATTGGCCACATGCGAGCCGCCGCCGGACTGGTTGGGCCGCAAAATGTACGTCCCGGCAATGCGCCGATCTTGCTTGCTCGCTGTAGGAGACGGCGCTGCCGTCCCAGGGAAGCCATCGGCTTCCCCTACAGATTGTCGATCAAGTTCTGCGACGTAAGTATGCGTATCCGCTCGAAACCAATAAGCAAGCGCCTCTTCGCGGGACATTTTCGGATCAAGGGCGTAGGTATCGCCCGCCGCGATCGTTTCTTGAAAAATATTCCAGACCGCGTCGTGGTCCGCTTCAGTTGCCGCGCGCATTTTCATCACTCAAGCAAAGGCACTACAACTCATCTCATAAATGGCGCTGTCATGTTGATCCCGCAGTCGCGGGAGAAACATCTCTGTCTATTTCCGTTGCTGGATCGGTCTAGATTTGATCCGAGATTCTTCTCCCACGCCTACGGGATCAGAATGACATCATGTGATGGCTTTTAGTATCACTCTTGCTCTTGCTCATGGATTTCCAGCTAACAAAGCGCGAGCCATGCAGCGAGCGCGGCCAGTTTCTGTTCTGCACGCCACGGTCCTTTCGCAACGCGGCCAAAATCCTGGATCACACCTCGTACGTT
>DATEZD010000010.1:0-4781 GCA_035255865.1 Candidatus Udaeobacter sp.
GCAACTGCGGAGAACATTGCCCGGCAACTCTACGTCGATGTCGCGCCGCTGTTCTCCGATGTCGAAGCAAAACTGTGCGCTTGTCACCTGGCTGAGTCGCCCGAACGCAGCGCGACTTATTATTACAGTGGCGCTTGCGAGACGAAATACTGGTTCGAATTTTCAGCAGCGCGCAGGACGATGTCGCCCCATCTGACCGCGGAGGAAAATGCGCGCCTGTTTGGGCGTGCGACTTCAACGCACGGACACAATTATCGCGCTCGACTGACGTTTAGGGCGGAACGGTTCGATCCCGAAAGACTTTCGGGATTGGTCCGCTACGATGCAATCGACTCTTGTCTTCGCGCACTGCGTGCCGAACTCGATCACCGGTATCTCAACGAAGAGGTCGTTGGACTAAAGGAGCGTCCCATCACAACCGAGAGTTTGGCCCGATACATCTACCAGCGCGTAAAGAGCGTGGTGCCAGTCCACCGTGTTCGTTTGCACGAGCAGAACGATTTTTTCGCTGAAGCATGGGAAGGCAACACGGTTTTTTTGGGATTGCAGGAGCCATTTCATGCAGCGCATCGGTTGCATGCCGTCACGCTTTCCGACGCCGGGAACTCGAAGCTTTACGGCAAGTGCAACAATCCGCGCGGCCACGGTCACCGCTATCTGACGGAAGCGACAGTGGGAGGCGAATACGATGTGCGCGCCGGCACGCTCTACGACTTTGTGGCGTTGAAGAGCGCGATGGCAGAATCGCTTGAACCATGGCGAGATCGCCATCTTGATCTCGAAACGGAGGATTTTCGCGAGGCGCCTTCCACCGGAGAAAATATCGTGCGCGCGCTTTGGCCCAAGCTTGATAATCGCCTCGGGCAGCGGCTCGTTCGATTGCGTTTGTGGGAAACGGCGAATAACCGGTTTACACTGCGAAGATTGTAGCGGCGCTTGTATCAAGCGCCGTTGCAGGCGGCTGACACAGCCGCCTCTACAACAGATGTATGAAACGTTATCTCATCACAGGCGCGAGCCGCGGGATCGGCCGCGCGATCGCTGAGAAGCTTGCCGCGAAGGACGTGGAGTTGCTTTTGCACGGGCGCGACACGGTTGCGCTGGCGCAGACGCGAAAAGCCGTCGAGTCGCAATGCGCGAAAGTGGTTCTCTTGGTCCACGACTTGGCCAAACTCTCCGGCGTCTCCGATCTAATCGCTGAGGTTGGCAACGAACCGATCCATTTGCTCGTGAACAATGCCGGCGTCGCAGTGGTGAAACCGTTCACAGAGGTCACGCCAATCGAATGGGAGCAAACCGTCGGGGTGAATATTACCGCGGCGTTTCTCCTGACGCAGCGCTTTGCTCCGCGAATGCCGCCCGGCTCGAGCATTGTGAACATTCTCTCCGTTGCAGCCAAAAAAGGATTTCCCAACTGGAGCGCGTATTGCATGAGCAAGTTTGCGCTTGAAGGATTCTCCCAATGCGTGCGCGAGGAATTGCGCGACCGAAAGATTCGCGTGATCAATATTTACCCCGCCGCAACCAACACCGAAATCTGGGACCAAATCGAAGGCAAATGGCCGCGTAAGAAAATGATGAGTGCCACAGAAGCGGCCGATGCGGTCGCGTTCGCCCTGGCGCGCCCAACGGACACACTCGTCGAGAATATCACACTCTCGAGTCTCGCTGGAAATCTGTGAGGACGTGGCGCGTGGCTTGCCGAGTGCAGGATAAGGCGGTACGTAGTCCGGTTAGATAACTGGACTTGAGCTGCGGGAGCGCCGGTCAGGCGCGACATGTCTATAGCGAATCCGCTTTCGAAAGCGCCAAGCTCCTTTAGGAGCGGCATGACAGAAGGGACTTGTTTTTCGTGTCGCTCCTACGGAGCTTGGGTTGATGCTAGCATGGAGTCTATAAACATGGCGCACCTAACGGTGCTGTGGCCAACTGAGGTCGCGGGAAGGAACTTCCATGATTAGAGCCCTGCAAAGCGAGCTTAGCATCAATGTGATCGCTTCGATCATTGTCTCGCTGCTCTTTTTAGCGGCCGGATTTGCCTGGGGAAAATACAAAGAACAGCGTCGGAAGTTCGGGAGAAATCTGGAGGAGTACGATTTTTATCCGTTCACCGTTACCCGCGAAAACTTCGGCGAATTCAGCCTTAAAGATTTCCGGCTGGGCATGCATTACTTCCTCAAGAACGAAGATCATACGGCCGCGCGACAGCTCATTTTCATCGGCGAGCAAAATAATGTGCGGGCGCAACTCGAACCCGCCGAGCAAAAGGTTTACGCGCAGCTATTCGAGAAATACAACGCCAAGACAATCGCCGACGACACGCACGAATTCCTCGAAAACTACGAGCGGATCGTGCGCCTTATCGGGAAATCGTTTCCGAACACCGGGATCGAGATCTTGCTGCACAACCTGGCCGACCCCGCGCACTCACTCATCACCCTGGAAAACAACGTGACCGGCCGGCATTTGCGTGACGGCACAACGAACCTCCTGATTGACCTTAAGCGACGCCAGCTTCTCAACGAAGAGAAACTGAATTACGAGCTGAACATCGGCGGGCGAAAATTCAAATGCACAACGATCCCCATCAAGCGAAAGGAATTCGGAATCGTTGGCGCGATCTGCATCAACATCGACGCTAATTACGTTACCGAAGAGGTGCTGAAAGATCGGCAACGCATCGAAGCGTGGTTCCAAAATTTTCTTCGCACCGACATGCAGCTCGACGAAAATATTCTCAGCAAGGACGAATACGGGAAAGCATTGAAAGGCAAACGCCACTTTAAAGACGAGACGGTCTAAAGTTGCTCGCGCTACTCCGCCTGTCATTCTGAGCGAAGCGAAGACATCCTTGTCTTTGTCATGTTGAGCGGAGCGAAACATCTCTGGCTAGCGGCTTGCCAAATAAGCAGCCAGAAATCAGAGATTCGAAGCGGCTACAGCTACTTCGGCGAGGCGTGGAGCGCTGCCTGGTATTCTCGTTTCTTGTGATACTCGACCAGGCGGAATCCCCAACTGATTAGCGTTTCGAGGTCCTTGGTTTTCGCTGTCTTCTCGTTCAGGAATTTCCCGAGTTTGGCTTTCAGTTCCGGTTGTTGATCGGTGGTGTCGAGGATTTCGAAAATTTCCATCGACAATAACCAGTCTTCGGGATGCTCGGCCTGCTGTGTTTCCCAGATTTCGCCGAGCCGTTCGTAACCCGCCTTGCTCTCGCGAATCTTGCGCACCTGCGCGTAGAGATTCTCCAAACGCCTTCGTTTTGCGTCTGATGGAACCTTGATGGTTCGCTCTTTCGGTACGAGCGCGACCTGGTTGTAGGCGTCCTTGTCTGCCGCTCCATTAAACACAGAACTAATTCGTTCGCCGACTGCCATGTCGTACATGCCCCAGTCGGGATCGAACAGGACGCGATCGCCGTGTTTCGCGCTGCAATTTGAGAATGTGATCAACAGTAATCTCCCGTCGCGACGCAAGATTTTGTCGACCCTGCCCGAAACGACGATGCCGCTGACGAACTCGAGCTTTGCCTTTTTGCCCTCAACAATTCCGAGCGCATGCAGTTGATCGTTGGTGAGCGACTCAGGCGATGTCGTTGTTTGTTTCCATTTCCCCACCGGCGAACCGAATCCTTCCTTGTGATAATCGATACTGTGGCCTTCGAGTTCTTTGTCATGGAAGGCCAGCGCCGTCTTGCCGGTTGTCCGCAGATAAATCGGGGAATTGTCTTCGTCCGTGATGGCTTCGGTGAAAACTCCGCTGACCTGCAGGCCGGATGAACATTCGCAGGTCGCAACATTCTTGCATTCGATTGCCTTGTTGATCCCTTCGAGGCCGCCAACGTTGAATGCCATTTTGCTCGCGAATTCTTCGAGGACATCCTTGAGATGTTGAAAATCGCGGCAGACGAAAAGCTGCGGCTGTTTGGTGGTGATATCGAACGGCTGATTCATCGCGTCGATAGAGTAGGAGATCTTCTTCACTGCCGGCTCAAGGCATGACACCGATTCGCCAATCGATGAAAGCAAGCCTGCGCCGTAAATCTTCGGGTTCTCGAGTGTGCCGATCAGGCCGTACTCGACTGTCCACCAATGCAAACGCGAGAGCAGCGCCATCTCGGAAGGTTCGCCCAGAGTTTTTTGGCGGTGTTCAACCAGCTTGGTCGCTTCATCGACTTCTTTTGTATCCGCGTTTGGTTGCTCCTTCAGGATCGACAAATGGCGGATCGCTTGGTACAACTCGAAATCTTTTTTAGACGACATCGCTTTTGCGCCGATTTCCCCAAAGCGTTGCAAATACTTCGAGTATTCGCGATCGACAATGATCGGCGCGTGACCCGCGGCCTCGTGGACAATGTCAGGCGCGGGCGTGTATTCGATGTGATGGATCTGGCGCATGTCGCACGCGATCACCAGCACTTTGTAAGCTTGAAACTCCATGAACGCCGCCGGCGGAATGAACCCATCCACGGCAACGGCGCCCCAGTCGATTGTCGCCAGAATATCATTCATCTCTTCGATGCGCGGGATTCGCTCGAATGAGATCCCGGTGTTGAGCAACCCCTGGAAATAAACTTTGTGCGCGTACTCCCTTAGAAAAAAAATGTTCTGGCGCATGATGAACCGCCAGACCGCATGATCGACCGGCGTGTAATCGTCGTAACGCTGATCGACAGCGAATTGGAGCAAATGTTTCGGGGTCGCGGCGACCGCCGTATTCGAATAGCTGATACCGCCTTGGGCTTTCATCGGGAACCTCCTTGCGGAATAAAGTATGACCCGTTT
>DATEZD010000011.1:0-14510 GCA_035255865.1 Candidatus Udaeobacter sp.
CGTTCGTAATCTCGATCGCCGTAGTAATAAGAAAAACCGAGAGCCAGATGCGCTTCCGGAAGATCCGGTTGCAATCGCAAAGCTTCGTTGGCAGCGGTCCGCGCTTTTTCACGCCGTGCTGGCAGCGGGTCGAAGCTGTGGTACATCCAGCTCTCCACCATCGAGAGCCCGGCAAAAGCGGCGGCGAAGTTTGGATCGAGCTTGATGGCTTGTTCGAAAAGCTGCTCGGCTTTCAACGAAGTGTCGCGAAACATGTCCGTTCGATTGGCGTAATCGTGCGCCTGAACGAAGAGCAGATAGGCGTCAGGATTTTGGGTTGGCCGATTATCGAGTCGCGCTTTTTCGTTCGGAGAAAGCTTTGCCTGCAGGGCCGAGGCAATTTTTTGCGCGAGATCGGTTTGAATGGCAAAGACGTCGGTCAAATCGCGGTCGTAATCTTCCGCCCAAATATGCTCGTCGTTGTTTGCGTTGATCAGCTGCACACTCACTCGGACGCGGTTGCCAGCCCGACGGACGCTGCCTTCCAGAAGAGTGGCTACTCCGAGCGCTTTCCCGATTTCGCGCGCGTTGCGCAAGGCATCGCCACGATATGACATGACCGACATGCGCGAGATGACTTTTAAATCACCGATCTTCGAAAGATTGGTCAGGATATCGTCCTGTACGCCATCAGCGAAGTAGGCGTTTTCCTTTTCATCGCTTAAGTTTTGAAACGGCAGCACCGCGATCGACTTGTCGATCTTGCGTGCGGAAGCGCGCGGCAACAGGAAAAACCCTACGACGATCAGAACGACCAGGCTTGCGGCGCCAAGCAATAAGGCGTTGCGCCGGCGGTGCCTGCGCGTTCGGGTTTCGGCTTGCTTCAAACGCGGAGGGTTCGGATTGCCAAGCTCGGTTGTATAGAAATTGACGATGGAAATCGTTTCGCCGTGCTTGACCTCGCAGTCGCCGACGTCATGCAAGTGGGGTCGCCATTCCGGATAGTGCTTTAAGTCTTCTGCAACGTGCCTTGAAAGCAGAATGTGCCCCGCGTCGCCGCAATCCATCACCCGCTGCGCGATATTGATGCCGGCGCCGGCAATATTTGCACGCTCATTCACATCGGCGACCTCGTTGACCGGCCCGCTATGAATGCCCATCCGGACTTGAAGTTTCGGATTATTCTTAATGGCTTGACTAATCTCCAGAGCGCAACGCACCGGTTCCTCCGGGCTGTTGCGAAATACCAACGCCATTCCGTCGCCAGTAGGTAAACGTATCAATCTGCCTTCCGCTTCCGCCGAACGGAAATGTTCTGTCCCCCGAACGGCATCGTTGAGTTCACCAAGCAGCTCGCTCTGCTCGCTAATCAGCAACGAGGAGTAGCTAACGATGTCGACGAACAGAACGTGCCCAATCTCGAGCCGGAGAGGGCGTTTTGATTCAGCAGGCATAACGTGGACGAATGCAAGATCACCAACAATGAGACAACGGCAACATCGACATGTTCGTCGAGACTAGCTTGCGCTCCTGGCAGCTGGAGACGCTTCCCTATCAAGCTTCAGTTTGGCGGCTTTCATGCAGGAAACTTAGAAGGAACGATTTGAATGCTTGAATCCCGCGGCAATGATGTAAGCGGCCGCAACCCGGTACACTTTTCGCCGCTTCAATTCCTCAAAGAAGCCGCTCATAACGGGGTAAGATTTTAACTGATGAACAATTGCCCAAAACCTCGACTCGTCTAGCGTACGTCGGACCAGGATTGTGCGCGCGAGATGAAATTTGCATGGCATCGAACAAAGCGTTTGAGCAAATTGGTGCAGTGGATCTTTCGACGCTTGCAAACATTGCAACGGCCCTCACGGTACTGACTGCGGTCGTTTTCGGATTGATCGAGATGCGGCGCGCTCGCCAGGAGCGCGAGGAGCGTGCAGCCTTCGTAGCTGTCCAGGCGATTTTAACGCCGGCGTGGATGCAATCGATGACCCTGGTGCAGGCAATTCCCGAGGGCACGACAGCCTCACAAATCGAGGCCGATCCGCGTCTTTTTCAAGCCGTCCAGTCCATAGCTTGCATTCTCGAATCTCTGGGCTATGCGGTCTTTGCGCGCATGGTTCCGTTGAACGTAGTCGACGAACTACTGGGCGGCACAGTGCGCGTCGCCTGGCGCAATTTGCGCGGCTACGTCGAATACGAACGTGAGCGCGCGGGCTCGAAAAAAAATTGGGAATGGTTTCAGTGGCTCGCCGAACAGATCGATCGGCATAGCAAAGCCCGAACCAGTCTCGCCCTCGGTGCGCACGAGGCTTACCGTGACTGGCGGCCGTGATTTTACTCTAAAAAACGTCTCGCAAGCTCTCATACCTAGTGTGGTCCATTCGAGTTTCACAAACGCAGTCAGCTTTTCGTCGGAGCGCGACATGAAGGTTTTCAATCGCGACGGTCCTCCGTCGCGAACTTCCCTCCTCCCATCGCAATTCACTTGTGTAACTTGGAAAGTGGCGACTGGGATGGCGTTGTGGGCGTTTCTCCTGACAGCAACGCTGGCTTGGTGTGAGCCAGTGCCTGGATCGTTAGACGTGCGCTGGAACGAAGGTGCCGCAGATTGCAATGCAACTCCGCAAGACCCCCTTCAGGTCCATAAATACGAACCGCAAACGTTTATCCTGCGACAGAGTCCATGTGCGGACTTCGAAGCAAATTTTATCTATCTTCTCATCGGTTCCGAGAAAGCTCTTTTGATCGATACTGGCGCCGTCGCCGATCCGAAAGCGATGCCCTTGGCGAAAACGATCTTGGAGATGCTGCCCGATACGGGCGACAAAAAGCTTCCGCTCCTAGTGGCGCATACCCACAGGCATCTGGATCATCGCGCTGGCGATCCACAGTTTGCATCTCTTCCAGCGGTCCAAGTCGTGCCATTCGATTTGGAGGGAGTTCGAGCGTTCTACGGTTTCAATGACTGGCCCAATGGGACGGCCCATCTGGATTTGGGTGGCCGAACTGTGGACGTAATTCCGACGCCCGGACACAACCAGACCCACGTAGCATTTTACGACGATAGGACCGGCATCCTTTTTTCGGGAGATTTTCTGCTGCCGGGTCGATTGCTAATTGAGGATACTGCAGCTTACCACGAGAGCGCTCTGCGGGTTATCGACTTTCTCAAGACGCGTCCACTTACCCATATCCTGGGTGGCCATATTGAATTGAACGCGGCAGGACGCGCCTACCGATTCGGATCTCATTACCATCCCAATGAGCACCGGCTTGAGTTGGCGAGAGCAGATCTAACAGGGTTGCCACCAGCGCTTGAACGCTTCAACGGCCTTTACGCACGATATCCGAATTACATTCTTACTAATCCCATTCGCAATCTTCTGGCGCTGGCGGTTATTGCGGTCGCGGTCTTAATTTTCATCGTGTGGGGAGTGCGCCGCTTGCTACGCCGCCGGCATGGTTGACCGCAGGGGATGCGAAGTCTTTCAAATAGAAATGCGCAGTTCATCCACCGCGATACTCGATAGGCGGCATTGAGCTATAGGGCTTTACTATTTCGCGGGCTTTCTGCCAGCTCCGATGAAAATCAGCGCGCTGGCTGCACTGGCAACGGCCAACGCCGCGCCTATCGCCATGACCACTCTGAATCCGGAAACGAATGATTCGTCAATTGCGCGGCGAACCAGCTGCTGGGTTGCCGGGTCTTGATCTTCCGGAATCGAAATGGCGGCGAGCTTCGTACGCTGCATCTGCAACGATCGCGTTACCGAAGCCGGCGGGTTCCATTCTGCCAGTCGCTGATCGAGCGCGTGATTGAAAACGTGGAGCATCACGATTCCAAGAACGGCAATCGCGATGAGGCTAGCGGTGCGAGCGACGGCGTTGTTCACTCCCGACGCGATACCGGCATGGTTTTTAGCGACGGAACCCATTACCGTCGTGGTAAGTGGCGCCACGCTGATGGCCATGCCTAATCCGAGAACAACAACGGGCGGAAAAAAATTTATCCAATAGCTGCCCCCGACCGTTGGCAGCATAAAAACCAAGTAACCTGACGCAGCCGTCATTGAACCGATGAGAAGCGGAAGCTTCGGACCGTAGCTGGTGACGAGTCCACCCGACCAGCGCGACAGAAGAGAAATTATCAATATGAATGGCAATAGTGCCGCGCCCGCCGCAGTCGCGGAGTAATGCTGAACTTGAATCAAATTCAGCGGCAGGAAAAACAATGTTCCGCCGAGCGCAGCGTAGAGCAGAAAGGTTAAGAGGTTCGTTCCCGTAAATATTCGTGAGTGGAAAAGAGCGATGGGCAACATCGGATTCGCAACTTGCCTCTCTGTCATCACAAACAGCAAGAGGAGCACGACAGCAGCAGTGAGCGCCGCAAGCACCGCTCGGTCGTTGAAACCGAGACGTGAAGATTCGATCAACCCGTAAACCAGCGCGCCCAGACCCAATGCTGCAAAAGCTGCGCCTAACCAGTCGAGGCCGGCGCTCTCTGGGTCAGAGCTTTCGGGCACGCGCCAGAGGGAGATTATGATCACCAAAAGTGCAAGTGGGATGTTGATGAAGAACACCGCGCGCCATGATACGTGTTCGATCAGCCAGCCCCCCATCACCGGGCCGAGTGCGGTTGTGATGGCGCTGAGCCCGGACCAGGTGCCGATCGCCCGTCCGCGTTGGTCCTCGGAGAACGAACTGCTGATAATCGCAAGGCTGCCCGGAACAAGGAGCGCCGCGCCGAGTCCCTGCAGCGCGCGAGCGGCGATGAGTTGATGAATGTTGACCGCGAATCCGCACGCGGCCGATGCCAACGCGAAGAGGACGACCCCACTCAGAAAAATTCGGCGACGTCCGTAGTGATCGCCGAGCGAACCGCCGACCAGCAGGGGCGCGGAAAGTAGAAGTGCATAGGCTTCGATCACCCATTGCACGTCCACGGCGGTGGCGTTCAGGTTCGCCTGAAGCGCAGGCAACGCCACGTTTACAACAGTGCCATCGATAAACGCCATGCTCGACGCGAGAATGGTGGCAGCGAGAATCCAGGGTCCGCGCGATTTAGCACACGGCGCTGTCTCCGGCGCAGATCGAATTACGTTCTCGTCACAAGGTTCCTGGACCAGCCCCCACATATTTGCGAAATCAATATTCAACAGCCAGGATGGCTGTGTTCCTGCGTCGTACCCATTGGACTTCAGTTCTTGTCAAAAAACATTTACCTGCCAATTGCGTCCTTCCCAGCGCTGATCGCGTTCCCAGAAAAATGTGAATGCAAGCGCCGAGCCATTGGGCAATTCTGAAGTCGGAAAATCCGCGTACCAAAGATTCAGTTCGTCCTGATGGTTGGTCTCCCTTTCACTGGTCTGCGCCCAGTTATCCGGCGACCAACGAACAGTTGCTTCTGTCGCAACGATGATCCGCAAAATCTTGCCGCGTGACACACGCCGCAGGGGATAACGCAGAGTCCAGATCTCGTATCGACTTTGCACTGGATTCGCCACGTAGCGTTGGAACGCCGGCTCGACGCGATCGAAACAGACGCCGTCGTGACGGCTGCGCACGAGCGAAACATATTCGGCGTGCGACCAGCAGAGCGGCATTGCAGCGCCGGTCGGGCAGCCGCGTTTCATTCTCATATCCGGCAGGTCCTCCCCGTCCCAGACCTGTTCGGTCAGCATCCCGCCTTCATTGGAAAAATCTTCTATGGTCTTGATGAACGGCTTCGGGTCCCGGCCGGCAGCCAGTTCGTAATGGCCGCGTTCGCCTGTCAAAATCGGCCAGCAACGACCTACGCCCGTTCCGTCGAAGGCGCTGCCGTCATCCTTTTGCCCGTAGCCATCGTGATTGTATCGACGCCAGCCCGGGCCTTGCGGGAGATCATGCTTGAGGACGCGATCGATCACTGCGATCGAATCGCGCACGAGCGGATCGTTCGCGCCGCGGATACCGAACCGCACCAGGTGAAGAAAGTCGCCGCCGACAATATTTCGCGCTGGATGCAAACCGCCGCCGTTGGCGATCTGAATCATCGCCGTATTCGGATCAGCGTGCGGGTCAGGCGCATTCGGATCGGTTGGAGTGATGCGGATATAATGTCGAGGAATGCCTTCGACCAGATCCCCCTTTGTCGTGACCGTCCAATCCTCGACGTGCGCCGCAAGCCAGTCGGCGTATGCGAAAACAAAATCCGCAACCTCTGCTCGGCCGAATTCTGTTGCCCATTCCGCGGAGCAGGCGAGAGCGGCAATCACCGTGGCGATAGTTGAAGGCGAATAGCCTGCATTTTCCTCCCACCGATCCTGAGTTGTAACCGGCCCTTGCAACATCAGATGCGCCGCAGCGCGCACCATGAGCACTCGTGGCTGAAACAGGCCGAGCGCATCGTGTTTATGCAAATGCCACGCGAGCAAC
Organism: Candidatus Udaeobacter sp.; assembly: GCA_035255865.1. GTDB lineage: Bacteria > Verrucomicrobiota > Verrucomicrobiia > Chthoniobacterales > UBA10450 > Udaeobacter. The sequence continues at coordinate 6,391 of DATEZD010000011.1, forward strand.
ATCGGCATGGCAATCTGGTCGAGCTGCAACGCCGACCAGTAAGCGGTCCCATCGATCCAGCTGTTTTGCGGAAAACTGCCGTCCGGCCGCTGAATCGCCGCCAGCCAGATCAACGCGCGCAACGGCGTGCTCGTTTGGCCCGTGGCGAGAAGCGCTGTGGCGCTGTGCACAAGGTCACGCGTCCACACCAGATGATAGCCGCCCAGATCTTGATCGCTCTTGGTCTCGCCCCACGGGATGCTCATCGACGCGACCATTGCGCCTTGAAAAACTTTGTCCTCATGCGCCAGCAGCACGCATCGGCTCAGTCGGTACATTCCGCCGGCGTCGCCCGTATCGGTGCTAAAATCGAATTTGGGATCCACGACCGGGCGTTGCCACTGGCGAACATATCCTGCGCGCTTTGACTCAAACGGCTCGGCCAACGATTGGAACAACTTCGTGGCCGCGCTCTGGTAACTTCGCCCAAGCGCAACGGCGATCGTAAATTCACCGCTGTCCGGCAAATCGATCTCGCCGGTCAACGCGATGTTGCCGTTCTCAGCGGCCTGAAATTCCCAATCCATCTTGAAATTGTCCATCAGGTCCTGCCAGCCATCGCTGAAGCCGGCGTAACCGACCGATCGGCGAGCGAAACCGCTGCTGGATGCCATGAGCAGGTGCACGTTCTGCCGCTGCGCGTGGATCAGTTTGTTATCGCCGATTTCAGAACACGATCCGGAGTTGCCAGCGCCGAAACCGGCGAGATGCGGCGCAAGCAACGCATAAAGGCGCAGCTTGCCGTGTAGCGATTCATCGAACACCTCAAGCTTCGTGTGCACGAGCAAGACCGACCGGTGCGGATCCGTCAGCACGTGTTTTACGACACGATAGCGGCCGCCCGGTTCCGAATTCGTCAGGCGATAAAAAACGCAATCGCGCTCGGGATATTCAATCAGATGATCCAGGTCGCGTTTTTCCTCGTGACAGAACGTTTCGCCGTCGGTGATGAGAAACTGAAAATCGCGCGTGTTCGGTCGATCGACGTGTGGATAATAAATCTCGTTCACGATGCCGTGGCTCAGGGTGAACCAGACACGGCAACTGGTGTGATACGCCGTGCCCACGCCTTCTTTCGCGCTCGACGTCCAGCGCGGTTCGATCCCCGGCGCGCCAAACGCCAGCGAATTCTCAGGCGAACTCATCCCCAAGCGTTAGGCGAATCGAACCCGAACAGCAAGATGGTTAATAGAAAAGCGATTGCGATCGGAATCATTAACGATCAACGTGTCTCCATCAGCCGGCGACGGCGACTGCGCATCGGCAGGATTTTTCAGTACTACGAAAGAGATAATCGGAAACTGAACGCCTGTAGCGTGCGCTGTCCTCAGCGCATCATGGTGCTCAGAACGTGCGTCATCCGCTAAGGACAGCGGATACTACAGCTTCCAATTCAATATTCCACGAACGCCTCGTCCGGATAGCAATACAACCACCGCTCGCCCGGCTGCGCGGATGCGATCACCGGGTGTGCCGTGGCGTGGGCGTGTTTGCTCGCGTGTTGGTTCGGCGAGCTGTCGCAGCAGAGGGTCACGCCACATGTCTGGCACGTCCGCAAATGAACCCAGTAGCTGCCAATCTTCACGCACTCTTCGCATTCGCGGCGCTCCGGCTGCTTGACTGCTTCGATTGCATCCAAATGAGAGCATCCTCTGGCGGACATGATTCGTTACTGGTTTAGTTTTTTGTTTGCTGACGCGTTACGTCGTGAGGCCAGGCTCATGTGGATTCCGGCAATCGCCATTCCGCCTTCGCCGACGGCGGCGGCGCAGCGTTTGACCGATCCTGAGCGGACGTCGCCCGCCGCAAAAATCCCCGGAAGACTGGTTTCAAGCGGAGCGGGTCGCCGTTTGTTTTCATGCCAGGCTGGTGCTTCCGCGATGTCCGCGCCGGTTTTGATGAATCCTTTTTCGTCCCGCTCAATTTCCGTCGGCAACCACCCTGTGCATGGGCGAGCGCCGATCATGGAAAAAACGCCCGGCGTCCGAACGACTCGGCGCTCGCCTGTCTTGGTATTTTCCAGTTCGATTTGTTCCAGCTTTTTTCCGCCGGACATCTTGCGGATCTCAGTGTTGTAGAGAATCTCGATGTTTTCGCAGGCCTCCACGCGACGCGAAAGATAGTCCGACATCTTGTTGGCAATGTTGTTTCCCCTAACGACAAGTAATACTTTGGCCGCGCCGTCAGAAAGGAACATCGCTGCCTGGCCGGCTGAGTTGCCGCTGCCAGCGACAACAACAGTTTCGTTGCGACAAAGCTGGCCCTCCAGCGCGGTGGCAGCATAATAAACGCCGACACCTTCGAATTGTTCGCGGCCCTCGGCTTCGAGCCGGCCATAATCGGCGCCAGTAGTAATCAGGACAGCTTTTGCGCGGAGCACTGCACCGCAACCTTCCGTCTCGAGGCATGCACGGTACTCGCCCTCAGGGTGGTACTGTAGAGAGAGGGCCTCGGCTGGTGTGGAAAATTTCGCGCCGAACCGGTAGGCCTGCAGCTGAGCCAGCCAGGTTAATTCGCCGCCACCAATGCCAGTCGGGAATCCGAAGAAGTTTTCAATGAGTGACGAGGAACCGGCTTGTCCACCAGGCGCATAACTTTCTACAACGACCGTCTTCAATCCCTCGGATGCGGCATACACCGCTGCGGCCAGGCCAGCCGGTCCGGCGCCAACGATTGCGAGGTCACAGAGAACTTCGGTTTCATCTTCTTCCGTGAGCGATCGCAGCAAGCCGGCTTCCCGGGCAACTTCGCGCAGGGACGGCTTGCGCAAGCGGGCACCGGCCGGGGTGATCAAGACCGGCAAATCGCGAGTCGTTAGGTGAAAGCGTTCGCTCAACGCCTGTCCCTGTTCGCTCTCAAATTCTACCAGTCGATGCGGGATGCGATTTTTGTCGAGAAAATCATCGAGCTGATGTCCATCGCGCGCGTTGCGGCTGGCCAGAACACGCATGCCCGCAAATTCGCGATCGCGACGAAGCCGACGCCGTCGCATGATCAACGCATCGACGATCGTCTTGCTCACGGCGGGAATCTCCGCCAGCGCGCGCCGAAGTTCGGCCGCCGGAATGAGGAGGATCTCGGCCTCTTCCGACTTGACTCTCGACGAACCGAGGATCGATGTGCCCTGGAGCATCGATACGTCGCCCATGAAATCACGCTCGCGCGCGTTAGCCAGGTTATATTCGGTGCCGTCGCGGGTCTCGAACGCTTCGAGTTCACCGCGCAAAACAATTGCTAATCCGAGATCGCGCTGTCCGGCCTTGAACAGCATGTCACCGCGTTTCATCACGCGGCGTTCGCCCAAAGGCTCAAGTAGCGAAAGCTGATGATCGTTCAGTTTTGGAAACGCGATGCTTTCAGTATCGCGGTAGAACTGTTCGTCCTGCTCCTCGTCAGTCACATGTGCACTTTACGCACTGGAACGGCCGATCAAAACTCGAAGATTCTGGTGGCCAAGAAAATATCCTTTCTCATCAAATCTTAGCCAATCGATCTTTGCTCGGGCTACGAGGACGCCGTTAAGACTGTTAACGTCACATTCGATGCGTCACACTTGCAGCCGCGGCAAAAGTGTGAACTTTTTCAGCGGCTCACATGACGCCGTGATTCGTGTTGGCGATTCGATGTGCGACCTGATTGAGAGACATGACCGCGCAGGTAAGTTCGGCCGCCATAGCGGTATCCGTAACCGGGTCCACCATAGTAACCGTACCGTCCGTATCCGTATCCGTCTCCGTCTCCGTCTCCATAGCCATAGTAATCGTACGGGTAATCGTCGTAACCGTAACCGTAATATCCGTACGGGTAACCCCAGCCCCACCAGCCCGGAAAGCCGAAGTCGCCTACGAAGACGACATCATTAGAGAATCGATGATTGTGACGACCCCAATTGCCGCTCCAGCCGCGCCCGTTCCAGTTGTGGCCGCTCCAGTTTCGTCCCCGCCATGAAGCAGCTCCGCCGTGAGCGAACTGTCCGCCTCGCATTGAATTGAAATGGCTGCCACCACCACGGAATCCTCCACCATGGAAGCCGTCTCCGCCGAAACCACCACCACGAAAACCGCCGCCACCAAAGCCTCCTCCGTGGAAACCACCACCACCGCCAAAGCCGCCCCCGCCGTGGCCAGCTGCCCATCCTGCGTGAGCAAGGGCAATCGATGTGATGCCGACTAAACTCAGTAACGTAAACTTTTTCATATCCCAAGATCGTTACTCTTCCGTTCTGCGGCGATGGTGCATCCGCGGGATTTTGCGGTGCCACTTAAGAGTTCATCCTCAGTCCCTCCTTCGAGTTGGAGAAGAAGGCTTCGCTAGGCGTGTCCTGTTCGGCCACTAGTCAATTGTGAGAGATACGATTCGATCGCTCTCAATCGTGAAGTGATAATCGAGAGTGACCGGGCTGCCATCAAAGGTTCCCGATATCTCCACTGCAACGACAACTTCCGCGCCGTCCTGTTTGATGCTGAGGGGTTTTAACTGGAATTTGTATTTCTCGATTGTCTTCGCAATCCAGCCCTCGATGGAGTCTTTTCCATGCAGCGTTTGTCCTTCGTCACGAACAACCGCATCGTCGGAAAAACAGGCAAGGATGGACCTCACATCGTGCGCATTACTCGCGTTAATATAATCCTTGATGATCCGGGGCAGTTTCATCCATGGGAATTCTCGTTCACCTTTTTGCGTCTTCTTTAGCTCGTTAGTCGCATGCGCACTTTACGCTTCCATCCAGACAATCAAAACTCGAGCGACGCAAATCAAAACTGGTTCGTTCGGCGACCGCCAACCGTTACCTGAACGATTCGCGCGCAGCGGGCAATTCATGTACGTCTTGCATGTTCTGGGACACAAATCGATAAGGGTATTATGTCAGACCGCAGTTACGAATTCGTTCAGCTTGACGTATTCACCCAGACGCCGCTCGCGGGGAATCCGCTGGCGATCTTCACCGACGCGCGAGGATTGAATGATGGCGAGATGCAAGCTTTAGCGCGGGAAATGAATCTTTCGGAGACGACTTTCATTTTGCCGCGCGATGCTGCCACTGAAGCTCGCGAAGGAAAGAAAGTCCGCATCTTCACGGTCGAGCAGGAGTTGCCGTTTGCCGGGCATCCGACACTGGGGACAGCGCTGCACTTGTATGCGTCGGAGGCCGATTCAAAGAGATCTGCTCAGATCACGCTTGATTTGAAAGCCGGGAAAATTCCGGTGCGTTTCACTCCCGATTCCGAGAATGCCGGGCGTGATCGTGTGGACGGTCAGGTGTTCGGCGAAATGCGCCAACGCGATCCCGAATTTGGAACCGCACTTTCCCGAGAGGAAGTGGCTCGCGTGATTGAAATCGCCGTTGACGAGATTGCTTCGGAATGGCCGCTACAGCCGGTCTCGACAGGGTTGACCTTCACGATCGTGCCCTTCCGAAATCGACAAACGCTGTCGGATCTGAAGTTTAGTTACGCACAGGCATCGGAATTTCTGAAGAGCTCCGGTGCCAATTTTTTTTACTTTCTGTGTCCCGAGTGGTGCGAAGGCCGGCTTGAAGCTCGAGCTCGAATGTTTTTTTACGGTGGCGAAGATCCTGCCACAGGGTCGGCGGCGGGCTGTGCCGCCAGTTGGATGGTCCAACACGAAGTCGCAAAGAGTGATGAGCAGGTGGTGATTCGCCAGGGGATCGAGTGCCGTCGCCCAAGCGAAATGTACGTCCGAGCAACCCGCGAACGTGAGCGCGTTACCAACGTTCGCGTGGGCGGTTATGCGGTGGAAATACTGCGGGGAACGGTGGCGCTGTGAGTAATCGTTATTATCGCGCTCAAATCGTTGCTCATTAGGTCCGCTTTTCGTACTTCGCTGCCTTTAATCATGTGATGTGCGTAGAACAGTAGCCGACGATCCAGTCCATGATCAAGGCGCGCGCGCTTGACCACCGACGCTAGTGAGCCGGTCGCTACTCGATTTCTTCCCAGGTGTCACAGTCCACATCGATAACCTAACTCCGCCCGTTTTTTCCGTAACACAATTTTAACTTTACTTTGCACGAGGCGGCAGCAACCGTCTGTCAGCGCCAAGTCCGTTAGGCGTCTCCGCGAAAAGAGCTCCACCTGACCCGCTTCCCGCCGGGTAAACGCGCAAGCGAAGGGCCCGCACGCACAATTGAGGTGTTAGGTATGAAAAACTCTCGAAACATCCGGAACTATTTTCGGATAAGAGCGAAGCATCGCAGAATCCTGTCGCTCTTCGGCGTTGGCATCGTAACCGTTGTTGTTAATCATGGGGTTGTGACTGCACAAAAACCCAGCGCCGCGCCAACTAATGACAAGTCAATCCGTCCTTTCCGTTTCAACGCTTCCAAAGAGGCGCTCGCCGACCTGCGCAAGCGCATCGCAGCGACGCGGTGGCCCGACAAGGAGACGATCACGGATGCATCGCAAGGCGTGCAGCTCGCGACGATGAAGAAACTCGCCGACTATTGGGCGAAGGACTACGATTGGCATAAGACCGAGACGAAACTCAATTCGTATCCGCAGTTCGTGACGAACATCGACGGCGTTGACGTCCATTTCATCCATGTTCGCTCGAAAAATCCGAACGCTCTGCCGGTCATCATCACGCACGGATGGCCCGGCTCGATCATTGAGCAGTTGAAGATCATAGGTCCGCTGACCGACCCAACTAAGTATGGCGGAAAAACCGAGGACTCGTTCGACGTTGTCATTCCATCGCTGCCGGGCTACGGATTTTCAGGAAAACCGACTACGACCGGCTGGGATCCCATTCGCATCGCGCGCGCCTGGATCCTGCTGATGGATCGACTCGGGTACAAGAAATATGTCGCGCAAGGTGGCGATTGGGGAAATGCCGTCACGGAGCAGATGGCTCTGTTGGCGCCTCCTGAATTGATCGGCATCCACACCAACATGCCTGCCACCGTGCCGCCCGACATCGACAAAGCGGCTTTAGCCGGTGCTCCGGCGCCATCAGGCTTCTCGGCCGAGGAGAAATCTGCTTACGACCAACTCGCCTTCTTCTATAAGCACGGCCTGGGCTACGCCATCGAGATGGCGAATCGACCGCAGACGCTCTACGGGATCGCGGATTCACCTATCGGTCTGGCTGCGTGGATGATCGACCACGACTCGCAAAGTTACGACGTGATCGCACGCGTGTTTGACGGGAAGAGCGAGGGCCTGACGCGAGAGGACATTGTTGAGAACATCACGCTCTACTGGCTGACGAATACGGCGGTCTCGTCGGCCCGTCTCTATTGGGAAAGCAAGCTAGCCTTCTTCGCTCCTAAAGGTATCCCGATCCCCACGGCCGTGAGTTCGTATCCCAACGAGATCTACGCCGCGCCTCGCAGTTGGACGGAGAAAGCCTATCCCAAACTCATTTATTACAACCGGCTCCCCAAAGGAACGCACTTCGCGGCCTGGGAACAACCTGAGCTATTCGTCGGTGAAATACGCGCGGGGTTCAAATCGTTGCGGTAGGTAAGGAGACAGGAGACAAATATGTCTGAGAAAACAAAATATAATCGTCGCCGGTTTTTAGGCATCACGGCCGCGGGAGCTGCCGGCGCGAGTGTCGGTTTGATAAGTTCCGCGAGCGCGCAATCGGAAAACACAAACGCCGCTCGTCCGACTTCGACGAAGTCGGGAGCGAACACCTCGTTCAGCCCATTAAAACAAGTCGATGCCGGTCTCTTGAATGTGGGATACGCGGAAGCAGGCCCGGCGAATGGTCGTCCGGTAATTCTTCTGCACGGATGGCCGTACGACATTCATAGCTTTGTCGATGTTACACCGTTGCTGGCGTCGGCAGGCTATAGAGTGATCGTTCCGTATCTTCGCGGTTATGGCACGACGCGTTTTCTTTCAACCGAGACATTCCGGAACGGTCAGCCAGCGGTTGTCGCGGTCGATATCACCGCTTTGATGGATGCGCTCAAGATCGACAAGGCAGTCATCGCCGGTTTTGATTGGGGCGCACGAACGGCCAATATCATCGCAGCACTCTGGCCGGAGCGTTGTAAGGCGATGGTCTCGGTGAGTGGTTATCTCATCGGAAGCCAGGAATCCGGCAAGATG
>DATEZD010000012.1:0-12458 GCA_035255865.1 Candidatus Udaeobacter sp.
AGGATCCCCAACTCCGGCGGGTTAATCAGATCGTCGGCAGAATTGATCGCCAGTAGCGGCGCACGAATTTTTTCCAGGTTTGGCCCGGGATCGTAGTCGTGTGATGCTTCGACCGCGTAGAGCACATCGTTGGCGTCGCTCGTTTTCACGTAATCATTGACGAATTTGTCGAGGACTTCGTCCGTTTTGGCCAGTGTGGGCGCGTCCTTTTGTCGTAACACCGGATTACTGCTCATGAACCAGAGCATCTCTGCCGCGGTTCGCAGACTCGGTGGCTGCGTTTTGTATTCGCCCCCGTTCCATGCCGGGTCATTGCGAATCGCATCGATGACAGTGCGGCGCCATGCGCGGTTGCGGCCGGAGATCTGGGTTGGCAAACTCGCCAGCGGCATCAGCGCATCCATGAAATCAGGATGCAACTCGCCCCAGAGCCACGTGTGCATCCCGCCCATCGACGTTCCCATCACGAGGCGCGCGTGGTTCACTCCGAGTCCTTCGGCGAGCACACGGTAATCCGCCTCAATCATGTCGAGATAACCGTAGCGCGGAAATTTTGCATGCAGTCCATCGCTGGGCTTGCTCGATTTGCCGTGGCCGATCCCATCCGGCAGCACGATGAAGAATTTCGTCGCATCCAGCGGCTGACCTTTACCGAACAGTTCACCGGCGAATTCCGGGCGAATAAATTGCGCGCCGCTGCCAGTGGTCCCATGCATGATGAGAATGGCATTGGTCGTTTTGCCCTGCGCATCTTTCTCCGGCTTTCCGATGGTCCGATAATGAAGGCGCAGCTCTGGCACCGTCTCGCCAGAAGCAAACTTGAAATCGCGAATCGTGTAGTCGCCTTCGACCGGCGCAGGATAATCGGCGGACGACGTAAAACTCGCGGCCAAAATGGACAAGAGAAACGTTAAGACTCGGATTGTTGGGTTCATGCTAGAGGGCCCTCTCAGAAGGCTAGTGTCATCTTGAGCAAAGCGAAACATCTCAGTCTATTCCGCTTGGCAGGTTAGGTCAGAAATGACCAGAGATTCTTCGCTACGCTCAGAATGACATTTGTAAAAAGGATTCTAATGATTTCGTTGCCGTTCGGCTGTGATTTGTTTGAGCAACTCGGTTTTGGTTTGCTCAAGGTCGTGAGCGAATTTCACAGTTGCTTCCAGAGCCTGGGGATAGATTTCGAAACGTTTTCGCAATTTTCTGGTGGCCGGATCGTAAAAGAAAGAAAGGTCTTGGTCGAGATTCGGCACGATCAGTTCGTCGCTTAGTTTCTGGTAACGCTGCATGTTGCTCAAGCCCCAGCGAATTACGGATTCCATTTGCCGCAAGACCACCAGCGTTTTCACGTCGAGCAATTCCACGCCGCCCGATTGAAGCAGCGTGGCGATGTCGCCCGGGCTGTAGTCGGTGGTGAAAACAAAGGGATTCAGTGGCGGCATTTCACCGGCCTCGAGCGCGCGCCGAAACTCAGCGGCTTCTCGTTCTTCTTTCGCGGTCTCAACTTTTCCGCTCTCGATTCCCCTGCGCAATTCTTGCTCGAGCGAGGCGAGGATTCGATCACGGCGTTCTGCGTCCTGGCGGTGCTGCTGGTAATTGTTGAGCCAAAACGCAGCGTAAACACCGATGAATACCAGGAGCAACTCCGCCACCCAACGGCCGAAACGCGAGAGACGCGAATGTTTTTCGGTTGCCTCGCTCATTGTTAAACCAGAAACGCGTTCGGGGGCTTCTCTTTGCGATGCTTAACATCATCGGCGCCGACATTCCAGCTTGACACATTCCGAGCGCTCTTTCTCGCCTCTCCCCTTGTGCAAGGGGAGAGGATTGAGGTGAGGGGTTCGGAGCACGCGCGCCGTTGTCCAGCAAACCCTCATTGCACAGCGGAATGGCATTTCCTAAAGTAGCCCCCTGACAACACTCGATGGAGCAAACGCAGTCAGTTGAAAACTTGATCGATTTCGTCGTGCGATCCATCCAAAGGGCGCAGGCGGGCGATTCGCCGTTTTATCATTTGCGATTCGATCGCGTGTTTCCGGATGATTTCTACGTGGCGATGTTGGAAGCAATGCCGGTCGGAGACGGCGGTTACCGGGCGCTCTCTGGCAAAGCTAAACTAAGAAATGTCACAGCCCAGGGAAAGCCGACTCGCAGCAAGATCGATCTTTTCCCGGAATACATCCGCCACTTGCCGCCGGAAAAACGCGAAGTCTGGGACGTCGCAGGCCGCGTCCTCCGTTCCAAAGAGCTGGGAGAAGTTTTCGTAGAGCGACTTGCGCCCGGCTTAAAACGCCGGTTCGGGGCCGATTTTGCAAAGGTCCGAATGTATCCAGTGCCAATCCTGACGCGCGACACGTCCGGATATTTCATTACCGCACACTCGGACACGCTCTGGAAAGGCATCACCGTCCAGTTCTACCTGCCACCGGACAATTCGACGCAGCAGATCGGCACGATTTTTCACGAGGCACTACCGAATGGCAAGAAGCCGAAAAGAGCACAGATGCTGTTCTCACCCAATACAGGCTACGCGTTTGCAGTTGCCGATAACACCTGGCATTCGGTCGGTCTGGTTGGGCCGGAGGTAAAAACGCGGGACAGCATTTTGCTCACTTACTTCGTCGATGCCGGAGCTTGGAGATTTTTGCGCAATCGCGGCCGGCGGCTGCAAAATGTTTTGCTCAACGAGATGCGCAATCTGCGGCGCAACTGATTTGGTGGAAGACGGCCGCGCTTTGCTGTAGCGTCCGCTTACGAGGCTGGACTCATTTCGGCCGCTCAACGAGGCAACGGTTGTTCCATGTTCGCAAGCGCATACGCAGCGACTGCCACGACAGCGGAATTCTCCGCCAGTTCTTTCGGGACGATCTTGTCCAAAGTGTCCGCAGCGGTGTGGTGGTAATTGTAATAGAACCGGCTGTCCTGAATCGGCGCGAACGCAGGCACGCCCGCCTTTTCCATCGGCTCGATGTCAGCGCCGCAGTGTTCAACTAGATTGAGAATGCCTGCGCCCGATTCCTGCAGAATCGCCGCGATCGCTTTGAGCATCGCTTTCACTTCCGGTTTCGCTTTGATGTTCAAGCCGACCGGATGGCCCGCGCCGGCGTCTGTTTCCATGGCCGCAAAATGATCCTCTTTCCCGTGATCTTTTGCGTACTGTTTTGAGCCGCGCGATCCATTCTCTTCGTTCATCCACGCGATCACGCGAATCGTGCGTTTCGGTTTGAGATGCAGTTTCTGGAGCAGGTTTGCCGCCTCCATCGAAACAGCGACGCCTGCGCCATCATCAATCGCGCCTGTGCCCAGATCCCATGAGTCCAGGTGACCGGAAACGATGATCATCTGCTCGGGGTGCTCGCTCCCTTTGATGTCCGCAATAACGTTAGCACTCTCGACGTCCGGTAAGGTTTGCGGCGTGAGAACCAATTTCATCTTCACCGGTCCTTGTCGGACCAGATCGACGATCAAATCTGCGTCCTCCGCCGTGACCGCGCCGGCTGGAATTTTCGGCGCATCCTGTGCGTAATTTGTCTGTCCAGTATGTGGAAGCCGATAGTCGGCGCCACCGACTGAACGAATCAAACACGCGACAGCGCCCTGACGCGCCGCTGCGCTCGGGCCGTCGCTGCGATAAACAACTGCTTCGCCGTAGGCGTCGTTGCCACGACCTTCCGCGGCCATTTGCTTATCGAATGGATAATCAAAGAGCACGATTTTGCCCGCGACTTTGTCACGAGGCATGGATTTGAGTTCCTCAAAATTTCTAACCGCGATTATCTCCGCTGTAATTCCGTGTTCCGGCGTCGCAACACTTGCGCCGAGCGCGCACAAAACAATCTTCTGCGTCGTGTTTGGTGCCTGTCCGGGAAATTGAACGAGCGCGGCTGTCTCTTCGCCGCGTACCCAATGGGGCACCATGACTTTCTCGAGCTGCACGTTGCAGCCGAGTGCTTTCAATTCGGCGGCGACGTACTCGACTGCTTTTGCCGCCTGTGTCGATCCACTTAAACGCGGCCCGATGTTGTTGGCCAGATGCGCGACCTGCCGGTATGCATAATCGCTTTCAAGAGCGGCCTGCTGCAGTTGTTTCAGTTCCGACAGTGTCTGAGGCGAAAGCACAGGCGGAGTTGGCGATGGCGATCCGTTCGGACTTGATGCAACCGCCGGTGTTTGTTGCGCAATCACTCGCTGAGCACAGGGAAACAACACGAGTGAGAGAAGCGCCATCACGCGAACTTGATTCACAAACATCTCGAATCCCGCTACAGCATCTTGGTCGAGTTTGCCAGGCTCGAAATAAGCGAAGCCGCTACTATTTTTCTTTCTTAAACTCGATCTCCTCGCCGAAGAGCTCAGGATTGCGGGCGTTTTTTGTCAGGAGCCCAACTACTGTGGCTGAGTCCTTGGTTTCCTTTGGAACAATCTTGTCGTTGACGTTCCGCAACCTCAAGTTCTTGCCATCGTCCGACAATTTCCAAATGACGTAAGCATATTTGCGATCGCTCGAGTTGAGGTCCTGGACCGTCGCGAAAGGCGTTTCCGCGACGTCGGAGTGGTAAGCGCTAAAAAGATCACCGTCGTAGTAAACGATGTAGATGCTGTCGTCGAGGCTCCGAAGTTTCAGCTTTTCCTTGCCATCAGCCGACGTCCAGTCGCCAAGCAGTCGCTCCTGCACTTTTCGGGTCGGAGCCGATGTGATTGGGACGTCATATTGGCAAGCGGTGAAAGCCAGAGAGCAAAGACCAATCACCACGCCGACGCCTCGTAACCAAGTTAATTTCGCAGAACTCACGAATTCTTGCTCGCCTCCGAAAATCGGCCTTCGTCGAAATCGATGAGGTCTGGAATGCATTGAATGTCGTTGCGATCGGCGATTCCCATCTTCTTTTTTCGTTCTTCGAGCCGCGGCGTGATTGAATCGCGCCATCCGAGCTTCGATGCGAATCCGTTCCAGACAAAGAGATCGCCATCGTTCAAGCGGCGGCCCTTTTCGAAACACCATTCCAGAATTTCCTCGTCCGTGCCGCCCTGCTTCACACGCTCAATCAGATCACGATGGTGCACGCGCAGAAAATTGCAGCAAACACCGTCCGCCGCTTTCAGCGCGCCGAAGTTTTCTCGATAATCTTTGTGGAGCTCGCTGCGCACATGCAGCCGAATCTTGTCCAGCATCCGCGGGAAATACATCATGCCGCGCGTCATTTCCTTGGGACTCTTTGGATAGGTAGCCATAGGCAAATGAATCGCATCATTCGTGGCCACGCAATATTGGCCAAACTGCTTGCAGAGAAGCACTCGGAAAAAGCTCAAGTCATCCAGACGCGCTGAACGAACCAAAAACTGCCGAGTAGCACAACGGCTGCTGAACACGCCGGCGCCCACCGCGCGATAAACATCGGGTTCTCCCGGAGTTTCCAAATTATCGGCAACGCCACGGCAGCGACCATGATTTGACCCAGCTCCACGCCGAGGTTGAAAGAGAATAGCGGCAGCACGACGCCCCCCGTGCCCGACCCGATGCCGGCCTCACGCAAAGCCGAAGCAAAGCCAAAGCCATGTACCAAACCGAAGCCGAAGGGCACCATTCGCCGCGCTTTCGGAATGTCGCCGCGCAAAAGGTTCTCGATGCCAACAAAAACGATGGAGGCGGCGATCAACGGCTCCACAATTCGACTTGGAATTTGCACGAGCTGCAGTGTTGCCACTGCCAATGTGATCGAGTGCGCGATCGTAAATGAAGTGATAATACCTAACGAGGAGAAAAAGCCGCCCGCCACGAGCAGCAGGCCGAAGAGAAAAAGCAAATGATCGTAGCCGGTCAAAATATGTTTCACACCCAGACAAAGGAAATTCGCAAACGAACGAGCGGCTTCGAGGGCGACAGTACTTGCATCGGTGTGGGGCAGTTCCACGGTCGCGCGATCTGTGGGCGCGCTTAGCAACCGTTCGAAGAGCGTTTGACCGGTTGAATTTTGTATCTGGAGATATTGACGATGCCCAAGCGGCAGTGACGCGATGATTTTGGATTGAATCTCCAGACTCGAAAAGCCGACAACGTGGAAATTCAGACGAACTTCGACGTTGTTATTTTCATCGAGCTGGCCGCGAACAGATTGAGCCTTGGCGACTTTGCCATCCGCTGCGATGAAAAGTAGCCTCGCTACAGCCGTCTCGAGTTGCGATCGTGTCTGTGCGAACTCGGCTTGCGTCACAATCCCGTCGTGATCCTTGTCAAGTTCTGCAACTTGCGCGGCGTCCTTGACCGCCAGCGTCAATGTTGCCTCCAGGCCGTTCGGGCGTTGTCGAATCGTGAGGCTACTTAGCCCGGGATCGTGACCGTTCGCGTATTGAAATGGCAGCAACGAAAACAGAACTACAAGAATCGCGCGCCTCGAGCAACGCGCGACCCGGCCAGGCGCAACGACGCTGCCTGGCCTGGATTCCGAGAGTCCACAAGCGAATGACGGACCGCGACGCGTTGGGGCGTTATGGATGGGAGTGATTGCGGCCATTCTGCGGCGTAGATTCGTACGGGAAGACTTTGTTGTAGGCTACGTCGTTGAAGTCCACATTGTCGCCTGCCGGACCGCGAATGATTGGTGGGTTCACGCGAAGATTGCTGATTAGAGCAGTCACCGCGATGTCCACTACGTCGTCGCCAAAACGGCGACCATTCGGCCAGCCTCCGGGAATAACGCCATTGCCAAAGCCCGGTTGAATTTGGCTGATCAGTGTGTCGCCGCCAAAGATGCCCAGCCGCGAGAAGCCAGGGTCATCCGGGTTGGGACCCTGTTGAGTTCCATTTCCCGCCAGCCGGCAGGGATCTGTGGACAAATCGACCTTAATCAAATCAGGAATAAAAATTCCCGCGATGTCGGTCCGGCCTGTCTCGACGTCGGGCAACTGGCCATTGAAAATAATGACGTTAATTAGATGCGCGAGTTCGGGAGTCATCGCGTACCCGCGGAACAACTCGTTATCAGACTCGGGGCTGGTTCGGCTGTAGCGATCCTTATCGGCGATGGCAACCAAGCCTTCGTTGAAGAGCGGGTTGCCTTGCCGGGCGACCTGCACCCAGGGGCCATGTAATTCCGGACCGCCGTTTTTCGCCAACCGCTTTGTTTCATCGCGTAGTATTTGCATCTGCTGGCGGCTGGTTGTTGCATAGACGCCGACAATTTGCTGGTCACCGCCCAATTCGCTTACCGGAATCACCAGCGCCATCATGTGAATGTTGAATCCGCCCTGTGAATCCTTGCCCGGCGAGCGAAGCTGCAAGAGATCGAAGATGGCATTGATGTCAGCATAGAAACCATCATCACGTTGACCGGCGAATGAGAAGTAACCGCCGCCCAGGCTGTTAATCGTTTGTGTTGTGTAACGATCCAACTCCGCTTCTGTGGCTACACCGTCCTTCGCGGGATTGTTGCCGTCGTTGCCGTGATTATAAAATGGAGTTGCTATCCCCTGATTGTTGGGTGGAACGGTACCCGTTCCTAGCAGTGTCCGATGGTCGTGATGGCGATGGTCCACTTTCGTGACGGCATAGGTCTGTATCAGGTTCTGATTCGCGTCCCCGACGTCATTGATGACGCCAAGGTACGACTGCAGGATCGTGTTCTGGTTTCTGAACGTCGTATTGAACTTGAACTCGTAGCTCAACGTGGCTCTACCCGCCGCTACGTCGTTGCCGGTCGCAACGTGGATTTGGTAGAGCACATTGTCATCGAAGTTGTACTTGTTTGGGCCGATGCCGGGTTCTTCGTGGGGGTACACGCCCAGCGCAGTAACAAGACTCTTCGTTCCATTTTCGTTTTGCACGAACGCGTAAACGTCCGTGGTGTTGGCCGCTGGATCGCGAATGATCAGCGGCGCATCCATGTGACTGGAAGCTTGCGCCGCTCCGATTAAATGTGCTGCGATCAGTGCCATAACACCGCGCGACAAGAGGTATGTTATTTTTTTCATCTGTTTTTTAGGTTTTGGTTTGGGGTTGGGTTTTCCGCGCGGTATTTGGCCCGAGCGAAAAAGTTTTTTGTGGGTTCGGGACAACGGACGCCTTCTTTTCAGCGTTACGCGTCGCCACGTTTTGAAGTTCATTGCGCTCAGACGGCAAAAGCAGATGCGATAGTTCGCTCGCTTTGCGCAACCACCGCTCCGCATCGGCCAAGTGACCGGCTTGTGAAGCGATGACGCCGGCATGGAAAAATAGCCGCGCGTCTTCGGTGCCTTCTGCCAGTGCCCGCTGCATCTCGCTGTGCGCTTCAGTCAACTGGCCTGCCGCAGCCAGCGACCAGGCCAGGGCGTCGTGACTGAAGACGTCACTGCGCGAGGCAAGTTCTGCTCGCGCAAGTCGAAGCGCCGTTTCGGGAGACTCGTGTCGCGTCGCAAGATACAGCGCTAGCGTCCGCGGATCGCTGCTCGCGCCGCGTTGGCAAAGTTGAGCTTCGACCTCAGACGCTTCATTCTCCTTGCCAGCTACGCGCAGCGCTTCGGCTAGCGTCCACTGATATTCCGGAAGAGGATTTAGCTTCACGGCGTCTTGCAAAGCGTCCACGGCTTCGCCGAACCGGCTTTGACCAAGCAGGATCCTGCCCTGCAACAATAGCGCGGGGGGATAATTGTTTTGTAAAGAGAGTGCGAGCGCGCACCGTTGTTCTGCTTCGTTAACACGGCCGGCTTGAAACTCATAGAACGCCAATCGCGTGTTCACCCAGGCGGCGGATTCAGCGTCCTGCGGGCTGGCAGCACCAATAGCGAATTGCATCGCCTCGATGGCTCCGGCGAGATCGCCTTTGAGCCAGCGCATGTGCGCCGCGCGGGCGTATGCGCGAAGGTCAGGCTTCAAATTCATCATCCGCTGATAGACCTCTACCGCGTCACCCAGCTTTCCCTGCTCCATCAACGCATCGCCGAGAAGACCGTAATCAAAGCTGAGTCCCCGCTGCTGGACGAGACACCGCGCCAGGGTTTCGGATTCTTTGAAGCGATGCAGATTCTGCAGCACGTGCGCACGCAACAGCATCGCTTCCTGGCTTTCGGCATTGCGCTTTTCGATGCACCGCGCGCATTGCTCAGCCAGTTTGTAGAACCCTGGGTCGAAACTTTCACGCGCTTTCGTAACGAACGCCCAGCCCAGCTGTTCGAGCCCAGGCTCAAGATTCCGTCCGTTGCGAATTTGCTGCTGAAGCCGGAAAATTTCTTTATCGGTGCGGGTATCGCCTGTCTGCGGCGTTAACACCAAAGCCAACGGGTTATCGAAAACAGGTGCATTTGCTGCGGTTTCCTTCGCTTCGGTCTTGGTTTTGGGCCGAAGTGAAAAGATCAGCAAGCTGGCAACGGCCAAGAGCACCGTAACGGAAGCAAGAATTTTTCCGCTGCATTTCCCAGCGGTTTTGCCGACACGTTGTTTGCGGGTTTCCATTTTTTGCGTTCGGCGAGCATTACGCCGAAACGCAGCGAATGGATGCAGTCATGGCGCAAGAAATTACTTTCGTATGACTGGCGATACGCTGCAGGCATCCGCCTGGATGCTTTGTTCTGACGCTCGTTAACCACCGCGGTCGCGAGCAGGAGACGATTACGAACTATTTCAGGTGGTACCGACGAGCAAAATGGGTCCCTCCTTTTTCGGGACGCCACCTTCGCGTTCCAGGCTGATCGCAAAGGCTTTTACATGTTCCGCCTTTTCAACCGGCTTGAAGCGAATTTGCGCGACACCATTTTTGTCGACGCGAACAATGCCTGCGCTAATTGGATCCTTATGCTCGGCATCGACCGCCCACAACTGATAATCCTTGCCCGGTTGCGGCGCAGGGAGGTTGCTGATGCGAATCACGCCACTTTGACGGCTAGGTTGCCATGCCACCGTCGCCTTCGCTTCTGCAGGAGCAGGTGCGGATGCCGCGAGAGTGAAAAATGTCGTCTGCATTAGCGGGTCGGCCGCGCGTATATCGGCAAGTTGGCGCTCCAGTCGTACGCGATCTAGAGCAAGGAGGCCGCAAAACACCGCCAACGCCGCCGCTATGGCCCACGGTACCCAGCCAAACGAAGCGCGTTGCGCTGGCATTGGAACGACCCGCTTGGTTTCCATCGCTATTTCACCCATGATGCGTTGCTTTAACGATGCAGGCGGCAGCAGCGATGGAGCGGTTAGGGCTAGGTCGCCGGCCGCCTCGCGCAGCTCGCGGACAACATCACGCAATTCGGCGTTCGCTCTCAACTCGGATTCGAACGCAGCGTCCTCATCTGAGTCGAGCAACCCCAGCGCGTAGAGTGCGGCCTGATCCTGTTGTTCCTCCGAAATCATAAGGTGTTAAGTCGTTGCCTCAATTTAAGCAGTCCCCGACGGATTCGGGCTTTAACCGTGCCGAGCGGTTGCCCAAGCCGAGCCGCAATTTCGTGGTGGCTGAGATGCTCAAAAAAAGCCATCTCGATCGCCTCGCGTTGTTCGGAAGGCAAATTGGTCAATACATATCGCACACGGGCTGCCTCATCATTCTTCTCAACGGTATCCGCAGCGCTCTCCACGGTGGATGCATCCGCCGCGGCGGTGGGTGTATCTTCAGTGGAGGCGACCACGATTCGTGAACGTCGGCCGCGCGCCCGCAATCGATCGATGACTCGGCTTCGTGTCAGCAGCACGGTCCAACTGAAGACGCTGCTCTGATCCGGGTTGTAACTTCCGGCACGCGACCATATTTGAAGGAAAACATCCTGCAAAGCGTCCTGCGCCTCTGCCGGGTCTCCGAGCATTTTCATCGCCAAAGAATAGAGTGGACCGCTCAGCCGATCATAAAGGGCGCTGAAGGCGCTTTGATCGCGGCGTCCAATCCGCGCGATCATTTCCTGATCCAGCATCTGCTGCGCTGTAGATGTTTCCGCCATGCTCAGCTTAGTTCCGCTTAATTTATCCCACGGGCACCAGCAACCGATCAGTGTATCCAGTAATCCGACGAACCGTCGAGTCTGGATGCAGCGATTTTGCTGCGCGATCCATCATGACTGGTTTCACGAATCGAATCGGCGCGACCGATGGGTAATTTCTCTAGTCCGCAGTGCTGTCCATCAGCGCGAGGATCCGTGTCTTTTTCCCAGAGTAATCGAGCGAATGAAACCGCCCGATTTCATCGAGACGACGCACTCCGTTGATTGTGTCGAGATAGAGCGTGTAGCTTGCCGCGAGCTTGCTCGTCTCGAGGTAACGGCCACGCAGGTTTGTGTCGCGAAATGCCTCGGGACATTGCCGGGCGAAAAGATGAAAACGCAACCAGCGGCGGTCCGCCGCCGAGACGCGTTGCGTTTTTCGGAAAAAGGCGACAAACAGTAGAAGAACCAGATAAGTGTCCACCTGCGCTTGAAGCTCAAGGTTGCGCGCAAAATCTTCCGACGCGATCTCGCGCACTCCGCGTTTGAACTGGAGCGCGGCGTGCAACGCATGGTTGAGTTCTTCAACAAACGTGATCAGCGATCGGATATTCCGGTCCCCCAACCCCGCACGCGGATCGTGTTGTTCGAGTTGTTCAATCAGCCAGCGGGAATAATAAATGCCGACGTAAAGCTGGTCACCAGCACGCCGCAAAAACGTGCGCGCGAGTTCGCTCAATTCCCGCGCCGATGCCCCTGCGAGCATCGACAACTGCGCGGAGCGCGTCCGATCAATCAGACAATCTTCCAGATTGATTCCGACCTGCGCGTACGTGCGTTCAAATAATCGCTGGATTTGGCTGAAGAGTGTCTCGTTCACAAAGAAAGCGAGGGACGCGCGTCTTCGTCCAGATTCAGCAACTGATCGGAAAGCTGATTCAGCGCGAGCCGGACCTCTCGAAATCGATCCGCCAATCCTTCGAACACGTCATTCAGTTCGCAGCGGCGAGCCACCACATGTGAGGAAACAAGTTGATAATTCGTCCGGCCGACCTGCTCGTAAAACTCGATGTCCGGTCCGCCACGCAGACTGCGCCGTTGCGTGTTCTCGTGAAAAATTCCGCTGATGAAAAGCGAGTAGTTGCCAATGTGCGCCCGAAGCAAAAACGCCTGCTCCGCAGTGGCGCGATTCAGCGCGATCAGGATATCGGAAATGTATTGTTCGGCGAGATGATGTGTCTCCTCGGAAATCTGGAGTCGGCTCGCGTGCGAAAATGTTTCCAGCAATGACGCCACGTAATCGCAAAGCTTTCGGTCCCCGATTCCGCCCTGTTGCAGCACGTGGCGAGCAAGCACGTAAAAGTAAAACTGAGATGAAAGCCGAAGATGTCCGCAGTGGTTTAGAATGGCGTCGACCAAGCGCGGATGATCCAGAATGGAATCGCGCGTCTCGACATCGCTTAATAGATCGACCAGGGAAACCTGATCCGTTTGCGAACGCGCCAGCGTCCGCACGATGAAGTCGAAATCGGCTGCGGTAAACCGCGCTCGACAATTCGCTCGAATCATCGGGTCTTCATAATGAGCAATTCACC
>DATEZD010000013.1:0-12402 GCA_035255865.1 Candidatus Udaeobacter sp.
GGCGGCCTTCTCCGCAAGACGGGAAAAGATCGGCCCTGCTACCAGCCCGCCGTAATTCAACTCCGGTTTGCTCGTGTGCGCATCATCGAGCACCACGAGACCGACAAACTCAGGGTGCTCGGCCGGAAGGTAGCCGGCGAAGGAAACGACGTACTTTCCCTCTTCATATCCGCCTCGAGGATTAACTTTCTGCGCGGTTCCGGTTTTTCCAGCAATGGTAAAACCTGGCACCGCCGCGGCGGCGGCGGTCCCGCTATCGCTCACGACGCCTCGGAGTGCATCACCAATTTCTCTGGCGGTTTCAGGAGAAATAACCTGGCGCAGCACCACCGGCGAAAAGGAGCTAATGCTTTTGCCGTCCGATGTAGTGATCGATTTCACAATTCGCGGCATGATCAAGTTGCCGCCGTTGGCAATCGTCGCCATCGCCACCGTCATTTGCAGTGGCGTCACTCCGATCTCGTGGCCCATCGGAATACGGGTGATCGAGATTTTGCTCCAGGATTTCGGAGGCCGAATCAGCCCGTTGATCTCGCCGGGCAGATCAATTCCTGTCCGCTCGCCGAATCCAAACCGTCGAATGTATTCGTAAAACTTTTGGTCGCCCACAGTGAGAGCAAGTTTGGCCGCTCCGATGTTGCTCGATTTGATGAGAATCTCGCGGACACTCAAATTCGAAAACGCGCGGTGATCGTGCAGGGCGGCGCCACCGAAATTCCAGAGACCGTTCTCACAAAAAATCGAGGAATCAGGTCGCACCTTGTGTTCGTTGAGGGCCGCGGCAGCCGCAACGATCTTGAAGGTTGAGCCCGGCTCCATCATGTCGATGATGGCCCGGTTTTTCATCTGCTCGGGCCGCGCTTCCGAGCGCAGGTTCAAATCAAAATTCGGCCGATTGGCCATCGCTAGGATTTCGCCTGTCAGTGGGCGCATCAGAATAATGGTGGCTTTTTGCGGCGAATATTGCGCCATCGCGGCGTCGATCTCATTCTCGACGATGTTCTGCAAACCAAGATCGACGGTCAGATGGACTTGGTAACCGTCGCGCGAAGCGCGCTCTTGTCCCCGGTAGGGTACGATCTCCTTGCCAGCTCGATTGTGCTCGATGAAACGGTAGCCGTCCTCTCCGTGAAGGTACCCCTCCATCGATGCTTCCACCCCCTGGATACCGTGGTCATCAAAGTCGGTGAATCCGATGACATGACATAGCATGGATCCATTCGGGTAGATGCGCGTGGCGTCGTGGTCGAAATAAATTCCGCGCAAATTGCTGGATCGAAGTTTCTCACGCAGCCCGCTTGCAGTTGCTGCGGGCACTTTCCGCTTGATCACAATGTAACGGCGTTCGCCGTCTAATTTTTCCGCGAGCTCTTTGGGCGGGATGCCAAGGTCATGGTTTAAGAGATCAACGGTGGCTTGCCGGTTGTTAACATGCGTGGCATCCACCCATATCGTCGCTACAGGAACGTCTTGTGCGAGAACCGCCTTGTTCGCGTCGAGAATCCTCCCACGCTCTGCGTGAATGATTTGTTGATGAACATTCTTTTTAGCAGCAAGCCCGGCGTATTCGTCGTGTTTTATTGCCTGCAGATAAATCAAACGAAATGAAAAGATGCTGAAGAGCCCGATGAAACCAGTGCACACGAATACGCAACGGCTTCGGCTATTGGGATTCATTTTGCGACGGAAGGGTTTACTACAGGTTGGATGGCGTCTTCGTCTGATCGTGGAGGAATAGTCAGCCGCACGATGTTTGCCTCCGAAATGGGGACCATTTTCAGGTAGCCTTCTTTCAATCGGCGTTGTAACGCCGGGAGCGAGGTCAAAGCCTGGATTTGCGCGCTGGCATAGCCATTTTGAGTGCGCAGACTAACAAGCTCGTTCTCTACCGCCTTCCTGCGCTCGCCCAGATGGTAGAGTTGCAGGGTCAAATAAACGTAGCTCAACCCCGCCAGTGCCAGAAAGGCAGTCATCACAATCCAACGCGCAAGCGAGGCCGCGTTTACCGCATTACAGTTTTTTCGACGTGAGCGTTTCATCTTAAATCTTGTGCGCTACGCGCAACTTTGCGCTCCGCGAGCGGGGGTTCGCGCGCTGTTCTTCATCGCTCGGTTCCACCGGTTTCGGCGTGACCAATTCAAGATCGTAATCGGGATTGCGCCGCGGCTCGGGCCACTCCGGCTTGTCGAGCCATTCCTGGCTATGATCGCGAAAAAAGTTCTTTACGATCCGATCTTCCAGTGAGTGAAAAGTGATCACGGCAATGCGACCGCCGGATGCAAGTCGCGCAGTTAAGACACGCAAGCCTTCCTCGAGCGCGCCAAGCTCATCGTTCACTTCCATCCGCAGCGCCTGAAAAACCTGGGTGGCTGGATGATGACGGCCATGCCGTCCGACCAACTTTTCGATCGCCCGCGCCAGCGGCAGAGTTTCGCGAAAGGGCGAAGTCCTGCGCATCTTCACGATCAAGCTGGCGATCCTGCGCGCGGCCGGTTCCTCACCGAGTTCACGAAACAGGCGAGTCAGTTCCTCTTCGCCGTACTCGTTTACAATCTTCGCAGCAGTCAGCTTGGTTCGCGGGTCCATGCGCATGTCGAGCGGACCGTTTCGAACGAAGCTGAAACCGCGCTGCGCATTTTCGAGTTGGCGGGAAGAAACACCAAGATCAAGGAGCGCGCCGCCGATGACGCCAAGGCCAAGCTCATCGAGAACGTTGGCTGCATGCCGGAAATTCGCCTGCCGCACAATGAGGCGCCGGCCGAAATGTGCCAGTCGCTCGCTGACATGCTGGACTGCATCAGGATCCTGATCCAAGGCCACAACGTCGGCGCCACTTTGCAAAAGGCCTTCGGTATGGCCGCCACCACCGCATGTTCCATCCACAATGAGCAAACCCGGCTTCGGTTTAAGGAACTCCAGTATTTCCCTTAACAAGACTGGACGGTGATAGACAAAATCCTCCGTGGGCTGCGCCTCGGGTTCCTCTTCAGCAGTCGGATCAACGATGAGCCATGCATGCAGCTTAAGCCACGGTATATCGAGAACTTCTTGAGCTTCCATTGGTTTACAAACCGATTTCCTTCGCCACGTGTTGGTAAGTAGCCGTCTCCTCCTCGTGCGCGCGTTTCCACCGTTGCAAATTCCAAATCTCAAAGCGGCCTTGTCCGCCCACGAGAGCGACTTCGCCTTTCAATCCAAGCTTTCGGCAAAGATCTTCCGGCAATACCAGCCGGCCTTGCCGGTCCGCGGCTGCGTGTTGAGCGCGCGCATGCAGGTGCCGCAGGAAAACTCGGCGATCGCGCGCGGAAACACTCTGGTTTGTTTCCGCAGCCGAACTCATTTTCGCGAACTCCTTTGGCGACATGACGAGCAAAAATTGATGCGTCGCCTCCGGCAAAAGAATGAATTCTTCAGGACGATCGCGTCGCCAACGAGAAGGAATCGTGATTCGATTCTTGTCATCGATGGAATGCCGGAACTCTCCGGCATAGAACCGTTCGGATGGGGAGTCGGCGTCCATTGGTCGAGTGGTGCAATCGTCCATTCTGCTCCACTTGACCCCACTTTTAACCACCTCCCCAGCTGGTGGTCAATAAAAATTTTCAGCTTATTTGCGACGGCCGACTCTGTAAAATAGGCTGCATACCGACGGGTCGCCCTGTCCCTTCGAAAGGGAAAGGGGCGGGTGAGGGTTTACTTCGGGCCAAGCTTCGCGTACGCCGGTGACACTTGATAAACGTTATCTTGCACCGCATTGCCTTGACCGTAAGCTCCGCAGATCATGAAATTTCTACCGCTAGGGCTGGGGTTTGCTTGCGCCCTCCTCGTCTGCGGCACCGCGATCGGATTTGGCCAATCACCGGAGCAAGCTCAGAGTGACGCTGTGCGGGTGACCGTATCGATGCATCCAGACGGTTCGCGCACGGTTTACAACTTCGATAACGCACAGCACAAGGCGGTGGCGACGACCACCGATGCAGACGGCAAACTGCGCGAGACAATTCGTTATGAACTGGATGACGCGGGGCGTTTCTCGAGCGCGGAAATTTCCGGACCGGACGGCCGCATTCGGCTCAAGAGTCGCTACAAGTACGATGATGCCGGGCGCATCCTCGAGGAAACCCAAAGCGCGCCGGATGGCACTCTTCTGCATAAGATCGTTTACAACTACGATTCTTCCGGGAAGCAGACTGGCTATTCCGTCTTCGATGCTTCCGGCAAATTAGTTGGTGGCAAAGGCGCCGCTATCGTTCGCGGCTCTCCCTCACCAAAACCGCGCGAGAAAGCCCGGCGATAAATAGTCGCGTTTGAGTATCGCACGGCAGGCTGTGCGTTTGGTTGTTGGCTTGCCACAGTCGAGAAAGAGCGTTACAAAAACCGGCGTGATCGATTACATCCAAAAAGGCGGATTGTTAATGTGGCCAATTCTGGGCTGCAGCATCATCTCGATCGCTGTCTTCGCCGAACGCCTGTTCTACTTGCACCGCGCCAGTATTCATGTCGGCGAATTTCTGAAGGGACTGTCGAACCTGATTCGGCGTCGTAATTTTGCTGAGGCGCTGCATGAATCAGCGGGGACGCCGGGGCCGGTGGCGCGAGTGATTCACGCCGCGATTATCCGGCACGATGCGCCACGGGCGGAATTGCGCGATATCGTTCAAGAAGCTGCCCAGCTCGAAGTACCAAAACTGGAGCGGTTTCTTGCCGTGCTCGCTACAATCGCTTTTCTGACGCCGTTGCTCGGATTACTCGGGACGGTAGCAGGAATGATCGATGCCTTCGGGACCATCGCTTCAAGCGGTGGTTATGCGACAGTGACTGAGCTTTCCGGCGGGGTGTATAAGAGTTTGCTGACCACCGTAGCCGGCCTGGTCGTAGGGACCCCGACTTTTGTCGCTTACAGCTATCTCTCTTCGCGCGTAAACACGATGCTTCATGATATGGAACGCGCAGGGATCGAGATCGTCCACATGTTAACTGAAAGCCGTCCGATCAGCGGCATCATTAGCTTTCAACAACCTGAAGAGATGGCACGGGAGGTTGAAGCACGCCAGGACCTCTAACAATGACGAAGTACGAATGTCGAATGTCGAAGGAAATCCAAATGACGAAGCAGAGAGAGAGGTAAAGGCCACCATCGGTTTTTCGTCATTCGAGCTTCGTCATTATTTCGTCATTAGTCATTCGGAATTCGTCATTCCTTAACGGTTACATGAAACTCAGCCGCACAGTGAGCTACAACTTTGCCTGGCTTGTGCTTATCGGGCTGGTGGACGTCGCTTTCCTACTTGTTTTCTTTCTCTTACTCAGTTCGAATTTCATTCTGCAACAAGGCATCTCGGTTTCGATGCCTTTCTCGCGCTTTACGCTTGGTCCGCAGACCAGCCGGCAGATCATCAGCATTACCGGCGGCGCCGTTCCGGCCATTTATTTCCAGGACCAACGAGTAACCATGGAGCAACTCGGGCCGTTGCTGGATGCAGCGAAGCGCAGGGACGAATCGATTATCATCAAGGCGGACCGTTCGACGTCCTACGAAACGGTTGCCGAAGTGGCAAACTCTGCGCTTGAACACGGCATCACTTCCGTCGCGTTGGCTGCGACTCCACCGCGATGAACAGCCTCATCTCGGAAAGCGCAGCCGAACCGCTTCTATTTAGCTGGGATTCGCCTCGTGGCGAAAAACTAGCGATTACAATCTTTCTGGCGATCTCTCTGGCCGCACATGCCCTCTGTTTTTACATTTTTCAAATTGTTTATCCGCCAACGGTGGCGCTGCTGCCGCCGCCAGCCCGCGTTGCGTTGATCACGCCGGCCTCCGAAGAAGGTCGCACGCTGCTTCGCTGGATCGATGCGGAAGATCCCGCACTCGCTTTCACAACTCGTCGTCCGCAGGAAACAAAGCTTCGAGCACTGCCAAAAGCTGAGCACGTACCGTCCTATTCCGCAGTCGAGCCGACTTTGAAGAACATTCCACCGCTGGAGCGCGATTTGCGAATTCCGAGTTGCCAGCCACCGGGCACGGTGCACTTTGCCCGGCTGAAACCCGCCCTCCCCGTTACGGTTGCCAAAACGTCCGTTTCGTTTTCCAAAGAGATTCAAGCTTTTGGCGCGCCGATCTTGCCAGACCCAGCTTTTGCTGCATCCAACGAAGAGATGCCTGAAACGATTCGGTTCCGGGTGGCCGTGAGCAAGCTTGGAGAAGTTCGTTATTGTTTTCCGATTAATTCATCAGGTGACTCCGCGCTGGACGAGCAAGCAAGCTTGTATGTTGCGCGTTGCCGTTTTCCCCAAAACACCGCAAACGCAGGCAAACCCGACTCGTTTCTGGCTTGGGGAATCGCAACAATTGTATGGGGCAATGACATCGCGCGCCCACAGTCGCCACGAGCAGCCAGCCTTACCCCGTGATTCGCGTTAGTCTTGCCACTCTTGTCACGATTTATCTGCTGCTTTTTCTTGCGGCGGTTTTCCTCTTCTGGATAGTTGGAGAATGGAATCGGCGGCGGCGGGAGCGACGGGCTCTCGAGCACCGGTTGCGCTGCGTGATATGCGCGTTCGAATTTGAGGATCGAACCGACGCGCTGCTTCCCCGGTGCCCCCACTGTGGAAGTTTAAACGAACGATTCAAGATGGAGCAGATTTAATATGGGAATGTGGATAGGCCGAAATCGCAAGGCGCGTGTAACCTACGGGTTCGATGAAATCGCGCTGGTACCCGGGCGCGTGACCATCAACCCTAATGAAGTCGATATTACATTCCGTTTGCCGCGCAAAGAGGCAGAGCCGCTTGAATTGAAAATTCCGATCCTCGCCAGCGCTATGGACGGAGTGGTCGATGTGCGCTTCGCCGTTGCCATGAACCAGTTGGGCGGACTGGCCGTCCTGAATCTCGAAGGAGTGCAAACGCGCTACAAGAACCCGCAGGAAGTGCTGCAAAAAATCGTCGATGCAAATAAATCCGACATCACCGCGCTGCTGCAACGGATCTACCAGGAACCGATTCAGAAGGATCTGATCGCGGCGCGTGTGCGCCAGATCAAAGATGGCGGTGTATTGGCTGCGGTCAGTTCCATTCCCCAGCGTGCCGCGGAATTTGGCAGGATCGCGCAAGACGCTGGCGCGGACGTTTTCGTGGTGCAAAGCACGGTTTCGACCGTGCGGCATATTTCGTCGGAGTACAAGTCGCTTGATCTGGAAAAGTTTTGCCGGGACATGCGCATTCCGGTCATTGTTGGAAACACGGTCGGCTACGATGTGACTCTCGAGATCATGGAGTGCGGGCCGGCCGCGGTTTTGGTCGGTGTTGGACCGGGGGCGGCCTGCACTTCACGCGGCGTGCTTGGGCTCGGTGTTCCGCAAGTCACCGCAACGGTCGATTGCGCGGCGGCGCGTGACGCTTACTTCAAGAAAACATCACGCTACGTGCCGGTCATCACCGATGGCGGGATGAGCAGAGGCGGCGACGTGTGCAAGGCGTTGGCCTGCGGCGCGGACGCCGCCATGGTGGGCAGCGCGTTCGCCAAAGCGCACGAAGCGCCTGGGCGCGGCTACCATTGGGGCATGGCCACTCCCCACGCAAATCTTCCGCGAGGGACCCGCATCAGGGTGGGTGCTACCGGGTCGCTGAAACAAATCCTGTTTGGTCCTGCGGAAGTGGACGACGGCAGCCAAAATCTGGTCGGCGCCATCACCACCTGCATGGGTAACGTCGGCGCGAGCAGTATTGCCGAATTTCAGCAAACGGAAATTATCATCGCGCCATCGATCAAGACCGAAGGAAAACTCTTCCAAACCGTTCAAAGCGTCGGAATGGGAACCAGCTAAATTATTAGCGATTCAGTGATTCAGTGATTTAGCGATTGACCTTGCGCCACATCGTTGAACCGTTCCACGCTTGAATCGCCAAATCACTAAATCGTTAAATGAACAAAGATCGCAGAGTTGTTATCACTGGTCTCGGTGCCGTCACGCCTTTAGGCAGTGACGTCGAGACGTTTTGGTCCAACCTAAAGAACGGGGTTAGCGGCATTCGTGCAATCGATGCATTCGATACGACCGCTTACGATTGCAAAATCGGTGGGCAAGTTCGCGATTTCGATCCGAAAGCATTCTTCAAAAATCCAAAAGACGTTCGCCGGACCGATCGATTTACTCAGCTTTCAGTGGCGGCAGCAAAAATGGCGCTCGATGACAGCGGGATTGACGTAGAGAACCTGGATCGACGAGACCGCTTCGGCGTGATCGTTGGCACCGGAATCGGCGGACTCAAAACTCTCCAGGATCAATTGACGATCCTGTTAACGAAAGGACCTTCGCGAAATTCGCCGTTCACCATTCCTATGCTGGTACCCAATATGGCGGGCGGCTTAATCTCCATGGAATTCAATCTGCGCGGGCCTAACTTGTGTATCGTCACCGCCTGTGCGACGTCGAACAACGCCATCGGTGAATCCTGGCGAATTATCAAATTTGGCGACGCCGATGTCTTCCTCGCAGGGGGCTCGGAGGCGTCCATCGTCGAGATTGGACTTGCAGGATTTTCAGCCATGAAAGCGCTCAGCACCCGCAACGACGAACCCCAGCGTGCCTCACGGCCGTTCGATCGCGATCGCGACGGCTTTGTGATGAGCGAAGGCGCAGGACTTGTGGTGGTGGAGGAATTGGAGCACGCCAAAGCGCGTGGCGCGAAAATTTATTGCGAGATCACAGGATACGGCGTTTCCGCGGACGCTTACCACATGACGGCGCCGCCGCCAGACGGCGAAGGCGCCGCGCGCGCGATGCAACTCGCGCTTAAGCACGCGCGCCTATCTCCGGACCAGGTTGATTACATTAATGCGCATGCCACCTCCACCGACATCGGCGACATTTGCGAGACTCGTGCCATCAAACAGGTCTTCGGAGATTACGCTTACAAAGTCGCCATCAGTTCCACCAAATCGATGACCGGCCATTTGTTAGGCGGCGCCGGTGGAGTCGAGATGGCGGCGTGCGCGCTCGCCATTCGCGATTCCGTCATTCCGCCCACAATCAATCTGGAAAATCCGGGCGAAGAATGCGACCTCGATTACACGCCAAACGTCGCCCGCGAAAAGAAAGTGCGCGTCGCTCTGAACAACTCCTTCGGTTTCGGCGGCCACAACGCCACGCTGCTTGCCGCCGCATTCGAAAAATAATTGTAGGGCCCGACTACCGGCTCGCTCGCCGTGGCGACGGCGCGCCACAGCGCTTTGACTATTCATTAGTCACCAGTCACTATTTACGTCGTACAACACGCGGGCATAGCTTAATGGTAAAGTTCCAGCCTTCCAAGCTGGCCATGCGGGTTCGATTCCCGTTGCCCGCTGTTCCCTGGCAAGCTCAAGAAAGCCGGATGGAAGTTGGGCTGGATCTCAGCCTTGGATAGCGAAAGGCACCAAGCGGCATTGCGCGCATTCGACTGGCAATATTCGCGCTTTAACGCCATCCCTCCGGGAACAACCCCGGAAGGCTGTTTTTTGTGTTTTGCCAACGGGATGCCGCTTCACTAATTATGTCGCGAAGCGATTCCCCTGAGAACCGCGCGCAGTCGGTAAAAATCTAACGGTTTAATGAAATAGTGATCAAAGCCGCACGAAAGACCACGCTCTTCATCTTTCCCGGTTCCAAGAGCAGTCAGCGCAATCGCGACGAGCGGTTGCTTGGACTTGGCTACCATTACGAGATTGCAGCCATCCCCATCTGGCAAACGAATGTCGCTCAATAGGACATCGAACTGCCATTTGTCTAGAAGCGCACTGGCGGTTCGGTAGTCTGGCGCAGCGACGACGTCATAATGGAAATGCCTTAGTAGCCGCGAAACTGTTTGGCGGCTGTAGTTGTGATCTTCGACAAAAAGAATACGGAGTCCCATATGTCCGACGCGCTAAGCTCTTAATTACTTCGGACAGACGCGTAGGTTTGGTTCCCCAACCGGCTCTTCGACCTCTCCACGCGCGACGCGAGCGGACGCGCGAGCGTCTCCACGCCACACGGCATCAGAGATTAGATCGACGCCGCGTTTATCTTTTCGCAGGCGAATCTCGTATGAATGCACGTTCGAATCTCCTCGAGTCCAGAATCGCTTCATCCTGAAACTGTGGAACGTTGCTTGAAATCAAATGGAGAGATTCTGTGTTTTACAGTGGCGGTGACGGGAAAACGCTGCGGACGAGGAGTGGCCCACGGTTGGGTCACCGATCCGAAGGTAACTCATCGCAAACCTCAGCGGCCGTCAGTGCTTTGTGGGATCGAATGTGTATCCCTGGGCCACGTCAATCAGGTTGAACAGCGAGCCGCCAATACCACCGACGGGAGGGACGGTGTTGGCAGGCTGCTGAAGCGTCATGGTGCTGGCGGTGACCTCGTGCAGGCGGTTATCAATCGCACCGGGCTCGTTCACATTGGAGAGTGGTACGTC
Organism: Candidatus Udaeobacter sp.; assembly: GCA_035255865.1. Lineage (GTDB taxonomy): Bacteria > Verrucomicrobiota > Verrucomicrobiia > Chthoniobacterales > UBA10450 > Udaeobacter. The sequence continues at coordinate 10,442 of DATEZD010000013.1, forward strand.
AATCGTGATCGTGCCGTTGTGGCCGGTCGTCACCCGGCAGTTTGCGGCAGGCAGTTGCGTGACGCCGGGATATGTCAGGGTCACCCCGCCTCCGACTGCCTGCGCGGCGTTTTCACCAGCAAAGCACTGTAGCAGGGCGCCGTTGAACGACTCGCCATAGACGAAGAAATTCTTTCCACCATTCGGATCCGTCGTGGATGGAACGAACCATTGGGTGAGCCAGACCAAATCAAGGTCCGGATCCTGAGCGGTTGTCGGCGCGAGAGACAGATTGTTTAGCTTCATCACCACCTGATAACAAGGGGCTGCGGCCGAACAAGGGGCCGTGGTCAGCAGCCTGATGCTCGAGTTAATGATGTCGAGCTGCGGCATATTAGCGCTGCTAAGACCGTTTACTTCATACTTGCCGTCGTTAGTTGGGTCGGACACGGTGTTGAATGGCGCCAGTCCCGGAATGTTCACGGGCGAGCTCGCTACTAACAAGCCGTTGCCGCCGTTCTGCCGGACGAACATGCCGTGCGGGGCAAAGGGTTCGTCAAAATTATTCGAGTCGGCATAACCGACTTCCGCCTCACCATTTGGACCCATCCGCAGTTGCAGAAAATCGCCGAGGGTGCGGTCGCCGTTCTGACCGCCAATGAGGGTGTTCATGGTGCCGCGATGGATAAAATGTTCGCTTGCCAGCATTGGCGCGGTAAAGGTTGGGCTGGCAGCGTGCCCGTTCAACGTCTGCACCATCCAGAGGCTCCAGTCGCAGCCGTCGCAAGAGTCAGGGCCGTTAGAAGGATTCGGGGCGACGCCGGGCGTGCCGTACCAGGCGATATCCACACGCCCATCGTCTCCAGCCACCGTCCACGCAAACACGTTATTGTGAAGAGTGCCCACGGGCGAACCCGATGTGTTGATTTGAATCGGAGTGTGCCACGAGTTGCCTTGATCGGTCGAAAACGTGTACTTGAGCACGGTATCGCCGGTCACCTCGCCGCTGCTATTGATAGGTGCTTGCTCCCACACGGCGTAGAGATTCCCAGCTCTGTCAATCGCCATCGTAGGGAAATTCGCGCCGGTCTTGTTCGACGAGCCAAGGTCCGCCACTGGCAGATCAACGCAATTCAAGCCGCTTGGATCGCTGACATTGGGGATGGGCGGGCCAAACGCCACCGGGAAGCAGCGGCCGATCAAAATTCTATTCAGGAGCGCATCATCGTGGATGACGTAAACATGCTTGACCGGTGTCGGAAGTGTGACATATCCGCCGCCACCGTCGGGCTGGCCCAGGGTGGTTGCCACAGGGCTCACCTCATTGTTGCCCATGATGCCTTCGTCGCAACCCAGCGGGTTACTGACTTTGTTTGCCGGGCCAAATTGGATCCCGGCGAGTGCCTCACCGCCTGGTACCGGCGAACGGTACATGACTAGAACATTCTGACCGAAGTTCGTCGGTGAGCCGCACTGTGCGGGGGCTTGTGCGACTTCGTCATTCGCCAAGTAGATGCTGCCGCCGTGGGTCGGGTCGCCGTCGAACGCATACCATTGGCGGTCAACAACTGCGTCCGGGACGCCGGTGTTGCTGCAAATGGCGCTCGCGCCATGATCATCCGAGCGGGAGGTGCTGAAGTTTGCCAACGTCAGGTCGGCAAAATAGAGATGCCCCGCCGAGTCCACACCAGTTTCGGTATCACCACCGCCAGAGCAGGTGGTGTACTTTCCTTCAAGAGCGGTGGCAGCGACCACCCATTTGAAGGTCTTACCGCCGTCGAGGGAATGCCAGACCCAACTCGTGTCCGACGAGAGTGACCCGGGAGCGCTGGTGTAGAGGGTGTTTGGATTCGAAGGATCGACCCGCAAGCCTTGCTCGAAACCAACCCCGCCGATGCCGCTGATGACCGGATGCCCGAAGGGGAGCACGGCAGGCTTAGGTCCGGCGAAGCTGACCATAGCCAGGAAGGTGCCAACGGAAC
>DATEZD010000014.1:0-6559 GCA_035255865.1 Candidatus Udaeobacter sp.
TATGGTCTCAACGTCAGCATGCGTTACAGCGACGATGTGCAGGCGTTGGCGCGAAAAAAAATGTTGCCTGCTTTGCATCGCGCGCGTGAGGCGATTGAAAGCGCTATGGCACGAGATGGTTGGCGGCCGTTGACGATTTCCCGGAACGCATGATGGTTGATGTTTTCATCGCGGCGGCAACTCGAACACCGTTCGGTCGATATGGCGGTCGGCTGGCCGCATTGCGCTGCGACGATCTGGCGGCGGCGCCGATCACCTCATTGATGGCGCGTTATCCTACTGTGGACTGGGGCGCGGTGGACGAAGTCGTGCTCGGTTGCGCCAATCAGGCCGGCGAAGACAACCGCAATGTTGCGCGCATGGCCACGTTGCTGTCCGGTCTGCCGGAAACAGTGCCGGCGGTGACGGTGAATCGACTGTGCGCTTCTGGTCTGGAAGCAATTGGTCAAGCCGCTCGCGCGATCGCCGGTGGCGACGCGGAGTTTGTGATTGCTGGGGGCGTCGAAAGTATGTCTCGCGCGCCGTTCGTCATGCCTAAAGCTGAAGCTGCATTTACTCGCGAGCAAAAACTGGAGGACAGTACGCTCGGATGGCATTGCATTAATCCGGTGATGCAGTCGCGGTACGGCGTCGATTCGATGACGCAAACCGCGGACAACCTCGCTCGCGAACGCGGCATTACACGCGACTGCCAGGACGCATATGCATTGCGCAGCCAGCAGCGCACTGCGCGCGCACGGGCGGAAGGTTGGCTGGCCGAAGAGATCACTGCAGTGCAAATCAGCAATGGCAGCGACAGCATCATCGTTGATGAGGACGAACATCCGCGCCCTAAGATCACGCTTGAGCAACTGGCTAAACTAAAACCACTTTTGGGCACGGATAGCACCATCACCGCAGGCAATGCCTCCGGCATAAACGATGGTGCCTGTGCATTACTACTGGCGTCGGCCGCAGCGCTGAACACACACCGCTTGCAACCCTTAGCGCGCATCATCAGCGCGGCGGCGGTCGGAGTTGCTCCGCGGATCATGGGCATCGGACCAGTGCCAGCGATCCACAAATTGCTAACCAAGATTGGGCGGCGCCTCGACGAGTTCGACCGCATCGAAATCAATGAAGCCTTCGCCGCCCAGGTGCTCGCTTGTACGCGTAGCCTCGGTCTGGCCGATGATGCTGATTATGTCAACGGTAACGGTGGCGCGATCGCGCTCGGGCATCCGCTTGGCGCGAGCGGTGCGCGTTTGGTGATGACTGCCGCTTATGCTTTGCGCAGACAGCAACAGTCGCGTGCCTTAGTGAGTCTTTGCGTCGGTGTTGGCCAAGGCGTTGCATTGGCCCTCGAGCGGGTGTGACCAAATGAAGATGACTTCACTTGCGCTTTCCATCACACAAGAGTTGCAATGAAAACTAAATACGACGTGGTTGTCCTCGGTGCCGGACACAATGGTCTCGTGGCCGCGGCTTATCTCGCGCGGGCCGGTTTGAGTGTCCTGGTGTTGGAGAAAAATGACTACATCGGCGGAGCCACCACCTCGCAAAAAGTTTTCCCGGACTACGATGCATATCTGTCGCGCTACTCTTACCTGGTCAGCTTGTTCCCGGAGAAAATTATTCGCGATCTTGGCCTGAAACTCGAACTGCGCAGACGCGCGACCAGGTCGTTCACGCCGTATTTGAAAAATGGTCGCCACGACGGCTTGCTCTTGAGCAACGTCTCCGAGGAAGCGAGTCGTCAATCCATCTTCGAGCTTACTGGAAGTTTTGCGGAGGCGGAGCAGCTCAAGAAATTTTACGGCTTGGTTCGTGTCTTTGCCGAAAATGTCTGGGACACAATGCTGGAGCCGCTCGTGGCGAAAGAAGATTTCCGGCGTTGCTTCGACGCAGACGATACACACCGCGAGGCCTGGCGCAGTTTGGTTGAAGAACCACTCGGTTGCGTAGTGGAACGCTATTTGCAAGACGATTTCCTTCGCGGTCTGGTTTTCACGGACGCGAAGGTTGGCCTCTTCACCCATCCCTACGATGAGACGCTGCTGCAGAACCGCTGTTTCCTCTACCATGTGATAGGGAACAAAACCGGCGAATGGAAGGTGCCCGTTGGTGGAATGGGTGGTGTCGTGCGCGAGTTGGAGAAGGCCGCACGAAACAGCGGGGCGGAGATGTTAACGCGAGTCCATCTTCACTCGCTGAATGTGACCGGGAAAAAGCGAGGCGCTGAATTTGACTGCGATGGAAAAACGCACGCAATCGACGCGCGCTTCGTTCTTGTAAACTTTGGCAGGAACGTGCTGGCGAACTTGCTGGGCAGACCGTATCAGCCGGATCGGACAGATGAGGGCTCGGTGTTCAAGATCAACATGCTCCTCCGCCGGTTGCCGAAACTAAAAACGAAGCGTCACCCCGAAGCGGACGCTTTCTGCGGCACGTTTCGTATTAACGAAGGCTACGGCGAAATGAACCTCAGCTATCAACAGGCCTTGCAGGGGCAGCTGCCCGACAAAGTTCCTTCCGAGATCTATTGTCACACGCTCACCGATAACAGTATTCTATCGACAGACCTGCGCGCGCAGGGATTCCACACCATGACAGTCTTCGGTCTCGATACGCCATGGCGTTTGTTTACCCAGAACAATGATGCGATGCGTCAGCGCGCGGAACAACAATTCGTCGAAGAACTAAATGGCTGGTTGGCGGAGCCGCTGGAAGATTGCCTTGCTATTGCACGCGATGGGAGTTTCTGCATCGAAAGCAAAAGTCCAGTCGACATCGAGGAAGCACTCGGCCTCTACCATGGCAATATCTTCCAGAACGCACTGACGTTTCCTTTTGCCGAGACAAAAGAACAAGTGGGTGGGTGGGGAGTTGAGACGGAATTTGAGAAGGTCTTTCTCTGCGGCTCAAGCGCACATCGCGGCGGCGCAGTCAGTGGCATTCCTGGTCACAATGCCGCGATGAAGGTGCTGGAAACAATCAAGGTGAGGAAGCTCGCGCCGCGCACGAAGATCTCGAGTCGACCCGCGCCGTCGGCAAGATTGTCCTAAGGTTCTCCTAGCGTTTGATCCACTTCGCGTACCAATCGAGATAGCGTTTGTAGCGATCAATGATATAGCTCGGCTTTTTCAAATCGTGGAATTGGCCGGGATAAATCACGAGCTCGGTGGAGATACCAAGGCTGCGCAATGCTTGATACATTTGTTCGGTGTTAAGAAGCGGCACGTTGAAGTCGCTTTCGCCGCAGAGAAATAATGTCGGCGTTTTGATGCGGTCGGCATGCAGGAACGGATAGGAAAGTCGCAACCATAATTCCGGATTTTTCCACGGCAGGCCGAGTTCGTTTTCGTAATCGCGAATGTATTCATCGGTGCCGTAGCCGGCGAGCACGTTGGAAGCTGACGCGCCGCTGACCGCAGCTTTGAAGCGCGTGGTCGTCGCGATAATGTAGTTCGTGGAAATTCCACCGTAGCTCCAACCGCCCACCACGAGACGGTCGGGATCGGCGAGACCACGCGCGACTGCATCATCCACCGCGGCCAGACCGTCCTCGACATCGACGCTGCCCCAGGCAGCGTAAATTCCCATCGCGTATTTTTCGCCGCGGCCAGTCGAGCCGCGCGGATTTGGCATGATGACGGCGTACCCGTTGGCTGCGAAGAGCTGCTTCTCGAAATCGAATTCGTTCGTGTATTGCGATGCCGGTCCGCCATGCAACCGCAGCAGCGTCGGAATCTTTCCCACCACCCCATTTGGCCTAACGAGGAATCCGTCTACTTCGGTCCCGTCCTTGCTCTTGAATTTTGTCTCGCTCACCGGCGCCAGTTTGATCTGCGAAAGAAAGGCATCGTTTTGTTTCGTTAGGCAACGCAAACTATTCTCTTCCGCGGCGAAAATTTCGTACGGCCGTTCCGGCGTACTCGCCCGCACGATGACGTTGCCGTTTTTGCTTACATCGTATGCGGTGACGGTGCGTCGGCCGCCCACCACGGTTTCCGTGGCATTGCCCGCCGCAGAAACGCGGACGAGCGTCTGGACGCCATCATCTTCCAGCACAACGAAGACAGACTTCCCATCCGGCGACCAGTGCGGGTGAACAACGTTGCGATCAAGATCCTGCGTCAGCACTTTCGCTTCGCCGCCGCTTGCGGGAATGATGGCGAGCGAATGCACTGCATACTCAACCTTTTTTGGATCGCCGCCGTGAATATAAGCCACGGTCTTCCCATCAGGACTCCAGACCGGCGCACTTTCCCAATACGGGTCGGCATCGGATTCGGGAGAAGTGGTGAGCTGACGTTCCTTAGCTCCCGGCATTGCACCGATGATCCAGACATCCCAGTTCTCGCTGCGATCGGGATCGTTGCCACGCTTTGTGACAAAGGCGATCTCCTTTCCCTGGGGCGACCACGCCGGTAACACATCATCGTGTTTACCGGAAGTAAGCTGCTCCAGTTTACGGCTCGTTAGGTCAAGCAACTCTAGATGTGAGTAGCGATTCGTTAAGTAACCATCGATGTCCTGTTTGAATTGAAACCGATCGATCACAATCGGTGGTACCGTCTTCTTTTCTTTCTCCTTCTTCTCTGCCTCACGCGGATCCGGATCTTTCACGACAAGAACGATGCGTTTCGAATCCGGCGCCCATGCAAAATCTTCCACCCCACCTTTTGTCTCGGTGAACTTCTGAGCTTCACCTCCGCCCATCGGCAAAATCCACAGTTGATCGATCTCGTTTTCGTCTTCGCGTCCGGAAAGAAATGCGATCCATTTCCCGTCTGGGCTCCAGCGCGGATGGGCCGCGTCTTTACTTCCGAAAGTAAGCGCGCGATTTTCCGAGCCGTCCCACTTCGCCAGCCAAAGATTTCCTGCAAGTTTGTCCTTCTCCATGTCCGCCGTTCTCACGACGTAGGCGACGAGATTTCCGTCTTTCGAAATGTTTGGCTCGTCCACATCGCGGACCTGCGCGAAATCTTCCGGCTTCAATAAACGCGGCGCAGCGGGGGTGGAATTGGCAGCGCATGTTACGGAAGCAGTTGCAAGCACAAAGAGGATGTCGCCCAAAAATCGAACAAGATTCATATGCGGAATGGCGATGCCCGGGCGGCGCGCCTCCATACCCAATAGCGGGAATCAATTTTGGCAAGGACACACCGCAATCGGGCGAGAACCGGTTGTAAAGATAAAGAAGCCCAGCGGAATTGTGCGATTTTCTGCTGACTTCGCAAAGGCTTTCGGAGTTCGACGCACCTGTCGCGAATGGAGCGAGCTGGGAAGCCGCGACATAGGTGGCAAGACCCGACGGATGAGGGTGAGAGCGCGGACAGCGCTCGGGTCAGAGCTTTTGGAGTTGGGGCCCTTGCTCGCGAATGTTCGGAGTTGGGCGTTGGGTTCCCCCCAATTTCCGCTTTTGAAAACCCCGGCCGCCTGCTCGCGAACAGTTTCGGAGTTGCTTCGCATCCGGTACGGCAGCTTGTCAGCTTCCGGCAGGTCCTACCCCGGCACTCCATTTCCCTATTGCGCCCTGTCCGCCGTTTGGAAGGACTCGCCGTGACGAAGCTCCCTACTCCGAGCTCTACATTTCCCACGTACCTCTGCAACTCCGGATGATTCTCCGGGTCCTCTGTTTTGAAAACGCCACCATGCGCCAGCCCAACGTAAAAGATGAATGGGTTATGCGGATCGAGCGCGATGTCCGAGACGCGACCGCCCATCACAGCAGGACCGATGGACCGCGCCTTTAGATTTTTGAAAAGAACATCGGTCAACGGTGGCGCTGTGGTCGCGGAAGGCGAACTTTTGGGGCCGGTCAAAGGCGGTGTGGTGCTTTCGGGCGAAGTAGCAGCCGAACCGGCGGGCGACGGTTTCATTTCGGTGCGATGAAGCGGGTCCTCCTGTGCCGACACAGGTAACGCCGTCGAAATCAAAAGAAAGAGAGCGAAAAGTCGGAGAGCTATCATATCGCTAGAGCAGTATTAAATTCGCCCGATATCGTTCGCCATTAACCGCTAATCAATCGGAATTGAACATAAGGCCGATGAGTTTCTCAGAGGCCTTGTACGCGCGTGAGACTTTTTCCTTAGGATCTCATGCGCGCAGAAGTCTTGTTCTAAGAGCCTCACGCCCCCCGCGTCGATCAGACTCAAATTCCGTTCTCGCGAAAGCTGGGCTATGGGTTCGAATCCTATCATCGGCACGCTCTAAAATGCGATTTTACGAGCGAAAAGAGGACTCTCGATCTAATCAATTGCGAACCCTCGATGTCGCCACGACGGTTTATCCACTAACTAATTTTTAACTATCAGCTAATCGAGAAGCAATTCGACGGACTCAATATCCGTTGTGCAAATGATAGTGCTGTGGGCGCACGAGCCTGCAGTACGTCTGACCAACGCGCACGACTAAGCAGTTCGCGTGCTTGGCTAGTGTTTCCGAACGTCGAGAATTCTACCCAAGAGCGTCCGCGGTCGAGGGGGGCCGGGAATGCTTTTCAAGTCCCAGGGCCATTTGCCTAACTTACCACCAGGCTGCGGCGAAAATTTTAGTTTTCGTTCTATTTCTCTTT
>DATEZD010000015.1:0-3629 GCA_035255865.1 Candidatus Udaeobacter sp.
ACCCATCCATAATTCGTTGGAACAACTCCTTCTTCGCGCCGCGCGGCCTCAGGAGCAGGGCAGCGAGGGCAGGGGACAGTGTAAGCGAATAGGTGGGATTCTTTTCTCGTGCTTATGAAGGAGGTGTTTTCCCCCTGTTTCGAAGCAGATCGAAGTGGATTTTCTCCCGCAGGCCTTTGATGAGGCCAAAGTTCTACTCATGATGTTTCGATTTCTATATGTGTTCTTTATTGGGCCAGCATTCCTCCATCCACCACGAGGGAGGTGCCGGTGGTAAATTTTGCGTCGTCGGAACAGAGATAGAGAACCGCCGCGGCGATTTCTTCGCTGGCGCCAATGCGCCCGACCGGATGAAGAGACGTAAGGTAATCGCGCATCTCGCCTTCTTTTCCGGCAAAACGATCGACCATCTCGGTTGCGACACCGGCGGGGGCCACTGCGTTAATACGGATATTTTGTTTGGCGAACTCCAGCGCGAGAGCCTTGGTCAAGCCTTCGACCGCATGCTTGGACGCGGTGTAGATGCTGACCTGACCCATGCCAACGTGCCCGGCCACGCTCGAGGTATTGACGATGGCGCCGCCGCCGTTCTTTAGCATGGCAGGGATTTCATGACGCATCGAATTGAGGACGCCCCAAACGTTGATGTCGAAGATGCGGCGATACTCAGCTTCGGTGGCCTGCTCCAGCGGGCCTATCCACTCCACGCCGGCGTTGTTAAAGGCGATGTCGAGCCGGCCGAACGTCTTGATCGTAAGATCGACCATCCGTTTCACGTCCGCGTCTTTCGCCACGTCGGCGCGGACGAACGCCGCGTCCCCGCCGAGTTTCTTAATTTCAGCGACGACCTGCGCGCCTTCTTTTTCGCGGCGACCACTTAAAACGACTTTTGCTCCGGCCCGCGCGAATGCGAGCGCCGTCGCTTTGCCGATGCCGGAAGTTCCTCCGGTTACGAGTGCAACTTTACCTGTGAATCCGTTGTTGTTGTTCATTTTGTTCCTTTTCATTTGTTGTGTTTGTGAATTTCATGGTGACGAAACGCTGTTCCCGACTAGCTCATTGTCCTGCTAATCCGAGCGATTGAAGCGTCGCCGCCGTAACTACCCCTGTTACACTCAGATCATTGTCCTCTTGATAACGGCCGATAGCCGCCTCGGTTTGGTCACCGAGAACTCCGTCGATCGCGCCGCGGTAATACCCAAGTTTCGCCAGCTGCGACTGGACGGAGTTGACAACTCCGTTGCCACTTTGAGCTGGGGCAGCGTAGCCATTGTAGTAACTATACGGATCCTGGATGTTATAGTCGTAGCTGTCGTCCGGATAGTCATTGTAGCCGTAGGTATCACCGTAGTAATCCGAGGGATAGGAGCCGTAAGCGTCGTAAGGATAGTAATCCCATGGGTAAAGGCCCCACCAGAAGCCGTCGGTAAAAACAAAGACGTGTCCGTGATCAAAATGGGCGCGATGCCTGTCCCAATCACGGTGCCAGTTGCCATCGTGTCTGGCAAACGCATGATCCTTAATCAGCGACTGTCGGTTTGCTGCTACTGATAGCCGCGGATCCGAGACTCGCTTTTGTCCGACAGTTGAGTCCACGCGATTTGGTTGACGATTTACCGCTGCAACTCTGCCGGCGTTTGGATTTATTGATCGGTTCGGCATCTGTCTGGCAGACGCGTGTGGCGTGACGCCAGACGCGCTAGCGCCAGTGTAGTAGTAGAACTGCTGCGGTGTCCGACTTAGTGCACCGATACTTCGGTTGCCGCTAAAACGTGTACCGCCACCTGAGAAAGCTGGCGCGGCGCGAAAACCGCCAGAATGCCCGGCAAACTGATTGCCACCGAAGTGCCCGCCGCCAGCAAGGCCGCCTCCACCGCTGTGAGGGCCTGCCCACGCTGTCGAACCAAGGGCTACGACAGCAGTGCCTGTTAGTGCGAATAATTTAATCTTTTTCATGACACCAATGTCGTAACCGATCCACTGCGGTGCCATCGCGCGTCCGCAGGATTTTGCGGTGTTTCCTACGGGATGCTCAGGGGTCTCTCGTTTGGGAGAGAAACGCGAGATCCTGCTCTCACGGGAAGATGTGCTTCGATGGCATCGATCAATTCAGGAATGCTAACGGGTTTCGCCACGAAAGAATGTCCCTGAGTCTGAAGGCCCGCTTTTGCCTCGGCTCTGGTCACCAGCGCCGTAAGAAATATGATTGGCATGTTTTGCAATTCAGGATCGGCCTCGATTCGTGCTGCTACCTCGGCTCCGTCGGTCTCTGACATCACGATATCCAGCAAGATTAGGTCTGGCCGAAAATTCCGGGCGCTCTGATGAGCCTTGGTAGCGTCATTTTGTTCCAGCACCAGATAATGCCCTGTCCTTTCGAGAAGAACCTTCACCAGGTGAGTGGTGTCAGCGTCGTCATCGACAATCAGGATGCGCCGTTTTCCTTGCTTTCCCCAACCGCCGATTGAACCTGGCCAAGAGAAACCGGCATTAGCTGGTCGCGGAAGAAAGTCTGCTTCAATCACCTTGTTCATGCCTTTTTCGATGACGTCATTTCTTTTGCCTCTTCTAACTTGTCAGCCAGGTGACGAACCACGCGCCAAGAAATCCGATTACTACGCCAATTAACGGGCTGGAGATGGCGAACCAGAGTGGAATCGCCTCTCGTAAGGGGAGCGAATGACCTCTCCGGAAATGCCAGCGCACGTGTTTATTTGTATTCACGCTCATAATTTGGTGTTGTTGTAGCGGCGGTCTGCGACCGCCGAAATTTGTTCTCGTGCATTCATTAGACGACCGGTTGATCCCTTCTCGGCAAAGCGAGGCCGAGCAATTCAGCAAGGCGCGATTCGTAAGATTCGCATGTCGGACAATCGCCGTTAGGCTCAACCCATTCGGGGTGCTCAACGCGCAATGCGTCGTGTATCTGTCGCTGAAGTTGAGCGTAAGAACGAATCTCACCCGGCACTCTCGGAAGAGTTTTCGTTTTCATCGCCTGAAACTTCGGCAGCGATTACAGCGCCGCCATTTCGCGTTCGCAGGATTTTCCAATCACACTTGAGGGGTGATTCGTAATCTCTCTTTCGAGGGAGTGAACCAGGCGAGATGAACGTGTTCTCGACCGAACGCGAAAGCACAACGGCAATGCCGCTTGCAATCTGACAGTGTTCGCGAGGACGCAGCCGCAGTCTCTACAATTGAATCAAGCCGCGGCGGGTTGCGGTGGCCACGGCTTCGGTGCGGCTGACGACGTTCATTTTGGCGAAGATGGCTTTTACGTGGGATTTGACGGTGCCCTCGCTGATGAACAGCGCGGAGCCGATCTCCTTGTTGCTCTTTCCCTGGGCCATCAGTTTGAGCACGTCGATCTCGCGCGCACTCAAAGTTTCGCCACTGACGCGTTCGGCCAGCTTCGCGGCGAGATGCACCGGAACACACGTTTCGCCAGCGTGCACCCGGCGAATGCTGTCCATCAACGCCTCGCGAGGCACGTCTTTGAGCAAGTACCCTTTGGCGCCGGCCTGAATCGCGCGATAAATATCTTCATCGCCGTCGAACGTTGTAAGCACGATGATGCGCGCGTTCTCATCACCGGCACGGATCTCCTTGATCGCGCCCACGCCGTCGAG
>DATEZD010000016.1:0-4310 GCA_035255865.1 Candidatus Udaeobacter sp.
CGATTCATCGCGCCGTAAAGCGCGAGAACTAGCAGCGCGATCGCGTGAATAAAATGATAAAGGACGGCTTTGTTCCAGACATCCAGCATGCCACGCAGTTCGAGAGTCGATTTCAGACCGTGCGCTCCGAACGCTCCCAGCGCTACGGCGAGGAAGCAAAGCGCCGCTGCAATCCGAATCATTGTCATGTCGAGCGGAGTCGAGACATCTCTTGACGTTCTTTAATAGAGCTAATGCAAATCATTTCCAGCGACTTTGGCGCATCTCCAACTGCTTTTTTAGATCGTTCAATGCTGATTGTCGGCTTTGGCGAATCGTTTTCACATAGAAAATCGTTCCAGCGGCTCCGAGCGCCGCTGCTCCTACAAAATTAAGGCCGGGCCCGAGTTTCCACAGACACGCGCCAAGGATTGCGCCAGTGCTGACAATCAAATCGCGAACAAGATAGTACGTGCCGACCATTTGGCCGCGTCGCTCCGAGTCGCTGTATCCAATGATGAGCGCCTTGCGTGATGTATCTCCAAACTCCTTCAAGCCGCGAATCACAAATGCGATGACCAACGCTGAAAAACTTCGCGACATCAGCAAACTAATTGGAAAAAGCGTGAACATGATGAAGGTCACGATTACGAAAGGCTCGCGCCCATGCCGATCCGCATAGTGCGAGGCGGGAATGATGCATAACATCGCGACTGCCATTTCTACTGCCGTGAGCACGCCAACTTGCCGGGCGCTGACCCCGATGTAATCCATCGCAAAAATTACGACCCAGGCGTAGGGCACTCGTTCGCAAAAGCGAATCAAGATGTCGCCCAAGAGCAGGCGCCTCAGCGGCGAACTGAATTCGCGGAAGCTTCGCCAGAGATTCCACTGCTCCGGCTGCGGCGCGGTCGCGGCGGCGACTCGCGGCCCACCACTCACTTCTTCGCGCAATTGCCGTTGCACTAAAATTGTGACCGCTGAGAGAAAGATCGAGGCGACAAGCGCGATGCGCACGCCGTTGATGATTCCGAACCGGTCGATCAACATTCCGCCGAAAAATGGCGCAATCATGATCGGCAACCGTTTGATTACGGATTGAACGCCCACACCCATGGAGTGGCGATTTGCTTCGAGCGCAGCTCCGACCAGGGAAAATGTCGCCGGCAGGGAAAAACAAGTCCACGAAAGGAAGAGAAACATTCCAGCGATGACTGCGGCCCAATGCGGAACGAGCAGGACCAGCGCGTAGCCGGCGATTGAGACTACGTTGAAGATGATGAACGCGCGGCGATGTCCCCAAGCGTCCACAAGGACTCCGCCGGGATAGGCATAGATCGCGCCGAGCAAAGTGCGTAGCGCATCATAAAGACCGATCACAAAAACCGTTGCGCCGACCGCTTGCAGGTACTTCGGCACAAAACGCATCCAAAGTTCTTCGCCCGCGCCGATGACAAAAATGGCTACGAGCAGAATGACAAGATTGCGTTTGAGTCCGAAGAATTCTGCGAACTGCCGCTTCCGGTTTACGCTTTGCTCACCTGGCGTTTGCATTCCGCTCTTCATAAGACGCGATTTACCAACGCGGAATGGAACTTTTGAAAAGCGCCTCCTGCACTATGTCTGCCTTCTGTAGCGGCGGTCTCCGACCGTCGCGCTATGCAATGTGCTAGACTCCTTTCCATGCCCGAACGTCTAAAGCGCCTTGACATTGTTTATCAACATTCGCCGATCTATTTCGTCACTGCGTGTGCGGCAAACCGGCGAAAGCTGTTGGCAAACAAAGCAATTCATAACGTATTTAAGGCCTTTGCTCAGTGCGCTCCAAATTATGGAGCGTGGATCGGCGCGTACGTCTTCATGCCTGATCATATCCATCTCTTTGTCGCGATTGATGACAAGCTGCTTAGCTTGTCTGTTTGGCTGAAATCGCTAAAAGGCACGCTTTCTTCCAAGCTTCGCGAGCAGGGCATCGCTTCCCCAAATTGGCAGAAGGGGTTCTTCGATCATGTGCTGCGGAGCGGCGATTCGTATTCACAGAAATGGAATTATGTGAGGGAGAATCCTGTCCGAGCGGGTCTGGCGGCGTGTTGGAACGAATGGCCGCATCTCGGTGAGATATTTGACCTCGAATTTCACAACGCGCGCTTTTGAGCAGAAGCGCGACAGTCAGAGACTGCCGCTACAGCAAAAGCGCCTACCATTAGCTCACCTGGCGTTTGCATTCTGAGTAAAGCGCGTCGTAAACCACGAATTCGCGCTCGAGAATTTCGTGGTCGCTCAGCCCGAGCGCGCCGAAACCGCTGGCGATCCAGCGCAAACCTTCTCCCGCTGCATGCGGATTGGGCGGGTACGAGTCGGCCGCTCGAACGATTTCCCCCAGCAAAACGAGCGCTGGATCCGTGAGCGCATATTTTTTCAAGATCGAGTTGAACGAAACGTCCTCGCCGTGATGTCCAAGCTCGCAATTCGGGACGTCGAACACGATTCCCTTAGCGATCTTAGTCCAATCAGTGTCGTGCGGGAGGAAGACGAACTCCGCATCTTTGTCGATGAATTTTTTGATAAGCCACGGGCACGCAACGCGGTCCACTTTAATTTTCTCGCGAGTGATCCATTTCATGAACTAGACTCCTCGTTTGTGGCAGCTTGGTTCTGGTATGCAGTCATCGCCGCCATTCTCTATGGCGCCCATCAAATCTTTACACGACTTGCGGCGGAGCGCATCGGCGAAGGTTTCGGCGGATTTGTCGTTGAAGCGAGCGCCGCGTTATCGATTCTAATCTACCTCGCGTTTCTCTGGCTTAGTGGACGTTGGAGCCAGAAATTCAGTATGCCCGGTTTTAATTACTCGCTGCTGACCGGCATCTGTGTCGGCGCTGGTACCATCGCGTTCTTCTTACTTTTTCAAAAGGGCGGCCCACTCTCTTCTGTTCCTGCCATTCTCGCGGGCGGCGCGGCAATTATGGCCATCGCGGGCATTCTTTTCTTTCGCGAACCACCATCGTGGCAAAGAATCGTCGGCGTTGTGTTCGCGATCGTCGGTTTGTTTTTGCTGCGAAAATAGGGATCCAGGTATGTCGTGTGGATTGGATAGCGTCAGGCGCGTTATTCAAGTCGCCATCCGGACGGAAAATTGAGGCGATTTTTCATTGGTGGCCCGCGCGCGACAGCCCTGGCGCGCGCGATTTCTCTGCAAGAGTCCGGTGACAAATGAAAAACAAAGTCCGGGAGGTCTCGGTCTAGCCGCGCGGACAGCATGATTTTCGGAGGATAAAAATGGATGAAGAAAAAGCGGAACTCGTTGCCAAGGTACCACAGGTAACATTTCTGTTCTGGATCGTTAAGATCCTGGCGACCACGCTCGGCGAGACTGGCGGCGATGCTGTCACCATGTCGTGGCTTGGCGAAACTACTGCCGAATCCAAGGGCACCGGGTACCTTATCGGCACCGCAATCTTCGGTGTTATTTTTGTTGTCGCGGTCCTGGTGCAGATCAGGGCAAGAAAATTTCACCCGTTCCTTTACTGGTTGACGATTGTCGCGACGACGACCGTCGGCACAACGCTGGCCGATTATTGCACGAGATCGCTCGGCATCGGCTACACCGGCGGTTCAACGATTTTGCTTATCTGTGTGATTGCGTCACTTCTGATCTGGCGCTGGTCGACCGGGAGTATATCGATCGAAACGGTGAGTACACCGAAAGTCGAGATTTTTTACTGGGTGACAATCATGTTTTCCCAGACCTTGGGTACGGCGCTGGGCGATTGGGTGGCCGACACAAATGAAATGGGCTATCTCGGCGCTGCCGCCGTTTTCGGCGGATTACTTTTGTTGACCGCTCTCCTTTACTACCTCACGAGCTTTTCCCGCGTCATTTTGTTTTGGGCTGCATTCATTTTGACTCGCCCGCTCGGAGCCACGCTCGGCGATTTTCTCGACAAGCCGATCGCGGAAGGCGGATTGGCTCTGAGCCGTTACACCGCATCGCTCGCGCTCCTGGTGGTGATCGTCGCGTTGATCCTGATCTATCCGCAGAAGCCCGCTTCAAAAGCGCATTGATCTCATTCAATAAACGAATTGCATCCCAAAATAGCCAATGAGCGCTGTCGGCTGATCTGGCGACCGAAGCTCATGTCCCATGGATAAAATCAGTATGTAGTTTTCGGTAAACTCATGCCGCAAACCGAAATTCAACGTGAGTACGTCGCGGCTAAAGTTCATTCGCGATTCATCATGAAGCTCCGCCATGAGCATTGTTGGTTTGGTAACATCAAACCCACAGACAATTCCGTACAACCATTCGCTTCGGCCAACGGTGCTCGCTC
>DATEZD010000017.1:0-12277 GCA_035255865.1 Candidatus Udaeobacter sp.
TGCGCACCGCGAGCAAATCGAGACGGCACTCTCCAGTTCTCGTTCCGACGCCGTGATGCATTTCGCCGCAAACGCATTGGTTGGCGAATCAATGCACAATCCGTCCAAATATTTTCGGAACAACATTTCCAACGGATTGAACCTGCTCGACGCCATGATCGCAGCCGGCGTCCGGCGAATGGTGTTCTCTTCGACGTGCGCCATCTTCGGTCCGCCGGATCGCCTGCCAATCGACGAGACCGCTGCGCCGCGCCCGATCAGCCCCTACGGCGAATCGAAGCTGACTTTCGAAAAAATTCTGCGCTGGTACGACGAGATTTATGGCGTGAAGTTTGTTTGTCTGCGCTACTTCAACGCCTCGGGCGCGACCGAGAAGTTCGGCGAAGATCATCGGCCGGAGACACATTTGATTCCCGCAGTGCTGAAGGTCGCGCTGAGCCAGAGGCCGAATCTTGAAATTTACGGCACTGATTACGAAACGCCTGATGGAACGTGTATTCGCGACTACATTCATATTGTCGATCTTGCGCGCGCGCACATTCTGGCGCTTGGCGCAACTGCCAGCGGATTTTACAACCTCGGCACAGGAGGCGGCTCCAGTGTTCGGGAAGTGATCGCGGCCTGCCGCAAGATCACCGGGCGAAAGATCGACACGATTGAAGAGCCGCGCAGACCCGGCGATCCAGCGCGGCTTATCGCTTCCTCGGAAAAAATCAAAAGCGAGCTTGGCTGGCAGCCACAATTCCAGTCACTCGAGGCCATCATCGAGAGCGCTTGGAAATGGCATCAAAAGTTCCCAAGCGGCTACGAAGAGTAAAACTGTAGAGTCCGCTGTCCTCAGCGGAAATCCTTGCAGCGCTCGGAATAATGCGCTGAGGACAGCGCACACTACTGCTCGAGGAGACGTTTGGATGAGTTTTCGTTGGAGCGATCCCATAGGGCCGCAGTTATTGCTACTTCGACCTGCGTGATTTCCAGATCTCTCAGCCTTCCACTTGGCGCCGCGACAACTCGTACGTTTTTATTCCTGGGCGCCCACACATCGGGATTGGTCGCGCCGAAGAGCAAGATGCAGCTTGCGCCCGCGGCCGCAGCGAGGTGTGAGATGCCGCTGTCGTGTCCAACGAAGATCGAGCTCTCAAGCACCGCCGCCAGATGTGGCAGCGGCAAATTTTTTGCGAAACGAACATCTCGATCTTTCCACTCGCGTTCCAATTGCTCGGTCTGCGATTTGTCCGCTTCCCCGGAGATGACGACAAGGGAAGGAAACCTTCCGTGGCGCCCATGTTTGCCTTCGGCGTCTGGGAAACCGTCTGTTCCTGAAAACAGCGCGATCCAATTTTCCAAAGGCCAGTTCTTTTCCTTACTGCCACTTCCTGGATGAATTGCCGCGATCGGCTGCTGCAAAGACCGGAGAAAATCGCTGGCGAACTGTCGATCTTCTATTGAGGGAAAAACTCTCTCACTAAGATCGACAACTCTGATACCCATCTCTTCGATCGGCCGCGCAAGCTGGCGGGCGGCGTGACCGGCGTTTTCGGCGATCTCGGGCGGTCCGCAAAGCAGATTTTCGACGCCACAACGGCGCAGGTTGTTTTCAAAGATTCGATCTGGATCGTACAGATAGCTGACGATCAAATCGAAACTCGCGAAATAATTTGCCAACTCTGCTGGCAGTTCCGACTTCCTCGCGAAGAAGCTGGAGAGCGGTCCATACTCGATCGAGCGCACTGCCTGCGCATAGGACCGGTTTTCCGCAAGAACCGCAATCTGTTTGTAACCCAGAATCTCGATTTGTGCATGCGGCCAGGCATCCCGCAGCGCCTTGAGCGCCGGCAGCGTGAGAATGAAATCGCCGATTGCGCCGCCGCGGATCACCAGAATGCGCCGGAACATAGACTTTCAGTCTGTGCGCCCAGCATAGTTTGTAACCCGCTGAGTTAAGAGCAGCGGACAGGATGTCGCGCTGGCCGCACAGGGCGTAGCCCTATGTTCCATTAATATTGCGTAAAGGCAAACGCCAGGACTACGACGCCATAAATGAGCGCGACAGAATGCAAGCAGCGCCAGCGAAAAACGCTGCGTGCGCTCCAGTTAATTTGATCGCGAAGGACATACGGGATCGCGACCCAAAACAGACCGGCAACAATCAACGCATAAGCGAACACCGTTATTAACAACCGGCTCGTTTCGTAACGCAGAAAGGCCGCATCGAGCAACGGCTCCGCGGCCAGCAAGCAAAGAATTCCAAGAGCGCGTACCGCGAGAAATTCATCTACGAAACGCAGGGTGAGCCCGTAACCGATTGGCAACGCAATGAGGAGCGGGCGCCGGAAGGAGGAGAATTCGCCCATCTGAATCGTGGCGAGTAGCCAGAACGTCCACACGAGACAAATGGTAAGCAGGATAACTCCCGCAACGTAAGAGCGTGGGAAGCGTTGCACCACACTGGCGAAGTCCGGTTTTAGCAATCCGAGCAAACCGATTAAAACGAGAAATACGCCCGCGATGATTCCGGCGTTATGCAAAGAGAGATGGTAAATCATTGGCGAGCCTTCGCTGCTAGCGTGTGAGTTTGGATAAGGTGGAGCAAGTTTTCAACGTGCGATTGAGCCGGCGCAACTTAAAAAGTTGCCAAAGTAGCGTATGCCTCCGGATCGCGGTTGAAGGTACGGAAGCCAGAGGCTCGCTCTACTCTGACGGGCTTACCGTATAAGCTGAATCCGTTCGCTTGTTGCACCTGCACGTGAACAATTTCGCCAATCAGTTCCTCATTGCCTTCAAACACCACGATTTTGTTGGTGCGCGTCCGGCCCATTAAGCGCGCCGGATTTGTTTTGCTCGGTCCTTCGCAAAGGACCTCCACATCGCGTCCGACCAGGCGTTCGAGCTTGCGGCGGTTCGATTCGTTCACGATTCGGAGCAGATCCTGGTTGCGCTTCTCCTTGGTGCGCTCGTCGATTTGATCGGGCGTATTTGCGGCCGGAGTACCGCGCCGTGGCGAATAGCGGAAGACAAACGCGTTATCGAATTGGATTTGCTCGACGAGATCGCGCGTCTGTTGGTAATCGTCTTCTGTCTCCCCGGGGAATCCCACTATAATGTCGGTTGTGATCGCGATTCCGTAGCGCACTCGCCGGATGCGTCGGACAAGATCGACATATTTTTCCGCGGTATAGGCGCGATGCATCGCTTTGAGAATCTTGTTGGAGCCAGATTGCAACGGCAGATGAACGTGCTCAGCCAGCTTCGGCAAACGCGAGATCGCATCAATTAAGTCGTCGCGAAAACCAATCGGGTGCGGCGACGTAAAACGTAATCGTTCGAGTGCATCGACTGCATGTACGGCTTCAATCAACTGCACGAAGGGAGATTTGTTCTCGGTCTTGGGAAATTCGTGGCGCCCGTAAAGATTCACGATTTGTCCGAGTAGCGTGATTTCTTTGACGCCGCGCGAGACGAGATTGCGCACTTCGTTCACGATTTCGTCGATGGAGCGGCTGCGCTCGGTTCCGCGCGTCTGGGGCACGATGCAGAATGTGCAGTGCATGTTGCATCCTTGCATGATTGAGACAAACGCCGTTGCCTGCCTTGGCGCGAGTTGCTGATCGCGGATCGTCGATTGCGATCCAGCTTCCTCTGCAACATCAACAATGGAAGATCGCAGATCGTCCATCCGTCTTTCCATTGGGCGTTGGGCGCCGGCTCGCGATTTATCGGAGTTGGACGCTTGCTCGCGATTTATCGGAGTTGGGCGTGCGGCGTTTTCTGAAATTCGATTCTTTTTCTTCGCCACCAACTCCTCCACATAATCTGCAACGCGGTGAAACTTTTGCGTGCCGACCACAAGATCGACGTGCGGCAAATCTTTCAGTAGTTCCGCGCCGCGCGCCTGGGCCATGCAGCCGAGGAAACCAAAAACCACGTGCGGCCGTTCTTTCGCCATGCGGCCGAGCATTCCCATTTTACCCAGCGCCTTTTGGTCGGCCATATCGCGCACACTGCACGTGTTCAGGAGCACGACGTCCGCTTCAGCCTCGTGCGCGACGCGTTCGTAGCCTCGTGCGACGAGCGAGTGCGCGACCTGTTCCGAGTCGCGCTCGTTCATCTGGCAACCGTAGGTCTTGATGAAAAACTTCGGCATGGGCGAGCGAAAATAATACACGTCCCAGCCGCCTTCGCTATGCAGAGATTATGCACTTTCCATAGGGTCGATTCTTGCGATTAAATCGAAGTGAGCATGAACGAACAAACTCCAGCAATTGGAATCATTGGCGGCAGCGGACTGTATCAAATGGAGGAAGTACAAGACGTCACCGAACATCAGGTCAGTACGCCGTTTGGGTCGCCATCCGACACGCTCGTCGGCGGAACGCTGAGCGGGCGCCAGGTTTATTTTCTGCCACGACACGGGCGCGGTCATCGGATTCTGCCGCACGAAATAAATCATCGAGCGAATATCTACGCGCTCCGTTCACTCAACGTCCGCTGGATCATCTCGGTGGCGGCGGTGGGCAGTTTGCAGGAACAATACGTGCCGCGAGATGTAGTCTTACCCTCGCAATTTTATGATCGCACCAGCAACCGGACCGCCCATACATTCTTTGGCGAGGGCATTGCGGCGCACATCGCCTTCGCCGACCCGATCAGCGCGAACCTGCGGAATCTTCTGGCCGAATCAGCCAGATCATTGGGAGTGACTGTGCACAACGGCGGCACTTACGTGAACATGGATGGCCCCGCATTTTCCACGCGCGCGGAGTCGGAATTTAATCGGCGCAATGGCTTTGATGTCATCGCGATGACGAATTTGCCTGAGGCGAAATTGGCACGCGAAGCGGAGATCGCGTTTGCGACAATGGCGATGATTACCGATTACGATTGCTGGAAGGTGGAAGAAGAACCAGTCTCGGCGCAGACGGTCCTCGGCCATTTAGTAGCAAATGCGGAGACAGCCAGAAAAGTTCTGGTGGACGTTATCCCGCGAATACCTAGAGAGCCGAACTGGCCGGAACATTTCGCGTTGGACACTGCGTTGGTCACGGATCGAAAGCTCTGGCCTGAGGGCACGGTAGAAAAACTTAGACCGATTTTGGCGCGGTTCCTGGCTTGACGGAGTGACGCGCTCTGTCTGCTCAGCCCGGAGCGCTGTTTCGTTTGATCGCTTCGGGGAGCGCGCGGATTTGATTTTCTGTATGTAAAGCGGTCACTGTAATGCGCAACCGCGCAGAGCCCTTTGCTACGGTTGGATAACGGTCGCCGGCGCTGAAAGCGCGATTCACGACCGAAACTAGTTTGTATGGATTGGAAAACGCATCCACCGGATTGAGGCGCGCCTTCAGCGCTCGCCCGCGGGGCGCGCAATCGGTCCTGGGGAGTTGCCCCAGGCTCGAATATGAGCAGCGCCTTTGGCGCTAAGCAGACACCAAACGATTGAATTGCGACCGGAACCAATTGAGAATCAAAAAATGAAGACGCGTCTCTTTGATCACATCGACCTACGGGTAAAAGACATGGAAGTGGCGAGAAAGTTCTACGGAAAATTTCTGCCGCAGCTTGGGTTCGTTCGCGAAAGGCATGAGCCAGCGCCGGCTGAAGTGGCGGGTGAAGATTTCCATACGTTTTATTCTGCGGGGGGTGACAGGCCATCGGAATTTTTCGGTTTCACCGAGGATAAGAACCATCAGCCAAGCGGTACGCGCATCGCGTTTTGGGCGGATACGCGTGATGAAGTGGATCGGCTGGCGAAACTGGTGCGCGAAGCGGGCGGCAAGACCCTTGAAGGGCCCGAAGTCTGCGCCGACTACAGTCCGGGCTACTATGCGTTTTTCTTCGAGGACCCGGATGGCAACAAGCTGGAAATTTGCTGTCGGGAAAGTCCAATCATTGCTGGCTAACAGCTGCGCCAGCCAGGCATGTGTTCAGCGGTTTTCTTCGCCTCTTCCTTCGAGGGAGAGGGTAGGGTGAGGGTTTCGTAACAGGACGAGGAGGCGATCCCTCACCTTAGTCCTCTCCCCTTTGCGAAGAAGGGGAGAGGCGGCCAATTATCGGTCCTCCTCCTGCAAAAAATCCAGGCATTGTGCAATGAACAAAGTTCGGCGAAGAGTTGTGAGGATGAGTAAGCGAGCGCACGAGCCTGCCATTTTGCACGGCGCGCGTCGTGTTCGCTACCTCAAGTTGATTGCGCTTTTCAAGATCGGTAAAGGCGCCCTGTTGCTTCTGCTTGGCATTTCACTGCTTTTTGTGAATGCGCGGACTCGTTGGATGGATGCTCTGTCGAATTGGACCGCGGACGAAATCCTGCTGGAGCACAGCAGAGCTGTCGATTATTTGCTCAACAAACTGCAAGCGGTCCTCGCGGACGGCGCGCTGCGGGCCACGGGTCTTCTGGCGCTGTTTTATTCCGCGGTTCTTTTCACCGAAGGAATCGGCGTTTACATGCAGCAACGCTGGGCCGAGCTACTGATGATTTTCGCGACCGCATTCCTGATTCCAATTGAGATCCGTCATCTTTGGCATCGCCCAGGTCTGGTGGGCGCGCTCATTTTGCTGGCGAACTGTTTCATCGTCTGGTTCCTGTATCGGGTGCTTAAGCGCGATAAGACCGAACCGCACGTCGCGAAGCCGCGAGAACTGGTCGAGACAGGTGTAGATAGATGATTTCTTTGTCAGCGTGGACACGCTCGGCAGCGGAGCGAGGAGCGATTACTTTTAGCGGGCCCGTGGCGGCTGTTGTCGATGCAAAGGCCGAAAATTGATGACAAGGTGACCTTGCAGACTGACTTCGGAACGACCGAAGCAATCTGCATCGACGTGCTCGATAATCCGGCGGCCGAGGAAGGCATTTTGCTCAAACTGATGTCCCGCGGCCCATTCGAACAAGGCCAACAGGTGTGGATACTCGATCGCGATGGATCAAAAGTCGGCGCCACTGTAGAAAATGTCGTTCAACAAACCGTCGACAGTGAAGTGACGCTCTCGACCGTGTTGCCGGCATGATTCTAGCCCCGAATGTTTTCGGGGCTGCCGAAGTCATCCGCCTTCGCTAAAGCTACGGCGGACCAGCCGACTCCGGCTACAGCTCGCTGCGCGCTTCGATTGCGAGATTCCTCGCTCCGCTCGGAATGACTGGTTAATGCTGGCTGGCACGCCCGATGTGATTGACGAACCAATCACTTGCGAGTTCGGCGACCTTCTCCAGCGCGCCCGGTTCCTCAAAAAGATGCGTCGCGCCTGGAACAATCTCCAATTTCACTTCGCAACGCATCTGATCGCGCGCCATTTCGTTTAGCTCGATCACAATATCGTCGTTGCCGCCGACGATCAGCAACGTCGGCGCCTGCACTTTTGGCAACGCGTCGCCGGCCAGATCTGGGCGTCCACCGCGTGAAACCACAGCGCCGACATCGTTTGGGACCTGTGCTGCTGCGACGAGAGCCGCACCTCCGCCGGTGCTCGAGCCAAAATAGCCGATGCGCAAATCGCGTGTTTCCTCTTGTTGTTTTGCCCATCTTGTGGCGTGAACAAGGCGTTCTGCCAGCAAGCCGATGTTGAATCGGTGCTCACGAGTGCGCATGTCGATCGCTTCCTCGTCAGGCTTGAGCAAATCAAAAAGTAACGTTCCCAGCCCAGTGTCGTTCAGCGTGCGGGCGACAAATTGATTGCGTGGACTGTGCCGGCTGCTGCCACTGCCGTGCGCAAAGAACACGAGCGCGGCCGCGTTTTTGGGAATAATCAAATTTCCAGAGAGAACTGCGCGCCCAGCTTGGATTTGCACTTCATTCATTTTTTACTCCCGATCTCGCACCTTCCATTTCGACCAACAGCAAGAGCATGAGCGAGAGTAAGATTGAGGATGTGAACTTGATTCAGCTTTGGCTCAGGTCGTGTTTTGTGCGGCCTGGCTGAGTAATTCGCGCACGTCTTCGTCGCTTGTTTGCGAGAAGTCTTCATAGTACTGGCCGACAGCCTGAAAGAATTCAGGTGTGCTCAGGCAAATTGTTTCGTCGGCTCGTTCTTCGAGTTCGTGGCAGGTGTCTGGTGGACCGACCGGCACTGCCACGACAATCTTTACGGCGCCGCTCTCCCGCAACGCTTTCACGGCGGCGCGCATCGTTGCTCCGGTGGCCAACCCGTCATCCACCAGAATGACAATCCGATCCCGCAGTTCGGGTGGGGGACGTCCTTCACGATAAATCTGCTCGCGCCGTTCCAATTCAGCTGTTTCTCTGATGGTGACCGCGTCGATGGCCTCGTCTGCGTGTGGTATTGAGCGCATGACATCTTCATTTAAAACGCGCACGCCGCCCGAAGCGATCGCGCCGGCTGCCAGTTCTTCGAAACCGGGCACACCGAGCTTGCGCACGATGAAAACATCGAGCAGCGCGCCCAGGCGGTGCGCGACTTCGAATGCCACTGGCACACCGCCGCGCGGCAGGCCAAGCACGATTACGTCAGCGCGACCGGCATACTTGACAAGCTTCTCCGCAAGCAGCCGTCCTGCTTCGATTCGGTTTGCAAAAGCGCGTTCCATGCGGCGACCCGCGCCGCTTCAAATTGTTGCCGCAGCGAACGCGGGAAATAACGACTGCACCTCGCGGGAAAAAAGTATGCATCACTTTTTCGAATTTCACCACTGCCAATGTGATTGGGCACGTCTTTGATCGCACCAATCGCAGCTGCCAATCCTGTGAAGCAGGTCAGCGGAAGGGGTGGGATTCGAACCCACGGTGGGTTTCCCCACGCTCGATTTCGAGTCGAGTGCCTTAAACCGGACTCAGCCACCCTTCCATACGCGTAAAGAAAACGTCGAACCCGCCTACGGTAAAGCTTCGGCGTGGCAAGCGCTCAACGTTCAACATCCAACGTCGAACGGCAAATCCCGATTTGAAATTGGACGTTCGGCGTTGAGCGCTGTGCGTTTGCTTTCATCTCTCAGGCGATCCCGAACGCGCGGCGCTGGCCGCTGTGCTCCCCAAAAAATGTTACAATTTTTAGCTTGCCATGCCTTTGGCCGGGGCTGCATATTGTGTGTCCAACCGGACAGCCACGCTATTACTTGTTGTTGACTGGTATTCACAGGTTGTTGGCGCCGCTGTTCACCAGTATTCGCATCTTATTCGTAACTTTAACCCCTCCTCATCGCCATGATTCAACTAAAACCCGGAATCCCGCCCGCTTCACTTAACAGACCGCTTCGATCCGCCACAGGCCGAAAAAATACGACGGCAAAAAGGAAAAATCGCGGCCTGCACTTCAAGCGCGTGTTCAGCGACGCTGTCGTCGCGCCGTTCGATCAAATCGAATGGGAACAGCGCACTGCGGAAATCACTGATGATAGCGGCAAAGTTATTTTCAAACAGGAGGACATCGAAGTCCCTAAGAGCTGGAGTGCGCTCGCCACAAAGATAGCGGTCTCAAAATATTTCTACGGTGATATCGCCAACGGCACCGATCCATACAAAGGCGGAAGGGAGACTTCGGTGCGCCAACTGATTCATCGGGTCACGCGCACGATCGCCGATTGGGGCATGGCGGATGGTTATTTCGCGGACGCCGAAGCCGCAGAAATTTTCTACAATGACCTGACCTGGCTTTGCCTGAACCAGCACGGCGCATTTAACTCGCCGGTCTGGTTCAATGTTGGTTTGTACCATCAATACGGCGTGGGCAAGGGCGCGGGTGCAGGCAATTATTTTTACAATCGTGAGA
Source organism: Candidatus Udaeobacter sp. (assembly GCA_035255865.1). Taxonomy (GTDB): domain Bacteria; phylum Verrucomicrobiota; class Verrucomicrobiia; order Chthoniobacterales; family UBA10450; genus Udaeobacter. Next base: position 9,712 of record DATEZD010000017.1, read on the forward strand.
CGGCCAAAGCGGAGCGCGCGCCTTCGCAATACGAGTATCCGCAGGGCAGTGCGTGTTTCATCCAAAGCGTGGACGACACGATGGAAGACATCATGCGTCTGGCCATGAGCGAGGCGATGCTTTTCAAATATGGCAGCGGCACCGGGACCGATCTTTCTTCGCTTAGATCGACACGAGAAAAATTGAGCGGCGGCGGCAAACCCAGTGGACCACTTTCGTTTCTGAAGGTTTACGACCAGGTTGCGAACGTCGTGAAGAGCGGCGGGAAAACAAGGCGCGCGGCCAAGATGAACACGCTCAAGGATTGGCACCCGGACATCGAGGAGTTCATCGACGCGAAGCAAAAGGAAGAGAAAAAAGCGTGGGCACTCATCGAGCAGGGCTATGACGGCAGTTACAACGGCGACGCGTACGGATCGGTGATGTATCAAAACGAAAACGTGAGCGTGCGGGTCAGCGACGAATTCATGGAAGCGGCGCAGGAGGGGCGCGAATGGTGGACGCGCCGAGTGACCGACGGCCAGGCATGCGAGAAGAAAAACGCTCGCACGTTGCTGCGCAAAATCGCCGAAGGCACATGGGTCTGCGGCGATCCCGGAATGCAATTCGATACCACGATCCACAAATGGCACACGTGCAAAGGCACCGACCGGCAAAATTCCACGAACCCATGCAGCGAGTATCTCTTCCTCGATAACACAGCCTGCAATCTCGCTTCGCTAAATTTGATGAAGTTCAAGACCGCCGGGGGCGATTTCGATGTGGAGCGATTCAAAGCCGCGGTGCGCATTTTCATCACCGCGCAGGAAATCATTGTCGATAACGCGAGCTACCCGATCAAAGAGATCGCAGAGAACTCGCATATTTTCCGCACGCTCGGCCTCGGTTACGCAAATCTCGGCTCGCTCGTCATGAGCTACGGCTATGGTTACGACAGCGTGGAAGGTCGGGCACTCTGCGGCGCGGTCACTGCCATCATGACCGGCGAAGCTTACGAGCAAAGCGCGCGCATGGCGCAAGCGCTGGGACCGTTCCCCGGCTATCACGACGCGCGCGCGAGCGGCGTCACGAAGCCGGTCGCAAAGGACAATGTCGCCGCAATGTTGGAGGTGATCGAGTTGCATCGATGTGCAGTGCGGGAAATTTCGGATGCGAAAGAGTTCGCGCATTTGAAAGAGGAAGCCGCAAAAGTTTGGGACAGTGCGGCGGAACTCGGCAAGCGCCACGGTTATCGCAATGCGCAAGTCACCGTGCTTGCCCCGACGGGCACAATCAGTTTCCTGATGGATTGCGATACGACCGGAATCGAGCCGGACATCGCGCTGGTAAAATACAAGCTGCTCGCGGGCGGCGGCATGCTCAAAATTGTCAACCAGACAGTTAAGCCCGCGCTGGAGAAACTGGGTTACAACGCCGAGGAGATCGAACGCATCATCGCGCATATCGACGCGTTCGACACGATTGAAGACATCAAAGGTAGCGCAAGCGTCCCGCTTGCGAATAGCCCGGATGCAACCGAGACGGTCGCGCTACATCGCTCTGGCCTGAAACCGGAACACTTGCCGATCTTCGATTGCGCGTTCAAGCCGTTCAAAGGCCAGCGCTCGCTGCATTACCTGGCGCATCTGAAAATGATGGCTGCGGCGCAGCCATTTCTGAGCGGCGCGATTTCGAAGACCGTTAACATGCCAGAGTCAGCCACCGTGGACGACATAGTGAACACCTACATCGAAGGTTGGCGGCTTGGATTGAAATCGATCGCGATTTATCGCGAGGGCTCAAAGCGCTCTGCGCCTTTGAACACGCGCAAGACGAAAGACATGGGCACTGTAGTCCCGCAACTGCGGGATGATGCCGGCCCTGTAGTTGACGCGCTCCAAAAGCGCATTCTCGAACTGGAACAAGAACTGACCCTGCTGCGCTCGCAGCTTAACCAACCGGTCCGGCATCGAATGCCGGACACGCGCTCGTCGATGACCCACCGGTTCGAGATCGCCGGTCACGAGGGGTACATCACGGTCGGTTTGTACGAAGACGGGCAGCCTGGCGAACTTTTCATTACCATGTCGAAAGAGGGCAGCACTATCGGCGGATTGATGGACACAGTGGGCACGCTCACTTCGATTGCGTTGCAGTACGGTGTGCCACTCGAGAGTCTCGTGAAAAAATTCGCGTATCAGCGATTCGAGCCGAGCGGATTTACAAAAAATCCCGACATCCGCCACGCAACCAGCATCACTGATTACGTTTTCCGCTGGCTCGCCTGCCAGTTTATCAAAGGCTACAAGGAAGCGACTGCGCCGAATCGCGCGCAGCCGGATTTACCGCTCAAAGAAATTCTCGAGATCGAGAAGAAAGCTCTGAACCGACCGGTCACCGATTTGCCTCGCACCGGTGACAAACAAGTCATCGACGTGATCACGAACAAGTCGGCCGATGATCCTGCCGCCGTCGGAGGAAATGGTAACGGCGCCAGCAGCTCGCCGGACCGCGTAACCGTCGCGCTCGGCAGCATCTTCATGGGAATCACCTGTTCGGTGTGCGGCAGCGACAAAGTCATCCGCGC
>DATEZD010000018.1:0-10706 GCA_035255865.1 Candidatus Udaeobacter sp.
GCGGCCCATCCTCGCGGTAATGCGTTATCTTCCCGATCTTCGAATTCTTAAAAATGCCGACGTAGAATTTAGCTGCCTGCTCCGCTTCCGAATCGAATCATAAAAAGGGGTTTATCTTCTTCATGGGATTTTCCTCCGCGGTTTTCGGCCAGGGCGCAAGCACTAGCTGTGCTCGTCACCGCTGCACCCTGGCATTCTCGCTTCCGCTTGCTTATTGGCGTCCGACGCAGCAAATTTACGCCCCCCAACAGCAAAAACACTTCCGGCGTAATGAACAAAATTGATTTCGCAGTCGGCATTGGCGGTGAGAACGGCCAGGGGATCGCTTCCACTGGGAACATTCTCGCTCTTATCTTTGCGCGGCGCGGACTGCATCTCAACGCCTACAACGCCTACCAGTCGATTATCCGTGGCGGTCACACCTTTTTGACAATTCGCGCGAGCGACGGGCCAGTGCGTTCCATGGGTGACAAGATCGATGTGTTGATTCCGCTCAATCAAGACACGATGGATCGGCACCTGCATCTTTTGATGAGCGGCGCATGCGCGATTTACGACAAAGAGAAGATCACGCCCGGGAAGGCCGCGGACGGTGTCCAACTCTGCCCCATGCCGATGAAGGAATTGACCAAGGGCAACAAACTGGCGGTCAACACTGCTGCGCTCGGCGCGACGCTCCAATTACTCGGGATCGAATCGGAACCGCTTGAGACCGTCATTTCGCGGCAATTTAAGAAGAAAGGCGACGCGGTTGTGGCTGAAAACCTGGCCATCGCTCGCGCAGGCTACGATTACGCGGCTCAAAATTTTGCAGCCTTTTCCTGGAAAGCGCCGCGAGGAGCCAAACCGCTCGGAATAATTACCGGCAACCAAGCCGTCGCCATGGGTGGAGCGGCTGCAGGCGTGAAGTTTTACGCGGCGTATCCGATGAGCCCATCCACTGGCGTGTTGATGTGGATGGCGGCGCATGCGCGTGAACTCGGTATCATGGTCCGGCAGGTCGAAGATGAAATCGGCGTGATGAACATGGTGATTGGCGCAGCTCACACAGGCTGCCGCGCCATGTGCGCAACCAGCGGAGGTGGGTTTGCGCTGATGACCGAGGCCGTCGGGATGGCGGGAATGATTGAAACGCCGATTGTTTGCGTCGATGTGCAGCGCGCCGGGCCGGCGACAGGCGTTCCAACCAAAACCGAACAAGGCGACCTCTGGCAAGTGCTGGGCGCCGGCCAGGGCGATTATCCGCGCATTGTCGTCGCGCCGACGAACCAGCTGGATTTATTTCAGACGATTCCGGAGTTGTTCAATCTCTGCGACAAATACCAATGTCCCGGTCTGGTCCTGTCCGATCTGCTGATCTCTGAAGGGACCGCGAGCATCGATCCCGATGATCTGGACTTCCAAGTGAAGATCGACCGGGGCGAATTGATTCTGTCTAACGGCAACGGCTTGCCCGCCGTAGCCTTGGCGAAGGAGGGAAACGGCTTGAATCCCGCCAGCGGCTACAACGACAAGACGTATCTGCGTTACAAGAACACGCCGAGCGGAGTTTCTCCACGCGCGGTGCCGGGCGTGCCCGGTTACATTTTTACCGCAGCGACCGACGAGCACGATGAAGACGGCACGCTCATCAGTGATGAATTCACCAATCCACAGAAGCGGCGAATGATGGTGGAGAAACGTGCCCGCAAAATGCAAGACGCGATCAACGACATCGCACCGCCGAAACTCGTTGGTCCGGAGCAGGCTGATGTCACGCTGGTGGGTTGGGGCTCGACCGAGGGCGTAATCCGGGAAGCGGTGGAAAAACTGGCAGGCGAAGAAGGCATCGTTGCCAACCAGCTCGCCATTAAATGGATTGTGCCGCTGCACGCGGCCGAAATCGGCGCGACTCTTGGGCGCAGTAAGAATGTCATCCTGGTTGAGAACAATCAGAGCGGCCAATTCGCCCGTTATCTCCGGAGCGAAACCGGTTTCGCCGCGCACGGTCACATCCGCAAGTACGACGGCGAACCGTTTATGCCGCACCACATTGTCGAAGCAGTGAAAGCGCAACTGGCCGGCCAAACCCGGCTTTCTGTTCCTGTCCATGAAGTCAACGCCTAACGAACCATGACCGCACCCGTAGCACCACCCGCCACCGCCGAGCCCGGCAAGCTCACAAAAGAAACTTACCGCGGCCGCATCCATCCTGACTGGTGTCCCGGCTGCGGCGATTTCTCCGTGCTCGCCTCGCTTCAAGCGGCACTGTTCGAGCTCGGGTTGCAGCCGCATCAGATCTGCGTCATCAGCGGCATCGGCTGTTCATCGAATCTGCCCGGTTACGTCAACACTTACGGGATGCACACGCTCCATGGCCGCGCGCTCGCGGTTGCAACCGGTGTGAGATGCGGCAACCACGACCTCAAGGTGATTTGTACCGGCGGCGACGGCGACGGTTACGGAATTGGCGGAAACCATTTCGTTCACACCATGCGGCGCAACGTTGACCTCACTTACATCGTGATGGACAACCAGATCTACGGTTTAACCACCGGCCAGTGCTCGCCCACCAGCGTCAAGGGAATGAAAACCAAGAGCACGCCGCACGGAAGCGTTGAGAACCCGATCAATCCGATCCCGATGGCAATCGTTGGCGGTGCCACCTACGTGGCGCGCGCGTTCAGCGGCAAACAGAAACACATGGTCGAAATGTTCAAGGGCGCCATTCAACACAAGGGCTTCGCGCTGGTGGACGTTTTCAGTCCTTGCGTCACTTACAACAAGGACAACACCTACCAATGGTTTAATCCGCGCGTGAAAATTCTCGAAGAACAGGGCCACGACCCGACCGATCTGCATCAGGCGATCGAGCGCGGTTTTCAGTGGGGCGAAGAAATTCCTATTGGATTGTTCTGGCGGCGGACCGACTTGGAAAGCCTGGAAGATCTGGAGCCGGTGTTGCACACGGGCGAAGGCCCACTCGCATTCCGCCCGCTCGGCATTTCCCCGGAACAAGCTAAGCGTGTGATCCAGGAACTGCTCTAGCGACGCTTTCGACTACCGAGAGACAAGCCTCACAGAAGGCAACGAAGATAACGAAGATTCTTGCCGTTGTAGGGCGAACGCTCCGGCTGCCGTTCTGACCCCCAAAACAGATAACCCTTCGTCCCTTCGTTATCTTCTGTTAAAAAACAGATCGGTCCCTGGGGAGCGGTCGCCGTCCCGCGCTTGCGGGAGCGATTGCGCCCTCGCCGCAACGAACTTTTACAAAAGGGAACGAAGACAACTAAGAAACGTACCAAAACTTTGTTTTCTTTGTTAACTTCTGTTCAAAAAAAAAATTCTTCGTGTGAATTCGTGCCTGCCGCGCCGTAGTCTTCGCGTAGGCGGGTCCATTCGTGGTTACTCCCATTCACTCCATTCCGACTTCAATCTTCTCTGCCCGTTCGGCTCGGACCTACATTGAGCCGATTCTTTTCTCAAATCGAAAAAAATCTGGTCAATTGTGAAACGCCTGGCCATACTCGGCAACTCTACAGGCAAACAACGGAGGAAAAATTATGCTTCACTTAATCTGGTACATTATTGTTGGGTTGATCGCGGGGGTTATCGCGAAATGGGTGATGCACGTGCACATGACCATCTTCTGGACAATCGTGCTCGGCATCATCGGATCGATCATCGGCGGCGCCGTTACCCACATGTTTTCGCGCTCGGTAACCGGACGATTTCATCCCGCCGGCCTCATTTTTTCCACACTTGGCGCGATCTTGCTTCTCTACGTTTGCCTTAAACTGAATATCCGTTTCCCCCGCGTTCTCTAATCAGGCGCTGGCTCACACACGAAATGCATTTGGTGTGTGTGCCGCCAGCTTCGCTGGCCGAGCCGTAGGCGATTGCGCCGGGTAGGGGCGGTCTGTCTCAGCCGCCTTGAGCGCAGCGAACAGCTACATTAGTTTCCTTTGCGGCTCTGCACCTGTTGTGTTGGCTGCCTCATAGCACTGGCCGCCGTGCTCGCCCTGCGAGCCGCAGGACACTCCACGCTCCGGTGACTCTTGCTCTACTGCCGTAGAGCATTATTAATGTAGGAAAGAGGAGAGCTGTAGCCCGCTGAGGGGGTCGCTGACCGCGGCCTCTTTCATTCGATGTTCGACGTTGGGCGCTCGGCGTTTTCTGCCGCTTTCTCAAAACCCTCAACACTCAACTCCGTAAAGGGCGTGGCTGCCACGGACCTTTACGCTCTCAACGGCTAATGATCTTAGCCGCCTTGATCCAAGGCTTCTTCAGTCCCTAGATTATCGCGTTCTCCGCTCAGTTCACCCTGTGGTACCGGTGCACCGGAGCGCTGTTCGTCCGGACGCGGCTCTGCCCGCGTAAGCTTCTGTCCCCGACGTGAGAAGCCCGGGGTCTCGACAGCAACGCACATGCAGCCGGTGCCTTCAGCACAACCCTGGCAGCAATAGGTCTCGCCGTCGTGCGTATATCCTTCGCCAGGCCACTCATTCTTGATCATTCTGCAACCGGGACACGCCGGCAACGGAATGGAGTTCACCAACGAATCGCTTTCTTCGATTTCTATCAGCATAAGTTTCCTGTCCATCTTTGGTGGACAGCCTTTCATAAAATAGAAATCGATTCTAACGGCACTTTTGCGTGGGGAGCACAGGCTGCCAGGCTGTTGGTTTCGGCTGCCAGCCGAAACGAACCTTCTCAGGATTTAACCACGAATTGAAGCTCGGTCGTTTCCCGCCTCCCTCGTCGCTTACCCTCGCGACTTTGCCTTCTATGTCGCTGATCCCGGCAGCTCCATTCACACTAATGAACACGAAATGGGTAGCGCATGCGTCTCGCGTGCTAGTTGCGGTGTCCCACCGCAACGAACTTTCTCGAAGTGGTCTTACAAAAGGGAACGAAGACAACTAAGAAACGTACCAAGACTTTGTTTTCTTTGTTAACTTCTGTTCAAAAAAATTCTTCGTGTCTATTCGGGTCCATTCGTGGTTACGTAATGACGTATTTTAAGAATTGGTGCCCCCAAAAAGACACTGTCTCGGCATAGCGCAGCCCAGTTTTTTCCAGTACCCGCACCGAGGCGATGTTCTCGGGCATGACCAAGCCAATGATTCGCTTGAGACCGAGATCGGCGAAGCCGTAGCGGACCGAGGCAAGCGCAGCTTCAGTCGCCAACCCCATGCGCCAGTGAGACCGCATCAGGCGATATGCGATATCGACCTCGCCCAATTCTTCGAGATATTTCAACCCCGCAAACCCGATTTGTTGGCCGGTGCTTTTGAGGATGCAGGCGCCACGGCCAAAACCGTATTTCCGGTAGTCGGCGATCGGATGATCGACCAATACTTGCCGGGCCTGTTCGACATTGAGCAACGGTTTATCGGGAACGAACCGTAACACTTCCGGATCGCTATTCAGCTTAAAGAACGCTTCCGCGTCCGCTTCTTCGTATTCTCTCAGCAGCAGCCGATCCGTCTCGAGAATGATTTTCATATTAAGCGGTAACCAGTGATCAGTAGCTTCGTCAGCGCTTTATTTGTAAACTGTTTTCGGCTTGGGACCCGCCAGAATTTTTTTGAAATCGCGGATACAGTTCGCGCTTGGCGCTTTATTGTTTTGCTGCTGAAATGCCTACGCGCACAACCAGCATTTTTTATGGCTAAAAAATTCATAACTCTACTGGCGGGGATGATCCTCATTGGCGGCGCGGTGACGCTCTTTGCGCAAGGGGGAGCCAAGCCAGCAGCAAAGGCCGCGGAGGGGACGTTGATGGTTAACGGCAAGAACTATCCTCTGGCGCACGGGCTGGCCTATGAGACGACCATCAATGAGGAGGAAGTGATCGCGGTGGTTCTGAGCAGTCAGGCGATTTCCAGCGAGAACCTCAAGGAGGCCAGGGAAAAGGAAAAAGACAGCGGCTTCGCTGATTTTAAGCGGCCATTTCTCAAGTTGGATTTTGCGAAGACGGGGCAGCTCAAGTTCTGGAGCGCTGGCGCTGGCAACACATCGCTGGGCAGGCGTCTCGGTAATGCGACCGGGGAACTAAAATTGCAGGACGGCCGCGTGAGTGGCAAAGCCAGCCAGCCGAATGAGACCGAGGAAATGTTTTCCGCAGGTTTTGACGTTCGTTTCGATGTGGCGTTGCTCCGCGCCGGGGAATCGCTGCCGGCCACCGTCAAAAAAAATCCGGGCCCGGCCGCTAACGTGAAGCCGTTGGTGACGGGCGTGTTCAAGGGAAACGGCAAAGAAGCGAAGCTGGCTCACGTGTCGGCACATTGGCGCGAGCCATTTAACAATCAGCCATCGATACTGCTGGTGTTCACTGAAAAGGATCATTCCAAAGATCAGAAGCCCGATTTTGATGCCGGGTTCGGCAAGTTCGGCAGCGCACTGATCATCTCACTCCATGAAGACGGCGACATTTTTGGTTGCCAGGTCGTCCACACCGCGCATCAGAAGCAGGGCTTCAGCTCGATCGGCCAGATCAAGACAAACAACTTCGAATTTGCGGACGGCAAAGTGCAGGGAGAACTGACTACCGATGGCCAGGCCGAAGTGTTCGGCGAGACCTGGGAGGTCAACCTCAAGTTTGTCGCGCCGCTCGGAGAGATCCCAAAAGAGTTTCAGGTCGCCGATTCGGAAAAGTCCGAAACGGACGCAACTGACAAGCCGGCAACCGCCAAGGCAACGACTGAGCTCAGTGAAACAGCCGCGCCCGAACCGGCGCAGGACAAACTCAACGCCAAGGACCTGGCCCTCACGAAAGACGCGTCCGGCGTCGAATACAAGGAGCTTGTTGAACACATTCTCTTCAAGAGCAAGGCGAACGTAAAAAGCGTCTGCGCTGAATTAGCCGAGAATCTCAAGGTTCAAGGCTGGACCAAGGACGGCAGCGATCTGGTCACGCCGGCCTCGTCAATCCTGAAGCGAAAACGTGGCGACGCTTCGCTCACGATCTTCGTGAAGCCGGATAACGGAGGTAGCCAGGTGCAAATCTTCACGGAAGGCCTTTCCTGGGACGAAGAGTAACCGCGGATCGTCCAGAGCGGCTCCGCCGCAACCAAAAATTTAACCACGAATGGACACTAATGACGTCGCAACTTCGTGTTTATTCGTGTCCATTCGTGGTTAGCAACTGGAAAAAATCTTCGCAAGATGCGATGAATTTGAGCTATAGCAGTGTAGATGACTGACGAACGCATCGAGAAGACCAAAGCAGCTATCGAGTCTGCCGAAAATATTCCGGCCGACACGAAAGCCGAGTTGCTGGACTTGCTCTCGAAGCTCGAGCCTGCGATTGCCAAGGTTTCGGAAACTCATCACGAGGATGCAAAAAGCATCGCCCATCTGGTTGAGACTTCGGCCCACGAAACGATTCGCGCCGAGAAGAAGCCGGAACACGCCAACAGAGTTTTGCACGAACTGAAACGGTCCGTGGAAAATTTTGAAGCCTCGCATCCGCAACTCGTCGCGTCCGTCAACAAATATTCCACGCTGCTCTCCGCCTTGGGCATTTAACCAGGGCAAAGTGGAGCGGCGCGGGTTTTACGATTCCTGGGACCCAACGCGAAGTCTACGTTTGCATTCAGCTGAGTATCCGTTTTCCCCGCGTTCTCTAAATCAGGAAAAACCTGTAGCCGTGGTCGTTGACCACGGCCCTGTTTCATTCGGCGTTGGACGTTAAGCGCCGGCTCGCGAATCCTTTCGGAGTTGAGCGTTGGACGTTTTCCGCTCCCGGATTTCTTCCTTCCTACTTCTTACTTTTCGTCGGCAGCCAGCGGCTGACGCAGTCGGATCCCGCCAGCTACAAGCCCTTTTCATCTACCTTCAAAATTGCTTGCATCAAAACGCTGGCGCCGTTTGCCATATCCGAAGCGGTTGTAAATTCTTTTGGAGAATGGCTGATTCCACCGACGCTTGGAACGAAGATCATTCCGATTGGAACGATTCGCGCAAGATCCTGAGCATCGTGCCCTGCGCCGCTTGGCATCAGCTTCGTTGTCAACCCCAGACCTGTCGCTGCTTCTTGAATGGCCTTACGAAGCCTTTGATCTGTGGGTGCTGGAACCGCAGTTACATCGAGCGCAGCGAAAGAAATTGTCGTGCCTGTATCCGCGGCGATTTTTTCCGCGGATTCTTTTACTTTTTCAAATACCAGATCGATTTTCGATTTGTCCAGATCTCGGATCTCCAAACTCATCACTACTTTCCCAGGAATTACGTTCGGAGCGCCCGGCTCAGCCTGAATCGTTCCGACGGTAGCAACCTGATGGCCGGGAATGCCCCTTGCAATATGATTGACTGACTCAACTAATCTTGCTGCAGCCAGGAGCGCGTCCTTTCTCTGATTCATGGGCGTTGTTCCCGCGTGGTTGGCAAACCCAAGGACGGTAACATTCCACAAGTTGATTCCCACGATTCCTTCTACCACACCGATGTTGATTTTTTCCGCTTCCAAAATTCCACCCTGTTCGATGTGCAATTCCAGGTACGCGAGGATTTCAGAAGGATTTCGTTTGGCTGATTGTAGGTTGTCCGGATCGCCACCGATGAAGCGAATTCCCTCTCCGATCGTCTTTCCACTGTGGCTCTTTATCTGAAGTGCTTCCTGACTAAGTTCGCCGGCAACTGCGTGGCTTCCGGTAAGTCCGCCTTCTTCATCGGAAAATACGATGACCTCCAGTGGGTGAGCGGTTAAAAAGTTTTGTTGATTCAGGATTTCGATGCATTCCAATGCGCCGAGAACTCCCACATCTCCGTCGTAGTTCCCGCCATGCGGAACAGAATCAATGTGAGAACCGAACAAAATTACCGGAAGCTTCGGATTACGCCCTTCCCTGTGGCCAATGATGTTTCCCGCAGCATCGACACGGACTTTTAGTCCTGCCTTTTCCATCAAAGATCTTATGTATTTACGACCCTCAACGTCGGCATCGCTGAACGCAACGCGGCTCACTCCCCCTTCGCGATTTGCTCCGAATTCGGAAAGCTCTTTGATCCTCTCTTCCATTCGCTTCGCATCGGCGCGGAAATTCTTCCAATTGGCGCCCATACAGAAAACTGGGAGTAAAAGCAGCAAGGAAAAGATCGCTATTTCTTTTCTCATGTAGCAATTCTACAGGCGGCCAAAGCCAGATGAAAGCGAGCGTAGCGCGCGCTCGCCGGCGTGACGCTTTCCCATTCTGTCGTCAGGCGGGCAAGATCGTGGGACAAAGCCGAGAGATCGCGATTGATCGTAGTAGCATGGCCGCCCGGTGTGTAAGCCGCCGGATCTTCCAGCGCGGCGGCCAATTCCCTTTGTTGTCCTTCCAACGCGGCGATTTTCATTTCGATCTCGTGTGATCGTTTATCCTTTTCATGCTTGGGTTCTGGCGACTGACATCATCCCGAACGTGAGTTATGATGGCATCTTGGCGCTCGACCCGTTGAGTTCTTTACAGCGATCCGTTTTCATGAGCGGACGCGGGTTTTCTTATTTCGCGGAAACGCCGGGATTGCCGCTGTCGCTCAAATGCATGGCCAATGGTCGCGCGCTTTACAAGGTTGGGCGTGCCGAAGTCGCAGTCGATGATGGCGGTTACTTGATCCTGAACGATCGGCAACCGTACTCGATCGAGATTGCCTCGCCGACTCGGGTAGAAACATTCGTGCTCTGGTTTCCGGACGGCTGGGCCGAGGAAGTCTTACGCGGCTTCAATGAAACGCCGGAAATGTTGGTGGCGAAATCGCCTGACGAAAGCGGAATGAGGGCGTCATTCTTCGAGCGGTACACGCCCCACGACCGGATCGTCTCGCCCAAAGTGCACGCTTTGCGCGCCGCGTTCAAAAGCGAGGAACCGATTCAAGACGGTTGGTTAGAGGAAAAATTACGAGAGTTGCTCGCGTCGATGCTCTCCAGCCAGCGCTTGCTCAGACGTGAGATTGGCAATTTACCGGCAGTGCGCGCCTCCACGCGCGAAGAGCTGTGGCGACGCGTCAGTCGCGCCCGGGATTATCTGCACGCTCATCTTGCTGCGCCGGTCTCGCTGTCCGAAGTTGCCGCAGCCGCATGTCTCTCGCCGTTCCATTTGCTTCGTGTGTTTCAGACCGTGTTTCATCAAACGCCGCATCAGTATCTCAATAATTGCCGATTGGATCGGGCGAAGTTTTTGCTCGAGAAAACGCGGATACCAGTGACGGCGATTTGTTTGGAATGCGGGTTCACCAGCCTCGGTTCGTTTAGCGCGTTGTTTCACAAGCGCTGCGGAATGTCGCCGCGGGCGTGGCGAAAACGTTGTGGAATGGCGACCGAAGAAAATAGCAATATTCGAGAAGTATATCTGATGGGCGCGACGTAAGGTCGCGTTCATGAATACATCGCTCACGCGCAAGAAGTTTCTTATTAATAGCAGCATTGCTGTGGCGGGCATGCTCTGCGGACGCGGCGTGCTGCGTGCGCAGCCGGGAACGACCGCATTGGTTCCGTCGACGGCACCGTCGCCACAATCAGCTGATAACGTGCCGGATTTTCCCGAGCACGATCCGCAGATCGATCGCGCACGGGTGAAACGATTCGTCATCGCCGGTCATTTCAATTTGCCCGCGGTGGAAAAGATGTTGGCGGAAGATCCGACGCTGATCAATGGAGCCATCGACTGGGGCAATGGCGATTTCGAAACCGCGCTGGGCGGCGCGTCGCACATGGGCCGGCGCGACATCGCCGAATTCCTGCT
>DATEZD010000019.1:0-12050 GCA_035255865.1 Candidatus Udaeobacter sp.
ATTGTCTCTGAGGCAGCGGATCGATTTTTCAACCAAACGCATCGTCGCACGTTTTCGTTTTCGTGTTCAATTGCGGAGCAAATTCAGCGTTCGCGCGGCTTGGGAAGCAGCGCGACTGTTCGCCTCGGCATCTTGCTTGCACTGAACCGACTCAGCGGCAATCCGCTCGATCGATTGAAGATCTTCCAATTATGCGCCGACCTGGAGGGACACTCCGATAACGCGGCGCCGGCAACTTTCGGCGGGTTCACTGTAGTAAGGTCGGCGCCCCCGCAGCGCGGCGTCCCTACCATTCAGCGCTTCGCAGTCTCGCCGCGATTATATTTCGTTCTCTTGGTTCCTGACCTAGAGATTCAAACTTCGAGAGCACGAAATGTTCTGCCGTCAAAGATTTCACATGCCAAGGCGGTCCAGAATTGTGCAAATGCGTGCGCAATTACGGCCGCGTTCGTATCACAAGATTACAAAAAACTGCGCGGCGTTTTTGCCGATCATCTTCACCAGCCGTTTCGCACAAAACTGGTTCCCTTTCTCCCAGCGGTGGTCGCCGCCGCCGAGAAGGCTGGCGCGCTTGGCGCATTCCTCAGCGGCAGCGGATCGACAATTGCCGCCGTGACCCTTCGGTCGGCAAAGGAAGTGGGGCAGGCAATGTTGGGTGCAATGGGCGCGATCACCGCGCGAATAATTATCACGCACGCGGACAATCACGGCGCGAAGGTTCTCATCAGTCACTAATCACTTTTCACCAATCACAATTCTTAATGGGCCGCCGGCTTGAAAAATTAGAGGAGTTTGGCATCGACGTCGTTCTCGAGCGCCGCCATGGCATTCGAGCGTCGGTGCTGCGCGGGATTCTTTACGCGCTTTCATTCATTTTCGACCGCGTGGTGCAGTTGCGGCTTTATCTCTATCGGAAAAGAGTCTTCCGCGAACGCACGCTGGGCTGTCTGGTGATCAGTATCGGCAATCTAACCGTCGGCGGCACGGGCAAGACGCCGATTGTTGAGAAGTTTGCCCGCTCGTTGCAGGCGGGTGGACGGCGCATTGCTATTCTGACCCGCGGTTACAAGAGCGTGCCGCGCAGGCGAAGCTGGCTGAGCTGGTTTCGCAGAGACTCGGACCCTCCCCGGGTTGTCTCCGATGGCAAGTCATTGCTGCTCGACTCGCTGATCGCGGGTGACGAGCCTTACATGCTCGCCCATAACCTGAAGAACGTAATCGTGCTGGTGGACAAAGACCGTGTCAAAAGCGGGCGGTTCGCCATCGACAAATGGCAGGTCGATACGTTGCTGCTCGATGACGGGTTTCAGTATCTGCATCTCAAACATCGGCTGGACATGGTGCTGGTAGATCGACAAGCGCCTTTCGGAAACGAATTCTTGCTCCCTCGGGGCACGTTGCGTGAAACGCCGCGCAATCTTCGCCGCGCCAGCTATATCTTTATCACAAAGAACACCGGCGAGCCTAATTTCGATCTGATGAGACGCATCCGGCGCTACAATCGCACGGCGGAAGTCATCGAATGCGCGCATAAACCGCTTTACCTCCAGAATGTTTTTACGGGCGAACAATTGCCGCTTGAGGCTCTGCGGGACACCTTCATCGGCTCGCTCTGCGCCATTGCGGCGCCCGCAAGCTTCGAGGACGCTTTGAAGAAACTCGGGGCGCGTGTCGATCTCGCGAAGCGCTACATCGATCATCACTATTACACCGAGGCGGAACTTATCAGCTTTATCAAGCGTTGCATCCGGCGCGACTTGGCGATGATTGTGACTACCGAGAAAGATTCGGTGCGGATGCCACGTTTGCCCGAAGCGGAATTGAAGGTACCGATCTATTTTCTGCGTGTGGAAATTGAAATCCTCAGCGGGCACGAAAGCTGGGAGCATTGCGTCGCACGCATCTGCAAACCGAAGCCGATGCTCTCGCCCGAGCGTTTCTTCGCGTGAAAAACGCTGTCATCTCGAGCGAAGCGAGAGATCTCCCAATCGAAGCCGAATCACACAGAGTAATCAGCGTGATCGACCTGTGAGAGATCCTTCACTACGTTCAGGATGACATTCCGGACAACACGCTCCCCTGCGCGTGCGTCAATTTGTTGGACGTTGGGCGTTGAGCGTTGGACGTTTACTTCGCGTATGTCCAACAAAGCTGAGCTGATCGTCGAGGACCGCAAGATTCAGGTATCGAACCTGGACAAGGTTCTCTACCCGAAGGTCGGGTTTACCAAAGGACAGGTGATCGACTACTACATTCGGATCGCCCCGGTCCTGTTGCCGCATTTGAAGGATCGTCCGTTGACGATGAAACGCTATCCCGATGGCGTTGAAGGCGAGTTTTTCTACGAAAAGAACTGTCCATCGCATCGGCCGAAATGGGTGCAGACGGCAAAAGTTTGGAGCGAAGGCAACCAGCGGATTATGCACTATTGCCTGGCCAACGATTTGTCCACGCTCGTTTGGGCCGCAAACCTGGCTGACCTCGAGCTGCACACGTCACTCTCTCGCAAAAATAAGATCGAATGCCCGACCATGATGGTATTCGACCTCGATCCCGGCCCACCGGCCGACATCGTGCAGTGCTGTCAGGTTGGGCTGTGGCTTCGCGATTTGTTAGCCCAAATGAAACTGAAATCGTTTGCGAAAACGAGCGGCTCGAAAGGTTTGCAAGTCTACGTGCCGCTAAATACGGCAGTCACCTACGATGAGACCAAAAACTTGTCGCTGGCACTTGCCCAGTATTTGGAGCACGAGCACGCCGATCTCGTGACCTCGAACATGTCCAAGTCGGTGCGCAAAGGCAAAGTGTTCGTCGATTGGAGCCAAAACGACGAACACAAAACCACTATTTGTGTTTATTCCCTCCGTGCGAGAGAGGAACCGACTGTTTCCACTCCGATCGCTTGGGACGAGGTTGAAAAATGCCTGAAAAAGAAAAAAGCTGATCTTTTGAAATTCCGCACCGATCCGGTCCTCGCCCGCGTCGAAAAACGCGGTGACCTCTTCGAGTCAGTTAAAGAAATGAAACAAAAGCTGCCGAAGAAATGGAAGGTATGACGTATTCGTTGCTATAAGGATTCGAGAGTATGAACAATGCTGTATGGTTTGATGCAATCGGATGGGTGGGAGCAGCAGCTCTCCTTGTCGCTTACGCGATGATTTCCCATAAGAAATTGGAAGGAGATTCGGCAGCCTATCAACTTCTTAATATCAGCGGCAGCCTTCTGTTGGCCGCAAACACGATCTTTTATGGCTCTTATCCTTCCACATTCGTGAACCTCATCTGGGCAGGGATAGCCGTCTTTTCAATTATGACCAGAAAGCGACTTGAGTCCGAATAATACGCAAGGTGGAATGTAGAAGGATTGACGAGTGCCAAGGCTGCCAGGCAAGACGGCCATTTGGCGGCGTTTAAGAGATAAACGGATGCGGCGATTTATCATTGCAGGCTTGGTGATCGGTTTCGTGCTCAATCTCACAGGTTGGGCGGGGAATGTTTTCTTGCTCGGCTCGATGTGGGAACAAGCAGGCGCGGTCGCACCACCGCCGATGCATTCACCCTTTTCGCCCGTCGTGCACGCGATCCTTCAATTCGTTTCCGATTTTGTTCTCGCGTTCGTGTTGTGTGCTGTCTATCGGCTCGCGATCTCCAGTTGGCGCGGGTCACAAATGGTCCTCGCATTTATCGTCGGCATGATCGTTTGGCTGGGCGGAGTGCCGATGTGTTATCTCGGATTGGTTAACGGCGGCTACCTGCCCCTGGGCGTTTCGATCGCCACAACGATCCTGGCGCTGATAACATTTTTTATCGTCGCGCCTTTGCTGCCGGTGCTTTTGCCAGTTGGCATGGAAAGCGACAGGGCGTAAAGAACGACGATGCGCAAGGTGAATCTGAAAGATGTGCCAGAGCAGGAGCGGAAATCGCCGAAGGGAAAGTTTGGACGCGTATCGAAGAACATTTCAATTACGCTCGGGCGCGAGCCGGAATCGCTCGATTTATCGAAACGGCATCCGTTTGATCTTGCGCTGGTGCGCATTCCGAAAGGCAAATCGCTTTGTCCATATCACGCGCACGCGGCGGAATCGGAGCTTTATCTCGTTGTTTCGGGTCGCGGCAATGTGCGCGATAAGGATGGGGCAACAGAAGTTGGCCCGGGTGATGCGTTCTTCTTTCAGCCCGGTGAAGCGCATCAGCTCACCAACGCGGGGGATGCAGATTTTGTTTATTACGTGATTGCTGATAATCCGCGCAGCGGCGGAACAAGCGGTGATTCCTGTTACTATCCCGACAGCGGCAAATGGGCGGTGGCGAAAGAGGGACCAGAAGAAGTGATCGTGAAAGGAACTGAGACCGATTATTTCGATGGCGAAGAATGAGGGATTGTCATGTCGAGCGGAGTCGAGACATCTCTCGAAGTTCCGGAGAATTCCATTAATCCCGCCACGGCGTGACACTTCGGTCGGAATGACAAAAGGCTGAAATGCGCAAAGTAAACCTTAACGAAATCAAAGAAGAGCCGTGGCAATCGCCCAGCGGAAAATACGTCGTCTGCTTCAAAGGAATTTCTGAAGCGCTGGGACGCGAACCGGCTTCGCTCGACCTGTCCAAGCGGCACCCGTTTGATTTGGAATGGAACCGGGTGCCGGCAGGAAAATGTAATTTCCCTTACCACGCGCACTCGGCCCAATGGGAATTGTATTTGGTGATTTCCGGAAAGGGCACTGTTCGCCACGAAGACGGAAAGACGGAAGTTGTGTCTGGGGACGCGTTCATCTTCGGCCCAGACGAGCCACACCAACTAATCAACTCTGGCGACGAAGATTTCATTTTCTATGTAATCGCAGATAATCCGATCGGGGAATCCGCGTATCAGCCCGACAGCGGAAAATGGAAAGTGAACAAGTCGTCAGCCGCCGATCGCGTTTGGATTAAGGGCCCTGAGACCGACTATTTCGACGGCGAAGAATGAGTCAGGAAACCAGGAACCCAGGAAATTGAATTTAGAGAAGAAGGCTCCCTGGTAAATTCAAGCTTATGACCGCGAAAACATCCGCTGACGAGTTTCCCTACAAGACGTACCTAAACATTCTGCGTGGGCCACTTGAGGTGGTTGACGTGCAGAAGCTCGCTGATGCCTGCACCGACAAATGGTACAACCAGACGCTGTGCAAGGTGAACGACTCAGTCGTCAGGATGGCGGTGGTTCAAGGCGAATATCACTGGCACGAACACAAAGATATCGATGAATTCTTTTTCGTGCTGGATGGACGGTTCCTGATCGATCTCGAAGATCGCGTAATCGATCTTGCGCCGCGACAGGGCTTCGTCGTGCCCAAAGGCGTGCGCCATCGCACCCGCGCACCTGAACGAACCGTGATCTTGATGGTCGAGCGCGCGGACATCGTTCCGACCGGCGACTAAATGTGTCGCAAGGCACATGAGAATAATTTCGGGTGGTCAAACAGGCGTTGATCGCGCGGCGCTCGATGTCGCGCTGAAACACGGAATCGAGTGCGGCGGTTGGTGTCCGACTGGACGTCTCGACGAATTCGGAAGAATACCGGACCAATATCCGCTTCAGGAACTGGAAGTTGGCGGGTTCACTGAGCGGACGTTGCAGAACGTAAACGATTCAGATGGGACCGTCATCATTTACCCGGGCAAACTTGGCGGTGGCACTGAGCAAACGGTCCGCTTCTGTGTCGAGCAACGACGGCCGGACGAGTTGATTGATGCGTCAAAGGTTTCCGCAGAGGACGCTGCGATATTGATTTCCAATTTTATCCGCAAGCACAAGATCGAGATTCTCAATGTTGCTGGTCCGCGCCAAAGCGAGTGGCCCGAAGGATATGACTACGCGTGTTGCACGCTGGATCGTTTCTTGAAATCGATTACGAGCAGGAGTAAGAGATAAAATCACTCATAGCGCAGCGCTTTCACCGGATCGAGCCGCGCGGCGAAGTAGGCGGGGATCAGTGCGGCAAACGAACAGATGAAAAACGCGCTGATGCAGATGATGGCGACATCACGCGGGATGACCTCCGCCGGAATGGACGAAAACTGATAGACTTCGCGCGGGAAAATCTCGATGTGCAATGTCGATGCGAGCCAGTGACTGAATTCGTTGCGGTAACGGATCAACGTCATCCCGAGCCCGAGACCCGTAAGAGTTCCAAAGAGACCAACGATTGTCCCCTGGCCAAGGAAAACCCAGATGATTTGTGCGATGTTCGCTCCGAGCGCTTTCATGATTCCGATCTCACGTCGCTTTTGCACGGTCACTGTGATCAACGTGCTCATGATTCCGAACGCCGCTACGACCACGATGAAGAACAACAGGAAAAACATTACCGTCCGCTCGAGCCGCACGGCTTCGAAGTATTGGCGGTTCATATCAATCCAGGTTTGCGCGTATTGTGGCGGCTCGAGAAATTGCTGAATCGCCTGTTTGATCCGTTCGGCGCCGTAGGGGTCGTCGGTCTTGACAGTGATGCCGTGCAGCGCGTCTCCCAAGCCGTATAACTCCTGCCCCACGTAAACCGGCACTAGAAGAAACTCGGAGTCGTGCAGGTAATGACCAGTCTCAAAAATGCCGGTGACTGTCAGTTCTTTCGGAAGAATCACATCGCGCAATTCGTCGATTGCCTTTTTTTCTTCTTCGCCCTTGGCATCCTCCAATTTCTTAATGCTATCGAGAATCTGACCGAGATTGCCAGGCGAATAGACCGTGACCTTGTCACCGATACTTACTTGCAGTTTTCTCGCGAGCTCAATCCCGAGCACGGTCGATTCGCCTTCCAGATCGAGCTTGCCGTATTTGATGAATTTTTGCAGGGGGATGACTTTTTCTTCCTGCCCGGGATCGACACCGCGAATCAGTGGCGCGAGCCGCCGGTTCTGAAATTCCACGATCACTGGTCCTTGAATGTACGGGGCGGTCGCAATGACGCCCGGCGTGTTGTCGATCTTCGTTTTGAGTGTTCGCCAATCGCGGAAAACGTCCGCGGAGCTCACGAGAATATGCGCATCGAAATCGATCACCTTTTGGCGTAACTCCCGGTCGAAGCCGGTCATTACCGAAATTACAAGAATCAGCACCGTCACGCCGAGCATCACGCCGAGAACGGAAATGAGTGTGATGATCGAGAGAAACGTCCGCTTCGGTTTCAGGTACCGCAGCGCCAGGAAAAGACTAAATGGAAGCTTCAATTTGCTCCTAGCGTGGCGGCAAACTCACTGGGATTCAACCGTGTGTGCGCTGGCCTATTTCAACGCATACGCCTTTAGCTCTTCCAGCGTCACGAATTCAAGCGCAGAGGCGTGGGTAGCTTCAAGATCGACAGGAGCGGCGCGGTTATGATCGAGCGCGTCTTTCCAGCGCGTGACGCACACGCACCATTTGTCGCCCGGTTTCAGTCCCGGGAAACCCCACTCCGGACGCGGCGTGACCAGATCGTTCCCATCGAGCACGGAAAAATCCAGAAACTCCTGTGTGACTTCAACGCAAACGGTGTGCTGGCCGACATCTTCCGGACCTGTTCGACAAAAGCCGTCGCGGTAGAATCCGGTAATCGGGTCGCGACAGCAACATTTCAATTCTGTTCCCAGAACATTCGTCGGCATAAACAAGATAAGGCGTTAGTATTTGGACAATCTTACAGAAGGAGGAAACAATGCCAGTCCGAGCCAAGTACGTTCATACAAATCTGATTGCCAGAGATTGGAAAAGATTGGTTCGCTTCTACGCCGAGGTATTCGGATGTGAGACCAAAGGTCCTGAACGCGATATGTCTGGCGCCTGGCTCGATAGTGTGACCTCGCTTCGAAACGCACATCTTACCGGCGTCCACTTGCGTCTGCCTGGCTATGGCGAGGATCGCCCGACGCTCGAGGTTTTCAGCTACGATGAACTCGTTGATCGCGGCATGCCCTCCGCGAACGAGTGTGGGTTCGCTCACATTGCATTTGCGGTTGACGATGTGGACCAGGCGTTGCAGGCCGTAATTGCGGCTGGTGGCGGTACCGTCGGAAAGATTGGCACAACAGAAGTAGATGGTGTCGGTCTCCTTCGCGTCGTCTATGCGCGAGATCCCGAAGGCAACATCGTTGAACTGCAAAAGTGGAGTTAGCGCGTTTGTGTCCGGACGAACCGTCATTGCATACTGGCTTATTCCCGCGGAGCCGGCGCGCAGCTTTTTTCAGGGAGTGGTCGACGATCTCGTGCGCCGATACGACGCGCCCCTTTTCGAGCCGCACGTGACGATTCATGTGGGATTGAATCGCGCAGCTACGGCTGAAAGTGCGATCTCGCAAGCCGCGCGTGCTTGCAAACCAATCAAGCTCAAAGCGCTTAAGATCGGCCACTCCAGCGAGTTCATCAAAACACTCTTTGTGCAATTCGCGTTGAATGCAGAGCTGCGGCAGCTCAATGAGATTATTCGCAACGCTGTGCGAGATTCGTCCCACTACGAACTCAAACCGCACCTGAGTTTGCTCTATAAAAAGATGCCAGCCGTAGCGCGGCGCGCGTTAATGGATTCGATCATGGCGCCAGTTTCGGAAGTTACCTTCGATGCACTTAAAGCTGTTCGCTGCATTTCACCTACGCAAACTCATGCCGACGTGGAAGCGTGGCGCGTGGTAACGGCGACAGATCTGTTTGCGCAATAACGCTCAACGCTGCGAAGCCGTTGGCGTTGGACTCAACTCCACCGGGGTGGATGAAATCGCTGGAGACGGTGTTGCAGAAGCGGCTGCCAGCTTGGTTTTCGCTTCGTCGAGCAGTTTCTTCTCTTCTGGATAAATATTTCCGTTCTCGGCTGCCATGATGTAATCCTGTGCGCCATCGAGTTGGCTTGTCTCGGCCAGCAACAGCGCGACGTAAACGGCTGCATGTTGATCATGCAACTGGTCCGGCGGCAAATCTTGTATAATCGCAAGGCCTTCGGGGTTTCTGCCCAGACGAGAGAGGGAAAACGCGTAAGTGACTGCGCAATTCACCTCCTTGGGGGCCCGATCATACGCCTCTTTGGCTAGTTGATGCGACCGCTCTATATTTTGCTCAAGGTCAAGACCGAGCCGGGCGAGGTCCGCTGTGATCGGCGCCTCGTTGGGAGAGCTCTCATGAAGGCGCTGAAGAACATCGTAAAGCTTTCCTGTTTCATTCTTCGTGCGATAAAGCCGGCGAAGCGCCTCAAGCGCCTCACGCCGCATCGGAGGATTTTTCGCGACGCGCTGCCAGAGCTCCTCAGATTCGTTCTCGAGTTCCCATTTCGAGGCCAGACGCGCGAGCGCCAGTTCATGTTCCGGCTGTTCATTTGTTAATTGTTCCGCAGAGCGCCACAGCGTTTCGAATTCCGTGTTAGCAGATCCACCGTTACGAGACTGTGATTGCCGAGTGGCAATTGCCTGATACGCGAGACGCAGGTATTCAGAGTCGCCCCATCCCGCAGTCGCGTGACTGCGCGTCCAGCGTTTCAAACGCGACCAATTTTTTACCGTCGCATATGCGTCCGCGACTCCGATGGATGTCGGCGGCGAGCTCAGCTGTGCTGCCGGCAACTTGTCGATCCACTTAACAACATCGCCTGCCAGTCCGTTATGATTCATCCAGTCCATGAGCGATGCGAGATTGGACGAATTGCGCCCGGCAAACGGTTTCACTTTTTCCAGTAGCAGCCGGAACTTTTTCTCATCCAGCTTCCGATAAAAGTTCAAGCAGAGGAGATAATCGCCGAATGTGACCTCAGGCGACATCTGGAGTTGTTGCGCAAAGTTATCCGCTGCGGCGAGGTCATTGCGCGCCACAGCATCATTAAGCAGCGCCCGCAGCGCGCCTGTTCGGTAAGGAGCCACCTTGCTTAGTCGCTGAAGAGTATCGCATGCTTTCGCGCTCTTTCTCGCATCACTGGCGTGAATTCGCAGCGCGGCGAGGTTGAACTGATAAAGATCATTGTTGGGCTCTTTCTTTACTGCGGCCGCGAACTGTTCTTCCTGCTCGGCAAGATTCCCTTCGGCGCGAGCCAGCCAGCCTGCCACGACGTGAAAAGCTGCCCTGTCCCGATCAGCGGTAGCGACCCGATCGAGCGCTTCTCGCGCCAGATCGAGCTTTCCAAAACGCAACGCCGCGGAAGCGAGATTGAGTTGACTGTCTGGGTCTTTCGGGAGCAATCGCGCTATTTGCTCGCGCCGCCAGACGGTCTCTTCGAGGTTTTGTTGTTCCGCTGCCTCCGCCAAAATGTAGAGGGCCGGCAAAGAATCGGGATGTCGTGCCAGGAGCTCGTGCGCTGTCTGCGATGCTTCGCTGAGTTTTCCCTCTTGTAGCAATGCAGCGGCCCGGTGCAACATACGGTTTTGCCGCCAGCCCTCATATAATTTTGAGCCGTAACTGACGAAAAGCGCGCCCAGCAAAAAAGCGATTACTAAGGCGGTAACCATAAGGGCGAGACGAGCCGGCCAGACCCAGCGTCGGAAGAACGACTCTGCACGGAGCGATAACTGACGATTTGTTCGATGCCCGGCGTCTTCGATCCGTTCCGCCATTTCGTGTCCTATTTTCGCGCGCATTGGTTCCCTTGTCCTCCCGCGCATGCTGTTTCCTGCCCTAAGGATGCGTTGCTATCTCTCGTTGTTGAACTGCAAGAGCGTCGGTTTGTTCGATGGTCTGTTCTCTTAAGCGTCGCCCCCAAACGTAGCGCGCCAGAAGAACCTTCATTGCCGCGGTGAGCGGCACGGCAAGGAGCGGACCGATTACCCCGCCAATGATTAGACCCCAGGCAAAGATCGACACGATTACCGTCATCGGATGTAACCCGACGTAATTCCCGACGATTCGAGGAGCGTAAAAAATGCCTTCGAGATTTTGGATGACGATGAAAATTACCGTCACAATAATGGGGTGCGTCCAGTCGCCCCATTGAAACGCGGCGATCAGAACGGCTGGTATCCAGCAGATGATGATACCGATGTAGGGAATCATCGTGAGGATGACAACGAGCACACCAATTAGCGGCGCAAAATTCAGACCGAAAATCGTCAGTGCCGTCCCGATGAGTATGCCATCCACCAGACACACCAGCAGTTGGCCTCGAAAGTACGCCGTGACGTAACGATTGATTTCCGACAACACGTCTGCGACTTCATCTCTGAAGGGCGACGCGCGCAGCGGCAGGTATTCTTTCCACCGCTGTTGGATGCGTGGCTTTTCGTTCAGCAGGAAAAACAAATAGATGGGCACCAGAATGAGACTGAGCAGAAAACCTGTGACGCCAAGAAATCCGCCGATGCTCTTCGTCAAAATGCTCCAGAACTTTTCCAACACGGTCGGGAAGGCTTGCTCCAACTTCGGCATTTGTTTTTCTACGTAAGCCTGAATGCGCTGGCGTTCAGCACTGGTGAGTTTTGGTGGGCTTGGGGCAATTATTTCGGTCGCAGGCGCAGTGGCTCCTGGTGACGCGGACGGAGTCGCTATCGGTTGTGCCCGGGGAGAAGGAGATGCCGCGGGGCCGATGAGCCAGTTGGTTAAGCTTGTTGATGCAGATTTCCCGTGCGCTCCGCCTAGCAACCCGAATGTGTGGTCGAATCGATAGATAAGATCGACCGTGTAGTCCCGCGCTCGGTCGGTGTAGGCGGGAACTTGCCTGGCAAAATTCGCGCTCTGGATCGAAATAGTAGGGACAAGCCACGCGCCCAATCCTCCCAAAGCGAAAAAGCCAATCGCGAAAAGAAGAGCCACGGCTTTGGTGCGACTGAGCGTCCCGCGAGACATTTTCGTTACCAGCGGGTCGAGCAGATACATGAGGATCACGGCGATGGCCACCGGGATCAGGATTGGCTGGAGGAAACTAATGATATTCGCCCCGGCCCAAATCACTGCACCGAGTACAACGATGAGAAGAAGCACAAAACAGGCAGTAAGCGCCGCCCACATCATCTTGCGCTGCCAGGGTGTGGGATACTCCTTCATTTTGCGTTTTCAGCGCCCGACATCCAACAGTCACTACGTCGGATTCGTTTTTACCGGCAAATCTTTGCTAATTGTTTTCTTCGTG
>DATEZD010000020.1:0-2148 GCA_035255865.1 Candidatus Udaeobacter sp.
TTCTCGGATGGATCTTTGATGTCACTCCGCAGGGCATTCGCGCAACACCAACGGCAGCAGTGGGAACACATCGTCGAAGTAACCTGATCATGCTTGTCGCAGCCGGTGTGATCATTTCCGCTGTCGCAGGGTTATTTCTCCTGCCTCGCGTTTCCGCGCACAAGGTCGATAAGTCGATCGCCGTGCTGCCGTTCGAAAACGCGAGCAACGAACCGAACACCGAGTATTTGTCGGAAGGAATTTCTGAGGCGCTGATCAATAGCCTGAGCGAGTTACAGCAACTGCGAGTAATCGCACGCCCGACGGCCTTTCGTTACAAGGGAAAAGATGTCGACCCGCGCCAGGTGGGGCGCGAGTTGGGGGTGACGGCTGTGCTGACAGGAAAAGTGCGGCAGATGCAGGACGCTTTGAACGTTCAGGTGGATTTGGTGGACGCCGTGACTGGCGCGCAAATTTGGGGCGCAGGATACGATCGCAAAATCGCGGACTTGGTTGCAGTCAAACAGGCAATTGCGCAAGAGATCACGGCGAAGTTGAAGTTGAAATTATCCAGCGAGGAGCAGCGGCGGCTGGTCAAGCGCGACAGCACGAATGCAGAGGCGTATCAGTTCTACCTGCGCGGCCGCTATTTTTGGAATAAGCGCACTTCGGAGGGAATCAAACAGGCGATCGAGCACTTCCAGCAGAGCGTCCAGCGCGATCCTAATTTTGCTCTTGGCTACGTCGGCTTGGCGGATTCCTACACTGGACTGACGTTTTACAATTTTGCCGCCCCACACGAAACAATGCCAAAGGCAAAAGAATCGGCAATAAAGGCGCTGGCCCTGGATAACACACTCGCCGAAGCGCATGCGTCGCTGGCGCATGTTCTGATGAACTACGATTGGAACTGGTCGGAGGCGGAGAAAGAGTTCAAGCGCAGTATAGAGCTCAAGCCAGATTATGCGACCGCCCATGAGTGGTATGCCATTCATTATCTAACGGCTACGGGTCGGTTGGAAGAAGCCGTCCAGGAAATGAAAAAAGCCCTGGAACTCGAGCCGGCGTCGCTCGTAATGAACACGTTTATGGGAGCGACCCTTTACTACGCGGGCCGGTACGATGAAGCCATAGATCAATGCCGCAGAACTATACAGATGGATCCGAACTTCGCCGTCGCGCACTGGCATCTTGGTCTGGCTTATGAGCAAAAGCAGGTTTTTGATTCAGCCACCGAAGAGTTTAAAAAGGCAATCTCTCTGTCAGAAGATAGTCCGCTAATGAGAGCTGCGCTTAGCCGTGCATATGCGAAGTCGCAGAAGAAGGATGAGGCGAATGAAATGCTCAATGAGTTGAATGAGCTCGCGAAGCGACAATACGTGTCGGCCTACGAAGTAGCGAAGATCTACGTGGCGCTTGGTAACAGTGAACAGGCATTTCAATTGCTGGGAAAGGCATACGCGGAGCACTCGTTCCATCTTGTTAATCTGAACGTGTGTCCACATTTCAAGTCAGTCAGGTCGGATCCGAGATTTCAGGATCTGGTGCAGCGCGTTGGCCTTTCCCGGTAACTCCGCACCGCGCTTGCCTCTTACTGCGGACACGCTGCGGAATGATCCTCGCTTCCAAAAACTCACATTCCGCGCACCGAAGGATGCACGCAGCGGCCCGGCGATCAAATCCGGAGCGATCCTCGCTTTCAGAAATTGGCGCTAGAAAGACGCTCTGAGTTCAACCTGACACCAGGTGGTATTGATGAAACGTCTTTCAGAGTTGCATGAGTTGCTCCGTGTGCTAACGAGAGGTTAAGGGAGACGCGCCATGGAAATACCACTGGCACCTGGCGTCGTCGCGATCTGCTCGATATGCGGCGAGCCGTTGAACGCAAAGGGCGACTGCCTGGTTTGTCTGCTCCGGACCGGCCTCGACAAATCAGTCGTCGAAATCAAGCTGGACACCTCCTTCGTATTTGGCGATTACGAGGTGCTCGAGGAGATTGGGCGCGGCGGACAGGCGGTCGTTTATCGGGCGCGGCAGAAAAGTCTCAACCGAATCGTCGCGCTGAAGGTAATTGGTTTCGGCCATTGGGAGACCACGCCTCATCTAAAACGTTTTCGTCATGAGGCCGAGGCCGCAGCCAGTTTAGAACATCCGCAGATTGTTCCGATC
>DATEZD010000021.1:0-25188 GCA_035255865.1 Candidatus Udaeobacter sp.
ACGCAGTGTGTCGATGGTCATTTGCGCAAAAACAACGGAACGCCCACCAAAATAGCTGCAATTCCCGCTGACGAGAAGCCCCAATTCTCAATACGCAGACTTCACACCTCGCTCAGATTGACTTGAGCACGTTCAATTCTACGTTGGGGTGGCGCTCGCTCGCGCCGTCTGAAACGTGAAAAGCGTCCTCTTTGTCTGCACAGGCAATATTTGCCGCAGTCCGATCGCGGAAGGGCTTTTTCGCCGTTTGCTTGGGAACCGTAAGGATATCGAAGTTGTTTCGGCCGGTGTACATGCGGTGCGCGGCCAGCCGCCAAGTCTCTATGCGGTGCAAGTCTGCGAGGAGGAAGGCACGGACATCAGCGACCTGCGCAGCCAGCCGCTCACGGCGGCCCTGGTCGATCGCGCGACACACATTTTTGCCATGACCGGCGCCCACGTCGAAACGATCCAAACACTGTTTCCTCAAAGCGCCGACAAAACATTTTTGCTACGTGAATTTGAAGAGGCGGGCACGACAGTGTGGCGCGACGTGCCTGACCCGATCGGCCTCGGCCGCGAAGTATACGAGGATTGCGCGCGCATCATCAAAAATGCGTTGCCGAGCGTTTTGTCATTCGTCGAACAGAGTTCCCTCGTTCCGCCAGGTGCAGCTCGCACTGGCGGTGCTTACGTTAATGATGATATTTCTCACGACGTGGAACCGGAAAAACTGAAATCGTCGTCCCGGATTTATGGCGAAGCGCTTCGGCGCACAGATCCGGAAATCTTCGACGCAATCGTCGCCGAGGAAAAACGTCAGCGCGAAAACATCGAATTAATTGCCTCCGAAAATTTCACCAGCCGAGCGGTGATGGAAGCGCAAGGCAGCGTCCTCACGAACAAGTATGCCGAAGGTTATCCGCGAAGACGCTGGTATGGCGGCTGCGAAAACGTCGATACCGCGGAACAACTGGCGATCGATCGTGCCAAGCGACTCTTCGGCTGCGAGCACGTGAACGTGCAACCGCACAGCGGCGCGCAAGCCAATATGGCGGTTTATTTTTCGGTACTGAAACCCGGCGACAAGATTTTGGCCATGAATCTAGCGCACGGCGGCCATCTCACGCACGGCCATCCGGCGAATTTCTCCGGTAAATTTTACACGGTCTCCCAATACGGTGTGAGCGAAAAGACCGAGCAGATCGATTACGACGCATTGCAAAAGCAAGCCGAAGAGGTCCGCCCGCTCATGATCACCGCCGGCGCGTCAGCTTATCCGCGCATCATCGATTTCCCGCGCCTGCGCCAAATCGCAGATTCGGTCGGCGCGCTTTTGTTCATCGATATGGCGCACATCGCCGGGCTTGTTGCCGGTGGTCAGCACCCAAGTCCGATCCCACATGCGCAGTTTATCACGACCACCACGCACAAAAGTCTGCGCGGGCCGCGTGGCGGCATCGTCATGTGTGAAGAGAGATTCGCCAAGCAGATCGATGCGACCGTTTTCCCGGGCGTCCAAGGCGGTCCGCTCATGCATGTCATTGCAGCAAAGGCGGTCTGCTTTCACGAAGCGCTCCAGCCGCAATTCCGCGAATACCAGCGGCAGGTCGTGCTCAACGCGAAAGCGCTCGCCGCTGGTCTGGCGAAACACGGGTACCGCATCGTCTCCGGCGGCACCGACAATCACTTGATGCTCGTCGATCTCCGCCCGAAGGAGATCAACGGGAAAGAAGCACAGGAAGTTCTCGACCGCGCTGGCATTACGGTCAACAAAAACGGTATCCCGTTTGACACCTACCCAATCTTTAAACCCGGCGGTATTCGTGTAGGCACGCCTGCAGTTACGACGCGTGGCATGAAAGAAGAAGAAATGCTCGAGATTTCCGATCTGATTGCTGAAGCCTTGGAAAATCGCTCTGACGAAACTGCTCTCAATCGTGTTCGGGAAAAAGTCCGCGAGTTGACGCATAGATTTCCGCTGCCGGGCTAATCCGCAGCAGCGATGCTGCGGACGAGCGCGGGGATTTCCGAAAGATTGCCGAGCAAGTAATCCGCTTGCTTCTCATACTCGCGCGCATCGACGAAGCGTGTGTCGGGGATTGCGGCTACGCACATTCCAGCGGCCCCGGCAGCGGCGATTCCGGAAAGCGCGTCCTCGACGACGAGGCATGCATCTGCTGGAATGCTAAGTCTCTCCGCCGCGCTCAGGTAGATGTCGGGAGACGGTTTGCCGCGTTCGATTTCTTCGCCGGTCACAATCACGTCAAAGAATGCCGTTAGCCGGTGTCGATCTAAGAATGGACGAGCGGACGTGCTCACGGAACTCGTCGCTACGGCAAGGCGCAGATTCATTTGCCGCAACTCTGCTATTACGGCTCTCGCGGAAGGAAAAAGGCCGACGCGGCTGGCAAAGAATTCAGCGGCGATTTCCCCTCGGCGCCGCATCAATTCCTCAGTAGGGGCCGAGAGGCCAAATGTTTTCTTGTAGAATCCCAACGCCAGTCGGTAGCTTACGCCCAGCACGTTTCGGTGGTACTCGCCACGATAAGTGACGCCGTATTCGGCGAGCAATTTCGCATCGATCTCGTTCCACCACGGCTCGGAATCGGCGAGTACGCCATCGAGATCAAAGATAACTGCGCGAAACGGTCGAGGCATGATTTGCCAGCACTTGTTACTCAGTCGGCCCGGTCGAGCAACGTTCCCGCGCATAATCGAGTGAGAAGATTCCGCTTAAAATCTGCGGCAATCTGCGTAATCTGCGGATGCTTATGAATCGAACCGCTGATCAACCGGAGCCAAACCCGCTCCGCGAAGGATTAGCCACGCGTCCTGTGCCGCAGCCATGCAGCATTGTGATCTTCGGCGCTACAGGCGATCTCGCCCATCGCAAACTGGTCCCTGCGCTCTATAACGTCGCGGCCGACGGCGAGCTGCCACCTGCGGTGACGATTGTCGGATTCGCGCGTCGCAAAAAAAGCGATGAGGAGTTCCGGCGCGATCTCGAAGAAGCGACGCGGAAGTTTTCCCGCCAGCCTGTGCGCGACGAAATTTGGAAGACATTTGCGCAATCGATTTTTTATCACCAAAGCGAGTTCGGCGACGAAAACGGCTACAAGACGCTGGCAAAACGCCTCGATGAAATCGATGAAACTCACGGCACGCGCGGCAATCGCCTTTTTTATTTTGCGGCAGGCCCGGACCAATTCGAACCAATTCTCAAGCACTTAAAAGCTGCTGGCTTGAATGAAACATGCAAAGGCAGCTGGGTGCGCGTAATCGTCGAAAAACCGTTCGGAACGGATCTTTCCTCGGCGCGCGAGCTTAATCGGGTCATCCACAATTCTTTTACAGAAGAGCAAACCTATCGGATCGACCATTTTCTCGGCAAGGAAACGGCCCAGAACATCCTCGTTCTCCGATTCGCCAACGCGATTTTCGCGCCGCTGTGGAACACGCACTACATCGACCATGTACAGATCACGGCGGCGGAAACGCTGGGCGTCGGGACTCGCGCAGGCTATTACGAAGGCGCCGGCGCGTTGCGCGACATGGTGCAGAACCACTTGCTCCAGCTCCTTTGCCTTACGGCAATGGAACCGCCTACGGACCTGAGCGCTGACAGTATTCGCGACGAAAAGGTCAAAGTGGTCCGATCGCTGCGTCGTTGGTCGCGCAATGACATCGCGGCAAGTGTTGTGCGCGGTCAATATGCCAAAGGCACCATTCACGGCGATCCGATGCTGGGCTATCGCCAGGAACAAAACGTAAACCCAGATTCACAAACGGATACTTTCGTTGCCTTGCGTTTGTTCATCGATAACTGGCGATGGGCCGACGTTCCAATTTATATGCGCGTCGGGAAACGGCTTCCAAAATCGGCAACCGAAATTTCCATTCATTTCAAAAAAGCGCCTGCGGTTCTGTTCAACAAAGATTTGCACGATCTCAATGTGCTGGTGATTCGGATTCAACCGGATGAGGGAATTTCGTTGCGGATTCATGCCAAGGTGCCTGGCACGAGCTTTCACATCGAGCCGGTGAAAATGGATTTCCATTATGGAACGTCCTTCGGAAAAGCCAGCCCGGAAGCATACGAGCGGTTGCTGCTCGACGCGATGAGCGGCGACGCGACGCTTTTTGCGCGCCGCGACGAGGTCGAGCAAGCCTGGGCTTTCATCGATCCAATCGAGGAAGCGTGGCACGCAAAAAAGGATGTGCCCGAGTTATATTCTTATCCCGCGGGATCGTGGGGACCGGAGGCAGCCGATGATTTGCTCGCGCGCGACGGCCGGGCGTGGAGGAGACTCTGAGCGATGCCTGGCGTAACTGAAACATATTCGCTCGGAATACCTGTTGAGATCGGCAAAATCGATCAGGAACTGAAAAAGCTCTGGCGGGAAAGTGAAGGCGCAGCGACGCGCGCTTCGCTCATGAATCTGGCTGTTTATAGCGAAGCGCCGGATTCCCTTGGCAGCAACACGCAGTTGATGGCGAGAATCGCCGAAGACCACGCTTGTCGCGCGATTGTGATCGAAGCTGATTGCAACGCAGAAGACGATGGCGTGGACACCTGGATCAGCGCGCACTGCCACGTCAGCCGTGCCGGCGGCAAACACGTTTGCTCTGAACAAATTTCGTTCCGCCTCAACGGCGGGTGTACGATCCAGCTACCGAACATTGTTCTATCAAATCTGGATTCGGACTTGCCGTTGTACCTTTGGTGGCAGAACGAATTCCATGAGCCGATGGATCCACAACTTTGGGCGTGGGTCGATCGACTCATCTATGACAGCCAGGCCTGGCAGGATTTTGGGACGCAAATGCGTCTCGTAGAATCCGCACAAGCCGAGGCGAAACAGCGCATCATCCTTTGCGACCTGAATTGGACGCGACTGGACAAGGTTCGTTTCGCGCTCGCGCAATTCTTTGATCATCCCGCCTCGCACCATCGTTTTGCTAAAATAAAAAAAGTTCGAATTGATTACGCGGCCGAATTCCGATCGACCGCTCTCCTCTTTGTTGGCTGGCTTGCGGCGCAATTGAACTGGCGCGCTGAGAAGACAGACGGCGCGAACAAGCTTCAGTTCGTTGATTCCGCCGGCCGAAAGATCAATATCGAAATGCGCCAGCGCGACGGCCAACCGATTCACGAAGTGGTGGTGACGTCGGGCGACATAGAATTTGCCGTCACCTACGCGAAGTGCGGCGATCTTCTGGAAGTTTCACGCGGGAAAGCTGGCGAAAAACGGGTTCCACAATCGATGCCCGCGGGAAAAAACGATCCAGTGAGCCTGATGAGCGAAGAACTGATGCGCGGCGGACCGCATCATGTGTACCTGCACGCGGTGGAGCGCATCCGCGATTTGCTGTAGCGGCGGTCTGTGACCGCCGAACGGCGCTCGTAGAGCGCGGCTACAGAACCAGCGCGGATAACTCACGCACATTCTTTTCAATCGAAAAAAGCTCTTGCGCACGCTGGTACCCGGCGTGGCCAAGTCTTTGCGCTAACACACGATCATCGATCACCTTCTCGATCGCGTCAGCGAGCGCTGATGCATCGCCCGGTTGCACCAGAAAACCGGTTTCATTTTCAATGACCATTTCGGGGATCCCACCGATCTTGGTCGAGACAACGGGCAACCCCGTCGCCATCGCTTCCATGATGACCGTGGGAAGATTGTCCATGCCGCCCTCGGGATCGATCACACTCGGCAGGACGAAAGCGTTTGCCGCGGCGAGACGCTTCCGGACTTCAAGCTGCGGTTTTGCGGCGGACAACGCGACGCGGTTTTGTAGATTCAGTCGCTCGATTTGCCCGCGTAGTTCGTTTTCAAGCGGACCTTCGCCGATGATCTCGCATCGAAACGGTTTTCCGCGCTCCGCAATTAATCCGCAGGCGCAAATCAAATCTGCAAACCCTTTTTTCGCGATCAAACGACCGACTGCCAGAATCAACGGCGTGGTAGAAGAAAAATCCGCGCGTCCGAATTCGGCGAGATTCAAACCATTGTAAATGCGACGGATGCGATCGGCGCGTTCCGGAAAGCGTTCTTGCAAAAATTTTTCAGCATAATCGCTTACAGTGACGACTACGCGCGCTGTATCGACAAGCTTATCAAGCCCAATCTCGAAGTTTCGCGGTGCGAAAATGTCGTTGGCGTGCGCGGTGAAGCTGAAGGTCACTGGAAAAAATCTGTGGATCCAGAAAGCCGTGCGCGCCGCCATTCCCATGAAGTGCGCATGAAGATGGCCAATCCCCATTTCCTGTAGGCGTAATCCGACGTAAACAGCCTGATAGAGCCGAAGGAAATCCGTGCGGCGACCCCATTCATCCAGCGCCGCGATGATTTCGGGACTGAGCTTCCGCTTTTTGGACGCCCGCCGAACATCGTCCACCAATTCCTCTTCCCCGGGCAGATAATGCACGCGTTTAACGATACGCTTGTCCCAGTCCTGCGGCGGCTCATCTTTTGGATCGCGGATCGAAAAGATCGGCGGCGCGACGCCCTGCCGCGCAAGTTCCACGACTTCCCGGTAGCAAAACGTCTGTCCGAACGACGGGAACCGCTCGAAGAGATAGGCGAAGTTAGCCATTGGCACGAACTAGCGAGCGTCTGCAAAATGACGAAACCAGAAATCTGAACGGCGTAGTCGATGAACGTTTTGTCATTCGGGTTTCGATTTTTTCTTCGACATTCGACATTCGAGCTTCTTCATTTCTATGCACTCCCACCTTTCACCGGGATCGGTTTCCCGGATTCATCGACGGCGACCAGCGTAAACACGCCGTGCGTGACGCGAAGCTCCTGCCCAGTCATGTACCGCGTCACCCACACTTCCACCGGAATCGTCATTGAGGTCCGGCCGATTTTTTCCACGTGCGCATAACACCTGACGGTGTCCCCTACCCGCACCGGTTGAAGAAACGACATCCCTTCCATTGCTACGGTGACGACTCGCGCCTGTGCAGTTTTCGCTGCAAGAATTCCGCTGCCCAAATCCATTTGCGATGTCAACCAGCCGCCGAAGATGTCGCCGTTTGGGTTTGTGTCCTTCGGCATGGCAATCGTTTGAATGACAAGTTCGCCTCTGGGTTGGTCGGGCATGAGGTGCTTTTAACCACGAATGAACACGAATAAACACAAATAAAGAAGAAAGCAGATTAGATTTGCCTGCGAATCACACGAATTAAGGCCAATGATTTTCCTTTGGAAAGCTTCTTGCTGAATTGGCGGTCATCTCCACTCTTCATTCGGATGCCACGGCGAAGCGTTGGCGAAGCGGGTCATTCGGATTTCGGCATCCTAATGATTCGTGTCGATTCGTGTGCATTCGTGGTTGATTTTCTACAAAATCAGCATGCAATCGCCATAGCTGTAGAAGCGATAGCGTTCCCGAATCGCTTCCTCGTACGCGCGCAGCAAAAATTCGCGGCCTGCAAACGCGCTCACCAGCATCAGCAAAGTCGAACGCGGCAAGTGGAAGTTCGTCAACAGAGCGTCGACCGCCAGAAAATGGTAGGACGGATAAATGAAGAGGTCGGTCGCGCCTTCTTGCGCGAGGAGTTCTTCGCCTTCGCGTCGTGCCGATTCCAGCGTCCGTACCGCAGTCGTTCCAACGGCTACGATCCGCTGCGCCTTGTTGATTTTGTCTGCAGCCTCTGGAGAAATAGTGAAGTGCTCGGCATGCATGCGATGCTCCGTGACGTTCTCCGATCGCACCGGCAGAAATGTCCCCGGGCCGACGTGCAGAGTCACGAATGTGTGAGGAATTTCACGCAAGATTTCTGGGGTGAAATGAAGCCCGGCAGTGGGCGCGGCAACGGCACCAGCCGCACGCGCAAAGACAGTCTGGTAGCGTGCAGCGTCTTCTTTATCACTGTCCCGCCCGATGTACGGCGGAAGCGGCGTGGAACCGCCAGCATAAAGATCGATATCTTCATCCAATTTCACGATGCGCTCGCCGTCCGGCGTGATCTCCTCGACGCACAAGGTGATGCCGTCGATTTTCACCGTCGCGCCGACGCGCATTTTGCGTCCCGGATTCACGAGACATTTCCAATGCGCGGGATCCAGGCGTTCGAGAAACAAAAATTCAATCACGCCATCGTCAGAGAATCGGCGCGCGGGAAGCACGCGCGTATCGTTCAAGATCAGTAGATCCCCCGGCTGTAGAAACGTTTTTAGTTCGCGAAATTGGCGATGTTCAATTGTCTGCCCGGCGCGATGCAGCACCATCATTCGGGAATCTTCGCGGCGTCGGAGCGGGCGCTGCGCAATCAATTCCCGAGGCAAGTCATAATCATAATCGCTTAGCCGCGCGCTCATCCTTGCATGATCAAAGGGATTGCGTTCGGGCGCAAAATTTTGGATGATCGCTGGAAATGACAGAGCCAGCTCTTGATTTCGTTATCGCAGCGCTGGTGAAAATTCGAGAGACGAACGATCGATTGCCGCGCGTTTCGAAAACCGCGCTCGCCCGCTTACAAGGTGCCGATCCTGTGGCCGCTTCGCTGTGCGAAGCGCGCCCGTCGCCCGCAGGGCAACGGCTACAGCCGGCACCGAACAAGGCAGAATTGCTTGCGCCAATTCGGGAACGCGTCCGCGTTTGCACGAAATGCGCGCATCTCGCCTGCTCGCGCACACAAACGGTTTTCGGCGTAGGAAATCCGGACGCAGATCTGATGTTCATCGGCGAAGCACCCGGTGTGGATGAGGACAGACAAGGTGAGCCATTTGTCGGGCGCGCCGGACA
Organism: Candidatus Udaeobacter sp.; assembly: GCA_035255865.1. GTDB lineage: Bacteria > Verrucomicrobiota > Verrucomicrobiia > Chthoniobacterales > UBA10450 > Udaeobacter. Next base: position 8,740 of record DATEZD010000021.1, read on the forward strand.
ATTGCTGACGAGAATTCTCAAGGCGATGAACTTCGCTCGCGAAGATGTTTACATCGCGAACATCCTCAAGTGCCGGCCGGACACGCCGCAGGGTAGTTTTGGAAATCGCGCGCCAACGCCCATAGAGATGCAGACCTGCCGGCCGTATCTGGTGGAGCAGATCAAGATCATCCAACCGAAAGTGTTGGTCGCGCTCGGCGCAGTCGCGGTGGAGGGCCTGCTCGGAATGCGCGGGACCATGCGCGAATTGCGGGGACGCTGGCACGCTTACAACGGCGTCCCGCTGATGATCACCTATCACCCCGCTTACTTGCTCCGGAACCAAGCCCCTTCGGAAAAACGCAAAGTTTGGGAGGACATGCTCCAAGTGTTGGAGCGACTCGATCAACCAATCAGCGAGAGACAGCGAAATTATTTTCTGTAGCGGCGCTCTGTGAGCGCCGACCGTTTGGTTATTTTTCGGCGGTCGCAGACCGCCTCTACAGTTTTGCCCGTTCGAACATTGCGTCGATCGCTCCGCGCGATGCGAAAGTGATAAGCAGCGACAAAATCATCTTGCGCACTTCGCCGCGCGGAATTTTTACCGTGCGCTGCAACGCCGAGGGCCCAGCTGGGTCTAAAAGCGAAAGCGTGCGTGCGCCGATGAGCGCGGGCAAAACCGTGGCAGCGCGCACACGGCGGTTTTCGATCGCGCGCGAATATTGCATGCCGCACTCGAGCCCTGCGCGGGCTTTGTCGAGCCAGGTCCGATAGATCGGCTCGAAACGCTCCGGTTCGGAAAGGATTTGCGATGCAGCTAGATGCGCGACGCTTAGTTCGTATTCCGGAAAATAGCATCTGCCGGCACGCAGATCGGAGCCGGCGTCGCGCAGCACGTTGATCAACTGAAGCGCCATTCCGTAGCGCTTGCCGAGCGCCAGCATCTTATCTGCGCTCAGGCTCGCGAAGTTCCGAACATGCCGGAAACAAAGCCGCGTCCAAAATTCACCGACACAACCGGCAACCAGATAGGTGTATTCATCCAGATCATCGGCTGTGCCAAGCGCCCGAATCTCCTGCGGATTATCAAAGCGCTGGAGGTCGAGCATCTGGCCACGGGTGATTTTCTCCAGCACCAGGCGGATTTCAGTGCGATCCGCCTGCTCCATCTCCTCGAGCCATGCGAGGCAATCGGGCAACGATTCAAGCAGTCGTTGTTCGCTCTCGTTCGCTTGTAGCGGGACAAATGAGGCGATAAGATCGACAACGACGTCGCGGGAAGCTTTGCCCTGAATCCCGTTTGACAGCATCTTGAGAGTTTCGATCCGCACGAGACCGGAAATTCCGCTCGTATCGGCGACGCTGTCCGTCGCCCGAGCAAGCAGATACGCCAGCGCAATCGGTTCGCGTAATCGCGCCGGCAGGAATCGGATCGAAAGATAAAATGAACGGGAGACAGAGCGGAGGAGTGTTGTCTCCAAATGCGATGGCACCCTCACAGAATGTAAACGTTGGCACGTTTGGTACGGGAGAAAATCATTTTCCGATATTTCGGACTTCGATCCGATTGGGCGCTGAGTTGCCGAGGCCAAGCTGGTTGGCGAAATCGATGTAAGCCGCGAGGCGACCGATCTTAGGGAGACTCGCGCGTGCGCGCCATTCTTCCAAACGCTTCAAAGCGATGGCGTCCAGAGCGACCGGGTCCCTGCTGGCGTACAACGTTGCATGGTGCGTGGCATAGTTCGGCTGCGACTGCGGACCGCCCGCATTTTGCGCAATGAGGCCGTCCATCAAATTGAAGACGACCTTCTTTGCGATGAGCGGATTAGCATAAAGCTCCGCGAGGCTTTCCGCGCCAAAACGGGAACCTTGCGCAAAACGACGCCAGTTATCGATGTTCGGAATGGTCATGTTGTAAATGCAACCGGCAATTCCGTTGGTTTCACTGATACTCATGACAGGGACGTTGATTATTTTGGTAACTTCGCTCGACAGGATCCTCGAAAAATGACTTACGTTGCTACTGTTCTCGTTGTCAGAGAGCATCTTCCTTGCGTCGCCGAGGTAGTCCAGATCCCCCCAAATGAGCTGCCCCATCAAAGGCGCGGTCAGGACTGCTTTCGCGTCGTAGCCGTCGTGGGGTGTGATTGCTTGTAGCTGATAACCATCAATTCCCGCGCGATAACCAGCATCCTTGATTCCACCGAGAGACCGGTCCCAAACAATGATCGTGTTGCGGGGATGCCCCGCTGCCACGAGGCCGTCCACGATCGCGTTCACCACATCATGATGCGTGGTGAAAAGTTCGCCGCCTGCCGCGGAGATCTTAATTCCGATTCGGTCATTGGGAGAGACGAGCGACGCCCACGCCTTGGCCACGTCTGACTGGCCGGTTGCGGCAAGAACAAGTCGATTCACCATTTCATGCACAACGCGCGGGTTCGTCTTGTAATCTTTGATTGAGGCAGCATCATGCACCGCATACACAATTGAAGGCGTCAGCGACGGCTGGGGCGTTTGCGCCGGCACGGAGTAGGCAATAGCGCAGAACAGAACGAGAGCTACGTTTCGGAGTTTTGTCATGTCGAGCGAAGTCGCCTGCCAAGCCGTAGCTTTATGTGAAGGTCTGGAGACATCTCTCAATATTTAACAGCAGGAGGAGATTCCTCGACTTCGCTCGGAATGACAACAAAGACTGACCGATTGTATGAGTAAACACCCGAATCACAACTGCGCTCACCTGGCGGTCATCCTGATCCCGCAGTCGCGGGAGAAGGACCTCGCCCACGAGGCTTGGGACACGCTAGATAAGAAGGCAAACCCAATATCCTATGAGAGGTTCCTCCCCAGCTCCTTGCAGCGCGATCAGACCTATCTCAGCAAGAAAACAATCAAGTAGCTGGGTCGGAATGACATTCAGAAAAACATCATGATTCGCCATCTCTACATTCACATTCCTTTCTGCGCGCGTATCTGCCCATACTGCGCTTTTTACAAGGATCTGCTCGACCGCTCGCAGACGTCGCGTTTTTGTGAAGCGATACTGCGCGAACTGGAGCAGCATCAAAGAGAGGCGATCTGCCGCCTCCGCAAGGCTACAGCGTGCCAGGCTGGATCGCGGCGGCGGACTGGAGACCGCGGGCCCTTGCTCGTTCCATCGACAATTTATTTCGGTGGCGGTACGCCCACCGCGCTCAATATCGCGCAATTGGAATTTCTACTGCGCGGATTTCATGGGCAGCTCGACTTGTCGGAACTTGTCGAGTGGACAATCGAAGCGAATCCGGGAAGTGTTTCAGCTCGCAAAGCCGCGGTTCTCAAAAAATTCGGAATCAATCGGATCAGCCTCGGGGTGCAATCGTGGGATGACCACTTGCTGAAATTGCTTGGGCGCGAGCACAACGCACAGCAGGCCGAGCATTCGTTTCATCTTCTGCGCGCAGCCGGGTTCTCGAACATCAACATCGATCTGATGTTCGGTTTGCCAGGACAGACGATCGAGCAATGGGGATTGACGCTGGAGAAAACCATCGCGCTCCAACCTGATCATATCTCCGCTTATTGCCTCACGTACGAAGAGGATACAGAGTTTTTTCTGCGTTACGCGTGCGGCGAATTTCGGCAGGACACAGACATGGACGCCGAGTTTTTCGAAGTAGCTATGTCGATCCTGGAGGATGCCGGCTACGAACATTACGAAATCTCAAACTATGCGCGCCCCGGATTTTCGTCAGTCCACAACCGTGCCTATTGGCTCGGCAAAGATTATCTGGGCATCGGTCCCAGCGCGGTTTCGACTGTCGGTATGCGACGCTGGCAGAATGTCTGTGATTATCGCACCTACATCGATCGCGTTCTTTCCGGCCAATCACCATGTGCATCAAAGGAAAATCTGACGAACGAAACGAAACGCACGGAGCGTATCGCGCTGTCGCTGCGCACGCGTGACGGAGTTCGCGGTTCGGATTTGAAACGTTTCGCGCAACAAACAAAAGAGTTTATTGCGCTGGCGCTGGTTCAAAAATCGAACGGCAATTTCGTTCTCACTCGAAAAGGCAAAGCAGTAGCGGATTCCGTTGCCGAAGCGTTTCTGTAGCTGTCGCGCGAGAAGGAAACTCGCAGGCGCGTGTAGCGATGCTCGCCGCGGCGAACGCCTCTACAAGCTGAATCAGTAGATGTCGTTATCGGAGCTATAACCGGCATCCCCGCGAATGGACCGCAGACGGGCGCGGCTGCCCCATTCGGACTCTGGCCGATTTATCTGTCCAAGCGTGATTTTCACCAGCCACGGCGCCGCGGCCAACGCGCCGATTGCAACGAGCGCAATCGCCGCTGCCTGCCGCAGTGGGGGTTTGATCTTGTCAGCCATCAAAATTCCCAAGCCAAGACCAATAGCGGTGCGTGTGACCACCAGGAGCGGGTCAACTGGAAGTTGTTCGGAAGTTTTTGAAATGGATATGGGGAAAGACATCGCCTACCATATACGTCGCGTTTGGGAAAAAGAAACGGCAATTTTGTCGCCAGGCGCATTTGTCATTTCGAGCGGAGCGAAGTGGGGTCGAGAAACCCCGCTGCGCCACCCTTGAAGTAATACAACAGGATGTCTCGACTTCGCTCGACATGACAGAAAATTAAGAGACATGCCTAATTCGATTTACGCGCTCATCCTAGCCGGTGGAAGCGGTGAACGCTTTTGGCCATTAAGCAGGCGGGCCCGTCCCAAACAACTTCTGCGCCTCGTCGCCGACAAAACTCTGCTCGAAGAAACTTTGGCGCGCCTTGAAGGCTTTGTCCCGCCCCAGCGTACTCTGATCCTGACGAACGCGGAACAGGAAAGTGCCGTTCGCAAGTTGCTCGGGAATTTTCCAAAGGAGAATATCGTAGCGGAGCCGGCCAAACGCGATACTGCTGCTGCCGTCGCGCTCGGCACGGGCTGGGTCGCGGTTCGCGATCACGCAGCCATCATGGTCGTTCTGCCCGCCGATCATGTGATTGTAAAGCGAACGGCTTTTCAGGAAACGCTGGCCCTGGCTGCCGAGGCAGCCGAGGAAACAAGCGGGCTTGTAACCATCGGTATCAAACCAAGCTGGGCATGTCCCGGATTCGGTTACATCGAACACGGAAAGCCGGTGCGTTTGCGGAAGCGCCCCGACAACGATTCGATCCATCGGGTTCTGCGCTTTCGCGAAAAACCGAATCCCGATCTGGCGGAATCATTTTTGCGAAGGGGAAATTTTCGATGGAACGCCGGGATGTTCGTGTGGTCCGTGCCGACAATACTTCGCGAATTCAACCGATACGCGCCGGAGCTGGCGGATTTCATTTCTCAACTTCGCGCTCCGGAGAATTTCGAGAATGCTTTGCGTGAACGCTTCAGCAAACTGCCGCGCATTTCATTCGATTATGCGATTATGGAAAAAGCGGATCGCGTTCTTGTAGTGGAGGCAAGCTTCGACTGGGACGACATCGGAAGCTGGAGAGCGGTGGCGAATTATTTTGAGAAGGACAAACAGGGAAACGCTGCGAACCGCAGCATCACCGCGCTCGATTCCAGCAACAACATCGTTTTCGAGGAAGACGGCACAGCAGTAGCCTTGCTTGGAGTTCATGATCTCATCGTCGTGCGAACGCAGGATGCACTTTTGATTTGTCACCGACACGAGGCTGAAAGGATCAAGGACCTCATTGGCAAAATTCCGCCGGAACTGCAATGATGTGATGTGCATGCATGGAAGTGTTCGTGAATTGTCAGATCCAATAGCCGAGTGGATAGAATGTGCTGCGCAGATTCGGACGCCTCTCCCTGCGAAAGGGAAGAGGGAGAGGATTATTCGGAACAAAGCAGTGCGTTGTCGCCAACCCCTCACCTTTGTTTTCTCCCCTTCGACATGGGGAGAGACAAGACAGGCCGCGCGATGAATCGAATTTTGGCTCTCGATTTCGGCAAGGCGCGTATCGGCGCGGCAATTTCCGATGAGTTGCAGTTACTTGCGCATCCGCTGGAGACGATCCCGGCGAACAAGCAAGCGCCATCGCGGATCGCGGAGATCGTCCGCGAAAAGAAGGTTGATCATGTTGTCGCGGGAATCCCTCGACAGATGAACGGCCAGATCGGCGCGGCCGCGACCGAAGTCCTCCGATTTGTGGAAAAGTTGCGTGAGACTCTACCATGCCCGGTCGTTACCTGGGACGAACGGCTGACCACCGCTGCAGCGCATCGAGCACTTCGCGACGCAGGCAAGAAAACGCGCCACACACGCGGCTACGTGGATCAAGTGGCGGCTCAAATGATTCTGCAAAGCTACCTCGACAACCGCGCGCAGGAGAAGCCAGCCGGCGGGTTGTGATTATCGCCGTGCAGTCTTGCGCGAACCGAAAAGCGGCGGAGCACCGCCGCACTCCACAACGCAAGCGTGTAACGTGCATCAAGTTCCCGGCGAAGTTTTGGAGTGCGGCGGTGTTGCGCCGCTTTTTCAATCATCAGCTCTAGAATGACGCGAAGACTAAAACTGATTATAGCTTACGACGGCTCGCCATTCGCCGGCTGGCAGAGTCAATCTCACGGCATTACCATTCAGGATCATCTCGAACGCGCGTTTGAGCGCATCACCGCTACGCGCCTGCGCGTTCATGGCGCCGGGCGAACGGACGCAGGCGTCCACGCCCTCGCGCAATGCGCACACGTCGATCTGGCCAAGAAATTCTTGCCGGTTGAGCGTTGGACCGAAGCGCTCGATGCACTGTTGCCGCCAGCCATTCGCGTGCTCCGCTGCCAATATGTGTCGAACAATTTCCACGCGCGTCTCTCCGCAAAAGGAAAGATTTATCGCTACAGAATCTGGTGCGCGCCTCTTCTACCACCATTCGAGTACGGTCGGGCCTGGCACATCCCCCGCCGGCTCGATTTAAAAATCTTACAGAAAGCAGCAAAACATTTCCTCGGCACGCACGATTTCGCAGCGTTCGCTGCCAATCGCGGGAAACCCGAGGAGAGCACGATCCGCACAATCAATTCTGTGCGCGTCCGGCAAAAAGGTCCTTGCGTGACAATCGAGCTCGATGGCGACGGTTTCTTGTACAAGATGATGCGATTGATTGTCGGTTCGCTTGTGAAATGCGCGCTTGGCAAAATTCGCGTCGCAGATGTCACCGCGCGGCTGCACTCCGGCCAGGTTGGCGCAGCCCGCTTTGCCGCTCCCGCCGACGGATTGTTTCTGGTTCGCGTGCGCTATTGAAGCGTTTAACAAATGCAGGGACGGCGCACCCACGATCGCCGCGGTGACACATCGCAGCGCAATTTCCCCACTTACACCGCAGGTAGAATGCGTCCGCCTACTTCGCCAAAACCAACCCGGTAACCGTCGCCTTGGGCCCAGCCGGTGATGGTAAGCGTGTCGCTGTCTTCGAGCCACTTCCGGCTTTCGCCATTGGGCAACTTTAACGGGTTCGCGCCGCGCCAGGTTAATTCCAACATGCAACCGCGCGATTCTTCAGTCGCACCGCTGATTGTGCCACTCGCGAGCAAATCACCGGGTTCTAAATTGCAGCCATTCACGGTGTGATGAGCGAGTTGTTGAGCGATGCTCCAGTAAAGGTTTTGGAAATTTGTCTGAGTTATGACGTGCGGCGCGTTCATCGATGAGGTTTGCAAGGACGCTTCGAGATAAATGTCGAACGTGAAATCGTTTTTCCAGCGCAAGTACGGCAGCGGCTCGGGGTCCTGCGGCGGCAGCGGTTTTCTGAATGGCTCAAGCGCATCTAGCGTAACGACCCAGGGCGAAATGCTGGTGCAAAAGTTTTTCGCCAGAAATGGGCCAAGCGGTTGATATTCCCATGCCTGAATGTCGCGCGCACTCCAGTCATTCATCAAAACGAAACCGAAGACGTGATCAACCGCGCGATTGATCGGCACCGGTTCGCCTAACGAATTTCCCGGCCCGATCAGCAATGCCATTTCCAATTCGTAATCCAGACTTTTGGTTGTGCCGAAAACCGGCGCTGATGCTTCCGGTGGCTTGATTTGGCCTTGTGGCCGGCGTACCTCGGTCCCGCTAACAACTATCGAGCTGGCGCGTCCGTGATACGCCACGGGCAACCACTTCCAGTTCGGCATTAGCGCGTTCTCAGGTCCGCGCAACATCGTGCCGACATTGTGCGCGTGATGATAGGACGAATAAAAATCGGTGTAATTGCCAATCCGCGCCGGCAACTTCATCACGACGTCTTTTTGCGCGTGAAAAACTTTTTCGCGCCGCCCTGCGTCATCGCGAAGCGTCGGAGTCTCAGCCGAGAGAAGATGTTGCAGAACCTCGCGCGTCTTGCGCCAAGCCGGGCGGCCCAACGCGAGAAACTTGTTTAGTGAATCATCCGAAAAGATCTTTTGGTCGTGGATTTCTGGCGAGCGAAAATGACCGAGCTCTTCCAGCACAGAAAGATCGGCAATCAGATCACCGATTGCCACACCGACGCGTGGGCGCTCCCCCCGCGGTTGGAAAATGCCGAAGGGAAGATTTTCCAGCGGAAAATGCGAATCGGTTGGAACGTCGACAAAACTGCGCAAGGGCGAATTCATGAATCCTAACTTAAACAGAAGCGAACGAAGGGAACGAAGGATTTGTGATTTGTCTTGGTTATCTTTGTTACCTTCTGTTTGAAAAATCAAAGCAGCCCTAAGGCGCGCAAATCGTCGTGCGGCTCGTTGAAGCTGCAACTGCCGAAGGACGCGACGAATCTCCGGCGATATCGCAGCCGCTCGATGTCGATCTTCCACTCGCGCCACGCGAAAAAATCCTGGGTAAAGGAAAATGAGTCGGGATCTTCGTCTTCGAGCATGATCGCAGCCTGGCGTGCATTCCATCGATGCTCGGCAGCGAGAACCGCGGCGCCGAGCACATTGAGAAAGCCGTGCATCTTTGCTTTCACTTCGGCGCGAAATTGCCGGATCGGATGATGCAGCCCTGCGGTAAACTTGATCGGGAGCTGATGCGTAGCTGGCGTCACCAGCGCACTGGCGATTTGTGCCGAAGTTGGAAATGCATCCGCTGTCACTCCACCGGTGCGCAATTTGTAACCAAATGTTGCCGCGTCTTCATCGGAATTGTGTTCCGCAAGCAACGCGGCGGTTTGCTCTGCTCTGTCTGGTGGCGCTTCCCAGAAAACTGGCAAATCACCGACGATCGATCTCGCCTCCTTTAGCAACGTAAGATCGACATCATGGGATAAAAACATCTCCAGATGACTAATCGAAAGGAGATCGACGTCATATCTCGCTAACGCACGGATCGCCGCATCAGCTTCGTCGAGCGCTTCAAGAAAGGCATCCGCATTCGCGGTTCTTGGTGCGAGTGCCGCAACACGGAGCGGATGCGCAGGATCGAACTGCGAAAGGAGTTGTTTCGCAGCGTCGAATTGTTCAATGGGAAGGACGAATGTATTGAGCATCCATGCTTCGGGCGAGCGCACATATTGTGCGTGGTTCTGAAGAGCTGGCTCGATTGCAAGGCCGCAAGGCGGGAACATTCCCGCGTAATCAATCGATTTCGCGAGCAGAGTCTCAATGGAAACGTTTGGCATGGGATAAACGAACCGTGCGTTCGCACCTCTCGCGGGTCAAATCACAGCTTGTTGATAATCAAATGATAAGCCTCGACTTTCTTCCGAAATGCTGTAGAAATTTTGGCTCTTAATGGAGTCCACGGAGTCCATCTCAGGCCTTGACTTGGTAGTGTGTGCTTGCGGAAAACAGGAATATACCGCGCGCGATGCAATCGATGCGGCCATTTTCAGAGGCCGGTTAGACGTAAAGTGGAAGGAATTTCTCCACCAAGTCGCAGCGGAAAGACGGGCGGATGAGCTAGACCTGGAGGCAGACGAGTCCGCGATTTCGAGTGCAGCGGAAGCTTTTCGTTACGAATACGATTTGATCACCGCCGAGGAAACGGAAGCATGGCTGGCAAATCGAGGCCTCACGCTTGATGACCTCGCCGACTACCTTACCCGTGAATACTACGCCAGCACTCTTGAAGAGGAGATTATTCCCGACGAAATAGAATATCCTTCTGCGGCGGCTGAGTTATGCCACTCCTTCCTCGCGGAATTAATTTTATCCGGAGAATTGGACCAAATGACCAGCGATTTAATCGTGCGGCTGGCGGCACGATGTGCTGGAAAGGAGCTACCGGCAGATACGATTGCGGCCGAAAAGCGGAAGTTTCTCCATCGGATCGGCATTACGTCGGCGCAACTGGCAAATTGGCTGGAGCAACTGAAACGCGATTCGAAATGGTTAGACGAGATGCTCGCGATCGAGGCAGCATACGGGAAACATTGCGACACTCTGCTTGTCCCTGAAGCGCGTCAACGCGAATTGCTGGCTTTGCGGCTGCCCTTGACGAGATTCGAAACCGAAATGGTCGAGGTGGAATCGCTCGATGCCGCCCGGGAAGCGCTGTTTTGCGTGCGTGAGGATGGCATGTCAATGGAAGAAGTGGCCACCGAGGGAGGCTATCCTTACCGACGTGCGGACTTCATTTTGGAAGACCTTCCCGTCGATGCGCAGCACAGATTCCTAAGTGTCTCGGCTGGCGAGGTGCTCAAACCCCTTGCTCGTGGCGACGGATTTGAACTGTGTCGCATCCTTAAGAAAATTGAGCCCCAACCCGATGACCCAAACGTCAAATCGCGGATCGATCAAAGGCTCATTGATCGACATTTCGCCGAGCTTACCAGCAAGTATACGCACCGGCGACTCGGTGGCGTTTCCCCTCCTGCGGCAGAATGAAAGTAAAGGACAGCGAAATTCTGCGGCGATCATCGGTGTTCCGCTTTGTTTCCGATGAACATTTCGGTGCGATCGAGCCGTTGCTTGAAGAAGAACATTATGAATTCGGGGACGTGATTGTAAAGCAGGGCGATCCGGCTGACTCATTTTACGTTCTGGCGCGGGGACGTGCGCGCGCTCTCAAAATCAAGCCTGATGGTGAAGAAATCCCATTGGGAGTATTAAAACCAGGCGATTCGTTCGGAGAAGCCGCTCTAGCCGAGGGCGGAACACGAAATGCGACCGTACGCTGCAGCACCGGAGTAGATGTTTTAAGGATCGATCGCGATGACTTTCTCGAGCTCGTCCGTCGCGTGCCGGAGCTAAAACAATTTGTTGAGACCACCGGCCGAAGTCGGGCTCTGCAAAGTTTTCTTTATCAGTTCAGCAATTTCGGCCGACTGCCGACCGCCGTACTGCGCAACATGATCGACAGACTAAAACCGGTAACCTTTGAAAAAGGAAAACTGATCATCCGGGAGGGCGACGATGCCGGACCTCTCTACGTTTTGCAGAAGGGGCGGGCACGCGCCTTCATGGGCGTGGACGGAACCGAGCGCAATCTGGCGTTTTATCGTGAAGGCGATTTCTTTGGGGAATTGTCGATCTTGAACAGCTCGCCGCGCGCCGCATCGGTACAAGCCTTCAGCGACTGTGAATTGCTCTCGTTAGAACCATTAGCGGTCCGCGACTTGCGCCGGCGCTTTCCCGAATTCGATAAACTCTTGACTGAACGACTCGCCCTTTACCAAGCGAAAACCGAGGCGCGAATTCCGCTCGATTTCACCACAGAACTGCTCCCTGCCGAAACGCAGGTGCACGACAAAGTGGAGCTGGATGGTGAGCAGGCTCCGAGCGAAACCGAGGGGAAAGAAGAGCCGTTCAAGGATGAGCGCGGACTGTTTCGCAAAGGCGGTAAGCGCATCCGCAAAATCGATCACATCCTGCAAATCGACGAAATGGACTGCGGCGCGGCGTGTCTGGGAATGATCTGCCGCTATTTCGGACGCAAAGTGAGTCTGACGCGGATTCGCCAGCTCTGTCACACGGCAACCGACGGTACCAGCCTCAAAGCGATTACGCGCGCCGCGACCGAACTTGGACTGGCTGCGCGCGCTTTGAAAGTCTCGCTTCGCAATCTCCCGCTCATGCCGCTGCCGGCCATCGTCCATTGGGAAGGCAATCACTGGATCGTTCTCTACGATGTGGATGAGCAGTTTGTCCGCGTTGCCGATCCCGGGCGCGGGCTGCGAAAACTTCCCCGGCGCGAATTCGAAGCAAAATGGACCGGTTACGCGGCGTTGTTCGATTACACGCCGGCATTCGAACAAGCTCCCGAAGGTAAACGAACCCTGGCCTGGGTGCTTCCGTTTCTTTCTCGCTTCAAGGTCATCTTGCTTCAAGTGTTTGGGCTGGCAATTGCGGTCAGTTTTCTTCAACTGCTCTTCCCGGTGTTCACGCAAATGGTCGTGGACAGGGTGATCGTGGAGAACGACGTCGGCCTGCTGAAAATGATCCTGCTCGGTATGCTGGCAGCGCTTGTGTTCGTGCAGCTCGCTACGCTAGCGCAGGAGTACTTGCTGGCGTTTGCAGCCGTGCGTCTCGATACGGCAATTCTCGATTTCCTGAGCCGGAAGCTTCTCTCACTGCCGATGAGTTATTTCACTAGTCGCCGGACGGGGGACATTCAGCGCCGGCTCGAAGGCGCAAGGCAAGTTCGGCAATTTGCCGTGCAGCAGGGAGTCTCCGCGTTGCTGGCAGCAGTTTTTCTTGTAGGCGCAGTAGCTTTGATGGCGATGTACAGCCCGCTGCTTACGCTGGCGTTTTTGGCGACGACCCCAGTTTATGTGGGGCTAATGATCGTTTCGGTAAAGGTGTTACGCCCGCTGTATCATGGCGTAGAGGAAAGCCAGGGTAAATACAGCTCGCATCAAATCGATGCCATCAAAGGCATTGAAGCGGTTAAAGCCGCGTCTGCCGAAAGCGCGTTTCGCGACGCGATGCTGAACGAGTTCCTCTCGGTGTCACAAAAGCTTTTTAAGGCAACCTTCATCGTGATGTCCTGGGACAGCGTGCTTCAAAGCATCGGCCTGCTCTCGACTGTGATTTTCCTGTGGGTTGGCGCGATCCAGGTAATCCACGGGCATTTGAGCGTCGGCGGCTTTGTTGCATTCAGTTCGCTGACTGCGATGGCATACGCCGGAATTCTGCGCGCGCTCGGGGTTTGGGACACGATGCAGCAGGCGGCTGTCCTGCTAAACCGGCTCAACGACATCTTCGAACAAGAGCCAGAGCAAGGGCATGATCGCTCCCAGCTCGTCCCGGTCCATAGTCTCGAAGGCAGAATCGAACTCCGCGGGGTCAACTTCAAATACGGTGGGCCAGAATCGCCTAACATTCTGAAAAATATCACGCTGGATCTTGCCCCCGGGCGGATGGTGGCATTCGTGGGCCGCAGCGGCTGCGGGAAAACAACCCTCATCAAATTAATCGCCGGCCTGCTGGAACCAACAGAAGGCGCGATCTTTTTCGACAATGTCGATCTTAAGACTTTGAATTATCGTGATGTCCGCCGGCACGTTGGGATGGTATTGCAGGAGAACCATATGTTTAACGACACGATTGCGCGCAATATTTCCTTTGGAGACCCGGAGCCAGATCTTGATCGAGTGCTTAACGCCGCGCAAGCTGCAGCCGCGCACGATTTTGTTATGCGGCTTCCACTCGGTTATGAGACGAAGATCGGTGAATCGGGGCTGTCTCTTTCGGGTGGCCAAAAGCAGCGCATCGCGATCGCGCGGGCGATCTATAATAATCCGCCAGTCTTGATTTTCGATGAGGCAACCAGCGCTCTCGATACCGAATCGGAGCGCGCGATCCAGGAAAATCTCGGTCGATTAATGGCTGGCCGCACCACGATTGTGATCGCGCATCGGCTAAGCACGATTCGCGAAGCGCACGCTATCGTGGTGCTCGAACAGGGAAGCATTGCCGAGATTGGCACTCACGATGAGCTGATGGCCCAGCGTGGCCTGTACTATTATCTTTCAAGCCAGCAACTGGGGATCTAAAGCAAGTTCTCCATGAGTTCAAAACTAACCGAACGCGGCTCGCTTGATGTGGAATCCCAAATGTTGCCACAGGAGCCGCCGGCTTGGATTATCCGCTCGACGGCTTGGATATTGCTGGGGGCCTTTTTATTGGCGCTGCTGATCGCATTTGTGATGCGATTGCCGGAGACGGTACGCTGTCCATTCGTTCTGGTTCCCGCGACCGGCGCCGATCCGGTCCAATCGCCCGTGCGAGCTGTCATCAGCCACGTTGGAGTGGACGAAGGTCAACCTGTAAAAGCCGGGGAAGAATTGTTTGTGTTACGCTCTGATGAGATTCGCGGTCTGGATACTGAGTTCCGGACGCTCACGGAAGACTTACGCAGCAAGGAAGAAAGCCTCGCCAGATCTGAGAATGCTTATACCTCGCAACTTGGGATCAAAAGCGCAGAGATTGAGCAGGCAAAGAGCGAAGTAAAATTTCGTGAGAACCATGCTAACACCAGCCGCGACCTCGTCACGCGCATGGAAAAATTAGCGAAGCTCGGCGGCGAATCGGAAATTGACCTCGTAAAGCTGAAGCTCGATTTAGCCGGTTCGGAAAAAGATTTGAGCGTCGCCCAAAGAACTGTGCAGCAAGTGAATCTCGACCGTGAGCGAATGGAGACGGAGCACGCCCGCCAACGAGCCGAGCAGCAATCTGAAATTGAAAAGTTAAAAATGCGCATCGGCGCCTTGAAGACCGACCTGAAGAATACGCAACAAAACTTGCTTACGATTCGCAGTCCATACGAGGGCGTGATCATCTCCATGGATCAACGGAGCGTGGGCACTTTCGTGCAGCAGGGACAAGTGCTTTGCCAACTTGCGCCAAAGGATGCAAAGCCCCGGGCCCGGATGTCCTTAAATGAAGTCGGTCTCCCGAAGCTGATTGTGACGCAGCGGGTCCGCTATTTTTTCGAAGCCTACCCGTATCAGCGTTATGGCACAGTAACTGGAAAACTCGATTGGATTAGCCCGTCGGCCGTCACTACCAGCGACGGATCGCGCTTCACTGCGTTGGGGTCGCTGGACCGCTATGATATCTTCTCGCGTGCAGGACAAGTTCTCCCGCTCCGTGTCGGTATGCGGGGAGACGCGCACATCATCGTTGGTGCCCGGACGATGATCGAATATGCATTTGAACCCATTCGCCAGCTGCGGGAAAGCATGAGGCAATAAGTTTCGGTGCGAGAATTCCGATCCAGACTAAGACTCGAAGATCTGACTACGAGCAACGCTGCCATGGCGCGTTGTTTGCAGTTGGCGGCGCTTGCCGCCAAGTCGGACGTGCCGGTGGTGCTCCTGGGTGAAACGGGCACAGGCAAAACCTTGCTCGCCCATGCCATCCACAATTCATCAACGCGAGCCGGCCGACCGTTCATCGCTTTTAACGCCTCGGCAATTAGCGATACACTGCTCGAAAGTCAGTTGTTTGGTCACGACCGCGGGGCGTTCACGGGGGCGCAGCAAAGCATTAAAGGAAAATTCGAGCTCGCAGATGGCGGCACAATATTCCTGGATGAAATCTCGGAAATGAGTCCCCTCGCCCAGGTGAAAATCCTGCGCGTGCTCGAATACGGCGAATTTGAGCGGCTCGGTTCCGAAAGAATGCTCACTTCCAACGCGCGAATCATCTGCGCATCAAACTGCTCCCTGCGCGAGCGGGTGCGACTGGGAAAATTTCGTGAGGATCTTTATCAGAGATTGAACGGCCTGACCTTGCTCATCCCTCCGCTCCGCGAGCGGCTGGAAGAGTTGCCGGCATTGATTGCGACGGAATTGAAAGCCGCAGCGTTGAAAGAAGGCAAAGACATTGCCGCTATCCAACCCGAAGCGATGGAAAAATTACTTAATCACCGGTGGCCTGGAAACCTGCGCGAGTTAAGCCACACCGTGCGCACCATGACGTTGTTTTGCAATGCCTCGGTAATCTTGCCCGAACATGTCGTTTTCCCTCCCGACTTGGAATCACATTCTGCGGGAATGGATAATTCACAGACAGCTTCGATGCCAGCCGACAACCACAAAGAGCCAGAGAAGAACCCCGATCTCTCGCTGGACGGCGCCATCAAAAGGCACGTCCGCTTCGTCTATGACCACGCCAATCATAACCAGCGGCAGGCAGCAAAATTGCTTGGCATTTCGCGCTCCACGCTCGCCCGCTATCTCCAAGCTGCGGTCAAAAAGTGAAGCACGGCGGCCCGAAAACAGAGCCAGGACGGCCTAAAACAGAGCCAGGGACTCGAGGCTACTTCATCCACTAATTATTAGTTTCCGCAGAACAAATTTCTACGTAAACGCTTGTCGATTAAGGATAAATGCACAGCTGCGCCTGCATTATTCCCTGGCAGCTCCAAGACTTGGCACGAATATTGGTAACAAGAAGAGCCAACAGTGAGTGCAGCGAGGAATAAAAAAAATGCGCCCGCCGGAGAGTCAGGAAGTCAAAGGCCAAAGCGCAGACAAGAAAAAGTGATTCGTCTGGATGACCTGATTCCAAAACAGGACGTGACAGGCGGGCATCAATTGGTCTTCGGTGCTCCTGACACAATACAAACC
>DATEZD010000022.1:0-14754 GCA_035255865.1 Candidatus Udaeobacter sp.
ATCTTGGTGTGCCGAGCGAAGCGCGGGTACTGTCCGCTCATCGCACCCCGGATGCGACTGCAGATTTTGCGCGCAAGGCAGCGGATCGCGGCTTGCGAGTCATCATTGCTGGTGCAGGGGGCGCGGCGCATTTGGCTGGGGTCATTGCTGCGTACACCTGGCTGCCCGTTCTCGGTGTTCCGATTCAATCGAAGCTTAACGGACTCGACTCGCTTTTATCCACTGCACAAATGCCGGGCGGCATTCCCGTCGGGACATTGGCGATTGGCGAAGCCGGTGCAAAAAATGCCGCGCTTCTCGCCGCGGCGATTCTGGCCATTTCGGATGAAGAGATTCGCAAGAATCTCGAAGCTTTCCGCAGGAAACAAAGCGACAGCGTGCTCGCGCAGCGGCTACCAAATCCAGTGCGGTCATCCTGAGCGAAGCGAGGGATCTCACCCACGAAGGTTGCGTCACACTACTTAACCAGTGTGATCTTTTCCGGCTGGTGTGAGGTTCCTCGCTTTGCTCGGAATGACATATGTAAATTGCGTAGCGAATGCAAACTGATCTTCTTGGAATATCTACACGGACTGAACGCGAGCACGCGGTCGCGCGTGCGGTTGAACTGTTGCGCAAAGGCGAAGTCGTCGCATTGCCGACAGAAACCGTTTACGGACTGGCTGCTGACGCGCTGAATCCGATTGCTGTCGCGAAAATCTTTGAAGCAAAAGAGCGTCCGCGGTTCGATCCGCTTATCGTTCACCTTCCAAGCCGCGACTGGCTGGAGAAAATTGTCGATGTTTCGATGCAACATCGGCAATTGATTTTAAAACTGGTTGACAAGTTTTGGCCCGGACCGTTCACGATGGTTTTACAGAAACGCGAAATTGTTCCTGAAATTGTGACAGCAGGTCTCGATACCGTCGCGGTGCGAATTAGCGCGCATCCGGTTTTCGCCGAAATTGTGCGTGAATTGGACCAACCGCTGGCTGCGCCTAGCGCGAACCGGTTCGGCCGCATCAGTCCTACAACCGCGCAGCATGTGCTCGATGAACTTGACCGACGAATCCCGCTGATCATTGACGGAGGGCCAACGGAGCATGGAATTGAATCGACCGTCGTCGCTGTTGGCGGCGATAAGCTTGACATCCTGCGCCGTGGGCCGATTACGGAGGAGCAACTATGTGGCCTTGGCTTCCAGCCAATTTCTGATCGGCAGGATGCCGCTGCCACGACGCGCGTACGCGCCCCGGGACAGTTCCCTTCGCACTACGCGCCGGAAACGCCGCTGCGTGTGATCGACAAGGCCGAATCATTTTCGCCGCAAGAAAACCAGCGCGTGGGATTGCTAGCGTGGAATCCCATATCAAGGAAGGGCGATCTCCAGATCGCCCAGCGGCGGACTGGAGACCGCCGCTCCTTGAAATTTGCTGCCATTCGCCGACTCAGCGAAAAAGAGGATCTGCGCGAGGCCGCAGCAAATTTGTTTCGCTATCTGCGGGAGCTTGATGCGCTCGGTCTTGATCTTATCGTTGCGGAACGAGTTCCCGCTCTGCGGCTCGGCGCGGCGATTCTTGATCGGCTCGAGCGTGCGTCGCACGCCCAGCCTGTCGCGCCAGGCATGCCTGAATAAATCCTTTGAAGAGCGGGTGCGGTTTGTTTGGTTTGCTTTGGAATTCGGGGTGATACTGGCAGCCAACAAAATACGGGTGATCGCGCAGCTCGATCAATTCTGCGAGGGTGCCATCCGGCGATGTACCTGAAATCTCGAAGCCTTTTGCGTTCATTAGGTCGCCATATTTCATGTTGAACTCGTAACGGTGCCGGTGCCGCTCCGTGACCTCGGTGTCGCCGTAGATTTTTTCTGCCCGTGTTCCTGTAATGATCTTGGTTGGCCATGTGCCCAGCCGCATACTTGCGCCTTTGTTACGGACGCCACGCTGCTCCTCCAGCAGCGAGATCACTGGGTCTGGAGTGTCCTTGTTGAACTCAGTACTATTCGCGCCTTTGACTCCACAGACGTTTCTCGCGAATTCGATTGTGGCTACCTGCATGCCAAGACAAAGACCGAGATACGGGATTTTTTGCTCGCGCGCATAACGCGCAGCGTTGATTTTTCCTTCAATACCGCGAACTCCAAATCCGCCGGGGACTAAAACGCCGGCTACATCTTTGAGTTGGCCATCGATGTCGTGCTCCAACAATTCGGCATCGACAAGTTTCAGGTCGATTCCGCAGTCTTCACTGGCAGCCGCGTGGGTGAGCGATTCGTAGATGCTTTTGTAAGCGTCACGGACATCCATGTATTTGCCGACTACGGCGATCTTGACGCGCCTTTTTGGACTAACGACGCGTTCGACAAATTTTCGCCAGTCTGCCAGATCGGGTTCGGGTGTTTCCAGATGCAAAAGATCGCACACCAGCGCGTCGAGTCCTTCGGCGTGCAACGTCAAAGGCACTTCATAAATGGTGTGTTCGACGTCGCGCTCCTCGATCACCGCTTTCTCGGAGACGCTGCAGAACATCGACAATTTTCGACGCACATCGGGGTCGAGCGGTTTTTCAGTGCGGCAAATCAACACCTGCGGTTGCAAGCCAATCTCGCGGAGCTTCGCCACGCTTTGCTGCGTGGGCTTTGTTTTTAATTCGTGCGCTGCCTTGATGTACGGAACAAGCGTGACGTGCATGTTCACCACGTTTTGCGGACCGACTTCGAGGATGAATTGCCGGATCGCTTCGAGAAATGGAAGGCCTTCAATATCCCCGGTCGTACCGCCGATCTCCGTGATCACAACGTCATATTTGCTTTCATCGGAAAGTTCGCGGATGCGATCTTTGATCACATCGGTCACGTGCGGAATCACCTGCACGGTTTTGCCGAGATAATCACCGCGACGCTCCTTTAAAATCACGGTCTCGTAAACCTGTCCGCTTGTCAGGTTATTGTGTCGGGTGAGGACGCAGTTGGTGAAGCGCTCGTAGTGGCCAAGGTCGAGATCAGTCTCCGCGCCATCGTTGAGCACATAAACTTCCCCGTGCTGGAACGGGTTCATCGTCCCGGGATCAACATTGAGATAGGGATCAAATTTTTGGAGAACGACTCGCAGACCACGGGCTTCGAGGAGCGTGCCAAGCGAGGCCGCGGTCAAGCCTTTGCCTAGCGAACTGACGACGCCACCAGTGACGAAAATGTATTTCATCGGGCCCGCGTTTTTCCGTTTGCGCGAGCGAGCTTTCGCTCCAGCGCTTCTGCGTCAGCCGGCGTATCTACACCCGGGGTGCCATGTCTAGTAAGGAGCACATGAACATTTACACCATTTTCCAAAGCGCGCAATTGCTCCAGCGATTCTGCGCGCTCCAGCGGGCCCCGTTTCCATTTTACAAACTGCAAGAGCGCGTCGCGCCGGAACCCGTAGATGCCCTGATGACGAAAGTATCTTATCTTCGAAGAATTGCGGGGAAAGGGGATCGCAGCGCGCGAAAAATAAAGTGCGCGTCCGGCTGCATCGACAACCACCTTGACTTGGTGAGGAGAGGAAGCGTCGGCGGAATTCTCAAACGAATGCGCGGCAGTGACGATGTCGATCTTACGATCCGAATGGAACTTTTCGACGAGCCTGTCGACTAGATATGGATCGATCAATGGTTCGTCACCCTGGATGTTTATGACGAACGCGAACTGCTTTGCGTTGCGCACCACTTCAGCCACCCGGTCAGTCCCGCTTTGGTGTCTTGGCGAAGTCAACGCGACTTCGGAGCCCCAATCGAAAGCGGCCTCTGCAATGCGCATGTCGTCGGTGGCGATGATTACCGAGTCGAGGTTTTGCGCCTTCCGGCATCGTTGCCAAACATGCTGTAGAAGCGGCTTACCAGCAATCAGATGCAGTGGTTTTCCCGGAAAACGTGTAGAACTCCATCGAGCTGGAATAATGCCTACGGCCTTATTCATTGCATGTCATCCTGAGCGAAGCGAAGGATCTCACAATTGCTGAAGGATTACGCAAGTGGACGTCTGCGTACCACAAACGAATGGGCGGGGTTCCTCGCTTCGCTCGGAATGACCGCGCAATCATGGCGCTATGTTCAAGATAATCTCCGCTGCGGCGGGCAAGTCTTCAGCGACCCAATCAGCCGTACTGTCCGCCATGTCGTGTTGAAAACCGGTTTGAACGCGGATTGTGCGCACGCCAGCGTTGCGACCGCATGCGACGTCGATCTCTTTGTCGCCAATGAAAAATGAGCGGGAAAGGTCAATCCCGTGTTCTCGCTTAGCCTGCAAGATCATGCCTGGCTCAGGCTTGCGGCAACTGGAATGCTGGCCCGGAACGTCGGGGCAAAAATACGTCGCCTCGATCAACCCATCGAGTTGCCGTAATGCCTCCGCTTCGACGGCGCGATATTGCTGCACTGTCATCAGTCCGCGTCCGATCCCGCTTTGATTCGTAATGATGATGAGTTTGAATCCCTTCGACTTCAAACGCAGTAGCGCTTCCCCCACACCTGGAAAAATCTTTACGTCTTTCGGGTCCGAACAGTAGTCACAATCCTCCATGATGGTGCCGTCGCGATCGACAAAGACGGCGGGCGACAGCGCATTAGTCATCTTCGCTGTCCTCTTGGAAACTGGCGAGAAGTTCATCTCTCGTTACGGTCGCTGTTCCAAGTTTGCTGACTACAACTGCGCTCCCGTGGTTGGCGATTTCCGCCGCTTCAATCGGAGTCGCTCCGCAGGCGAGTCCAAGCGTAAAGAGCGCAATGGCAGTGTCGCCGGCTCCGGAGACATCGAAAACCTGCCGTGCCTTCGTTGGGATGTAATACGGCGCCTCGTTCTGCTGAAAAAGCATCATCCCGTGTTCGCCGAGGGTGACGAGGACATATTTTGTTTCCCATTTCTTAAGAAGCGCTTCACCGGCGCGCCTCAGATCGGCATCGTCCGCGGGAGCCTCGTCTGGTTCGCGCCAGGGAATGCTAGCGGCGAGGAAGGCTTCGGCGCGATTTGGTTTCACCACCGTGACACCGCGCCAATCAACAGAATGCCGCGCGTTGGGATCAGCCGCGACAATCTTACCGGCCGCCCGCGCTTCGCGCGCAATTTGGGAAACCAGCTCAGTCGATACAAAACCCTTGCCATAATCCTCGAAGATAATGGCGTCGGTTTTCTGGATAGCGTTGCGGACCGCGTCGGCTACTTTCGCGATCTGCTTGGGCGATGGGCTGACAATTTTTTCGCGATCGACACGAACCACTTGCTGGTGGAGCGCGATGATGCGGGTTTTGACAATCGTGCTCAAGGTTTCATCCTCGATGGCATTGGATGTATCAATGTTCTGCGCAGTTAATAACTCCCGGAGTTGCTGGCCGCTGCGATCTTTACCGAGCATTCCGATGACAGCGACGCCCCGGACGAACTCACGCAGATTGCGGGCAACGTTGGCCGCGCCTCCGGGGTAAAACGATTCGCCCGTTACCTCCACCACCGGCACAGGCGCTTCCGGCGAGATGCGGCCGACCTTTCCCCAGACAAATTCGTCCAGCATCAGATCGCCTATGACCATAACCCGCATGGAAGGCGCGCGACCGAGGATCTGCTCTAGCCGGCTTAGATCCATAGGAAATGAAAGCGGCAATACCGCCGAGGCAAAGAACTGGTTCGATTAGAGTGAGTCAAAATGTTTTGTGCAGGGATTTGTGTAGAGCAGCAGTTCCGATTAAGGTTCGCTCCATTAAATCCCGAATACGAAGCCGAAATCAACCGTCGAAAGTGCCAATGATTCCGTTTACCAGACATGTGAAGTTAAGTGTAGGTGTAATATTTGGGCTTGCACTGTGCGCAAATGGCGCGCAGGCTCCGCAGCACATCGATATTAAACAATTAACCACAACTGTGGAAGATGTTGTGGTGCCGTTGCCGAATGAAATTTTTGGGGCACTGAACAAACTAGGCACGGTCAACTGGAAGGAACATGTCCGCAGCGATAAGGGACCTAACTTTACCGAGCGTCCACGCATCGCTCTTCTGCTTGGGACGGTGATCGCCGATGGTTTTATCGCGGTGCAGGCGGAAGACGCACCGACGGTAAAAGAGATTGGCCAACGCGTCCTGACGCTGGCAAAAGGGATCGGGGTGGGAAATTCAATCACGCCACATGCGAAGGCGATCATCGATGCGGCAGACAAGCGTAAATGGGAAAGCGTGCGCCAGGAACTGGATCGCACCCAGAACAGCGTGCAGCAAGCGATGAACGAGGTGCACGATGAAAAATTGTCGCAGCTTGTCAGCCTGGGCGGATGGCTGCGTGGCACGGAAGTGTTGACGTCGGTTGTGAAGGAGCATTTTTCCGCCGATGGCGCGGAGCTGCTGCACCAGCCCGATCTGCTTTCCTATTTCCAGACAAGGCTCCAGGCAATGCCGGAGTTTAATCTCCCAATTATCCGCCAAATTCAAGACGCGCTGAGCGAGGTGAAACCGTTGATTGATGTCGGTGACCGGCACATTCCTGCCGACTCCGTAAAGAAGGTCAATGAAATCACGACGCGGCTCGGCCATGGCATCGTGATGAAAGATTAAGAAATTCCAATGAACTTGTTCGCGAAAGTTCTGTTCCGCACTAGCTCTCTCCTGCTGGCTCTCATTGCAGTGCAGCCGGCAATCTTCGCCTCTGTCGATGACGCGCAGTCATTTGCTCTCCAAGCTGCAGAACCTTACGTGAAACAGGGCTTCCAAGTGCGGGAAGATTACTGGGGAGGCGACCTCGGTTCTGGAGAAAAAAAAGCCGTGCGGCAGCAGTTGTTCAAAGGAAACGAATACTGGTTTTGGTTGGGAACGGAAGTCGATCGCGCAAAGGTTTCCGTCCACGTCTATGACTCGGACGGAAAGCTGGCAGAAGAATCAGACGGATGGCAAAAGGGCCACTTTGCAGCTTCCCACGTGATTCCAAAAGCTACGGGCAGCTATTTTATCATAGTCAGTGTTGAGGAATCACCAGAGGAACGCACGCACTGGGCGCTGGTGTATGGCTTCAGGTAAGTTTAGTGGCATTGGCTTCCAGCCAATCGATCGGCACAGATGCCGATGTCACTTAGAAAATGACTGAAACGCGCACGCTGCAGTTTGAAAGCCCACGCGCTTTGCAGTCGCTTTACGCCAATGACATTAAACTTTTGAAGAACCTCGAGGACTCCCTGGGCGTGAAGGTCACTACGCGCGAGGGCTGGGTGAAATTGGAAGGCGACCCGGGGCGTGTCGATAAAGCGCAGCAGGTATTCGAACAACTTGAAAGAGCGCGCCAGCAAGGCGTGGACATTCACAAGCACGAATTCAATTATGCCCTTAAGGCCGTGGGCGAGGACCACGATGCAAACCTCGGCGACATTGTTTCGACAAAAATCACAACTTCATTGCGCAAGCCGCCGATTGTAGCGCGCAGCGCAAATCAGCGCGCGTACGTTGAGGCAATTCAAAAGTACGACGTCGTCTTTGGAATCGGACCAGCCGGCACGGGCAAGACTTATCTGGCCGTCGCCATGGCGGTGGCGGCCCTCAAAAAGGAGCAAGTGGCGCGCATCATCTTAACACGACCCGCAGTGGAAGCCGGTGAAGCGCTGGGTTTTCTGCCGGGCGACCTCGAACAAAAGATTACTCCGTATCTCCGTCCGCTTTATGATGCATTGCGTGACATGTTGGAGCCAGAAGAGATGGAGCGGGCGATTGCGCGACAGACCATTGAGGTGGCTCCGCTGGCGTATATGCGCGGACGCACGTTGAGCAACGCTTTTGTCATCCTCGATGAAGCGCAAAACACTACGACCGAGCAGATGTTTATGTTACTGACCCGAATCGGTTTGAATTCCAAATGCGTGGTGACCGGCGACGTCACACAAATCGATTTGCCGGCCAACAAACGCTCGGGCGTCGTCGAGGCGTTGCAGGCATTGAAAACAGTGCCGGGAATTGCGACTGTCTATTTTACCGAGCGCGACATTGTGCGGCATGAACTGGTGCGCGCCATCATCGGCGCATATCAACAGCACCGCTCGCCCGCGCCGGCGTCGCGCAAATAAAGAAAAGTATGTTCGATTTTCTGAAACGCGGGCGACTCATCAAACGCGGCCTGGCCTCACGAAAGGTGCGCCGCCGCCGAGCGCGCAGCGAACTCATGCACAGCTTGGAAAACTCGCCTTACATCAAGGTGCTGATCTTTGCGATGTTTGCCGGTGGTCTCGCATTTCTCGTCTTTAGTGGCAAACAACCGGAGCCGACGAAGAACTTTGTAATTGCTCTGCTTGTCCTCGCCACTGCAATCACCCAGCTTTGGATTAACCAGCCGAAAAGCTTTTCGCAGAACTCGCGCATTCTCCTTGTCTTTGGCGTTATTCTTGTGCAGTTGGCTGCCACCAAATTGTTGCTGGTTATTTGTAACAGCGGCAACTACTGGTTCTTGAAGCCGGAAATGGGCGGATTAATCACGCCCTATGCATTTGCGCCGCTTGTGCTGAGCGTGTTGCTGGGGCGCCATCACGGCCTCTATGCCGCATTTTTTGTAAGTTTGTGGAGTTGCATGTTGTTCGGTCCAATCGACGCCCCTCTCTTGATAACGAGTCTGATCAGCGGATTCACCGCTGTCTCTCTTACCTTGCAGGTGCGACAGCGCAGCAAATTGATCCGCGCCGGATTCGGTGTCGGACTCGGCATCTGGTTGTTGTCGCTGACGTTTGGGTTGATCGGGCCGATCAATTGGTTTTACCCGACAGCTAACGATTGGGGCATGATCGGATTGCAAAGCGCTTTGGCCGTCGGCAATGGCATCGTCACGGCAACAATTGTTGGCGGCGCGCTGCCGATGCTCGAGAATCTGTTTGGAATCACAACGGACGTTTCCTGGCTGGAAGCGTCGGATCTTAATCACCCGTTGTTGCGGCGCATGACGATCGAAGCGCCGGGCACGTATCATCATAGCCTTGTCGTGGCCAATCTTGCCGAAGCCGCAGCGGAAACGATTGGCGCAAACGCGACGCTCTGCCGCGTCTGCGCTTATTTCCACGATATCGGTAAGTTGGTGAAACCGGAGTACTTCACCGAGAACATGAGCTTTGAACGCAATCCGCACGACGACCTCGCGCCGAGCATGAGCGCGTTAATCATCATCGCGCATGTGAAGGAGGGCGTGGATCTCGCGCTCAAGCACCGGTTAAACCAGCGCATCATCGATATTATCCAGGAGCATCACGGCACATCGCTCGTCCGTTATTTTTACCAACGCGCGCTCCAGCAGCATGAGGACGCGCGCGCAGGCGGCAAAATAATGAAGCTGCGCGAGGACGATATTCCAGAGGTGAAGGAAGAAAGTTTTCGGTATGGCGGACCGAAACCGCAGACGAAGGAAAGCGCCATTGTCAGTCTGGCTGACACTGTCGAAAGCGCCTCCCGCAGTCTCGAAAAGCCAACGCCACAGAAAATCGAAGCGCTCGTGAATGAGTTGATCGAGGAACGCATCAGCGACCGGCAATTAGACGACTGCGATCTGACACTTGGCGAACTCAAAGTCATCGCAGACCGTTTCCGATTCACGCTTCTATCGATGTTGCACAGCCGGATCGCTTATCCGAAGCCCGGACAGAAGCCCGCAGTGCCACGCGACGAAACTTTGCGTCCAGACGTAATGGCCGCCACGCGAAAACCCGAAACTGCTCCCCCGGTTTCAGCTGCCTAATCACGGGTCTGGTGCGCTGGGCACGCCGGCAAAATCTGGGTAGCGCACGCGTCTCGCGTGCTGGTTTCATCGTCACGCCGAAACAGTTTTCTCTTGGATTTCGTCCACAGTGGAAGTGTGTCGCGCTGCAAAGTTCGCGATCGCGAGACGCGCTCGCCGACACGCGGGACGCATGCGCTACCCACAGGACAGGCGTCTGGCACAGACGCCTACAACTCCGGTGGCCGAGCCCGCGGTTCACGGTCTTTTGAAGTGGCGGTGCTTGGGACAGTGACGAAGGGGCCACCTTCCATCGGAGTGACTTTGGTGAAGGCAACATCGGGCATGTCGCTCGGCAATCCTTCGAGGGGGAAATCTTTTCGCAACGGAAAGAATGGGTAGCCGTCCCACATAAGGATTCGCCGCAGGTCGGGATGCCCGTTAAACTTGATTCCCATCATGTCGTAAATCTCGCGCTCGTGCCAATTCGCCGTCGGCCAGATGTCCGAAACGGTGTCGACCGCTCCGGCTTCTTCCGGAACTTTCAGTTTCAACCGCAGATGAATGCCATGCGGCATTGAATAGAGATGATAGACGATTCCGAACCGCGGTTCTTCGCCGAAGTTATCGATGCTGGTGATGTCCAGGAAATAGTCGAACGAAAGTTTGTCTCGGGAGAATTTCGCGATCTCGCGGAGATCACTGGCAGAAATCGTACAGGTCGTCTCGCCGCGGAATTCAGCCTGCCGCTGAATTTTTTCGCCAAACGATTTGCCTAACGACTCAGACACTTCGTCGCGGCTCATACGCTATGGTGTTGTAGGGCATGCGCTCTGCCTGCATCAAGAGAACGGGAAAGCGAAGCGCTTGCCCTACAGTTCACATTTGCACGCCTGATTATCATGCAAGTGCATCCTCGACCTTTTCTGCCAGCTCCGGCTTCTGGTCTCTGAACGAGCGTTCTGTCGAAATCTTCTCCTGCAATTTCATCAAGCCAGCGAGTAAGGCTTCCGGGCGTGGCGGGCAGCCAGAAATGTAAACATCGACCGGCAACAACTGATCAATGCCTTGAAGTACGGCATACGAGCGATACATGCCGCCGGTGGACGCACATGCGCCCATGGCGATTACCCATTTCGGTTCCGGCATCTGCTCGTAAATCCGTTTCACCGCCAGCGCCATTTTATAGGTCACAGTACCGGCCACGATCATCACATCGCATTGCCGCGGCGAGAAGCGCATCACTTCCGCACCAAATCGGGCGATGTCGAAACGCGACGCAGCGGTCGCCATCAACTCGATCGCGCAACAGGCCAGGCCCATTGGCATGGGCCAAAGCGAGTTTTTCCGTACCCAATTGAGGGCCGCGTCAAAGCGCGTAAAAATCACGTTGCCTTCAATTTTCGAATCGTACGCTGTCGGGCACGTCTCCGCCATGAGAAAAGGTTAAAATGCGACGCTCAGCGTGCAAGCTCGATCGTTAGCTCCAAATCACGACATCCACGCTCCAGAGAAACTCCAAACATAGAACTTCAACACCGCATGGCGCGTTTGGGACATTTGAAAATTGCAGCTTAGGATTTGTTTGGAAGTTGGAGCTTATGTTTTGGTGCTTTCGGTGCAGTCATTGCGAGATCAGCCTCTCAATTGTATAAAAAGGCTCTTAATCCGATGGCAGTGCACCGTACCCATCTCGATCAACTCGAGAGCCAAAGCATTTTCATTTTTCGCGAGGCGTATCACGCCTTCAAAAACATCGCCATGCCCTGGTCGATGGGCAAAGATTCCAATGTTCTTGTCTGGCTGGCACACAAGTCATTTTTCGGACGCGTCCCGTTTCCGGTGTTGCACATCGACACGACGTACGAGTTTCCAGAGATGCTGGAGTTCCGCGAATGGGCAACGAAGCATCACAACCTGAATCTGATCGTTAAGATCAATACTGAAGCGCGCGCTCGCGGCATCGGGTATGAGTCGCATGACCCAGTGACAGTGACGCACGAGTTAAAGACGGTGGCGCTGCAACAAGCACTGGCGGAATACAAATGGGACGCGCTGATCACCGGAATTCGCCGCGACGAGGATCCCACGCGTGCGAAGGAGAGGTATTTTTCACCTCGCAACGCGCAGTTTGAATGGGATTACAAAGATCAGCCGCCGGAATTCTGGAGCCAATTCGTAACCACAACGGCAAAAGGCGAACATGTTCGCGTGCAGCCATTGCTCGATTGGACCGAAGTCGATGTCTGGCGGTATATCCAGCGAGAGAATATTCCCATCCCAAAAATGTATTTTGCCCGAAACGGGAAACGTTTCCGTTCACTTGGGTGCAGCCCGATCACGCACCCGATTGAAAGCACCGCGTCCACAATCGACGAAATCATTGCCGAGCTTGAGGCGACGAAGACAACCGAGCGCGCCGGCCGCGCACAGGACTATTACGAACGCAATGCCATGCAGAAGCTCCGAGCGAAGGGATTTCTATGATTGAAAAAGCAAACGCCCAACGCTCAACGTCCAACGCTCAACGTCCAACCCCAGACCTTGAACCGAAGCTCCGCGTCGTATTCGTCGGTCATGTGGATCACGGCAAGTCCACGCTCATCGGGCGCATTCTCCATGACACCGGCTCACTGCCGGAAGGGAAGATCGAAGAAATAAAGAAGGCCTGCGAGGCCGAAGGGATGGAGTTTGAATTCGCATTCCTGCTCGATGCGCTTCTTGAGGAACAGAAGCAAAACGTCACCATCGACACCACGGAGATTCCTTTTCGAACAACGCGCCGCCGTTACGCGATTATCGATGCGCCGGGGCACAAAGAATTCTTGAAGAACATGATCACCGGCGCGTCGAGGGCGGACGCGGCGATCCTTGTCATCGGCGCGGACGAAGGGGTGCGCGAACAGAGCCGGCGTCACGCTTATCTGCTTAGCATGCTTGGTATCAACCAAGTCATTGTGGTTGTGAACAAAATGGACCTTGTGGATTTCTCTGAAAAACGATTTCGCGAAATCGAGCAGGACTATCGGAAGTTTCTTCAACAGCTCGGGCTAAACGCGCTCACGTTTGTTCCGGTATCGGCGAAGCAAGGGGAGAACGTCGCGCGGGCGAGCATGAAAATGAAATGGTACTGCGCCGCGAGCATCCTCGAGGCGCTCGACCTGCTGGAGACGCAACAGCGCGATCTTGATCTTCCTCTGCGGTTCTGTGTTCAGGACGTTTATCGTTTTGACCGACGGCGAATCATTGCGGGCCGGATCGAAACTGGAAAACTCGGGGTAGGGGACGAATTGATATTCTCGCCAGCAAACAAGTCGTCGGTGGTCGCCAGCATCGAGGGTTGGAATGCGCCAGCAAACGGACCCGCCGTGGCGGGAGATTCGATCGGCATCACTCTGACCGAACAGATTTTCGTCGAGCGCGGCTATGTCGCATCGCATCAGAACGAAACACCGGTCGAGACAAATCGTTTTCATGCGGACTTGTTCTGGATCATTCGCGACCCGCTGCGTGCCGGGCATTTTTACGATCTTCGTCTGGCCACGCAGCAGGTGAAATGTCAGATCGTTTCTATCGAACAGGTAACAGATTCGTCCACACTCGAGACAACAAGCGACGAACGGGAACAACTGGAGCGAAACGAGATTGGCAGAGTTACAATTCAAACGCGCGCGCCACTCGTCATAGATAATCACGACCGGATTCCGAATCTGGGACGCTTTGTTATCATCGACGACGGCCAAATCTGCGGTGGTGGCACAATCTTCGGCGGCATTTACACGGATCGAACCGTCGCAAAGAGCAAGAATATCTTTTGGACGGAGGAAAAAATTACGGCTCGCGAACGCGCAGTGCGCACCGGCCACCGGGGTGCGGTTATTTGGTTGACGGGCCTTTCCGGCGCTGGGAAATCGACCATTGCACAGTCACTCGAACGCGACCTGTTCCATAGCGGCATGAATACGTACGTGCTCGACGGCGACAATATCCGTCACGGCTTGAACTCGAATCTCGGGTTCTCGCCGGACGACCGCGTAGAAAATATCCGCCGCGTAAGCGAAGTCGCGAAACTCATGGCGGACGCCGGTACCGTGGTGATCACCGCCTTCATCTCGCCGTACCGAATGGATCGCCGCCGTGCGCGCGAGATTGCGCTCGAGGGCAATGCCGAGTTTATCGAGGTCTTCGTTGACGCGCCGCTGGAAGTTTGCGAAGCGCGCGACCCCAAGAACCTCTACAAAAAAGCGCGGGCCGGAGAAATCCGCGAGTTCACCGGAATCGATGCGCCCTACGAAGCGCCGGAGGATCCAGAGATCGTGGTGCACACCGATCAGCAAAGCGTCGCTGAGTCAGTGGCGACGATCCTCGAGCAGTTGTTGCCGCGGTTGAGGGACTACCGTGCGGAAGACTGAGGCGCCAGCTGATGTGGCTCCTACAATTCGGAATGCCAACTTGAGCGACGCGCCGGCGCTTGCGTCGCTCATGTGTGAGCTCGGCTACGAAACCGCCAGCGCTGAAATGCGGCAGCGTTTGAAATCCATCTTAAGCGATGCTGGCTTCCGCACATTTGTCGCAGAGATCGACGATCAAGTTTGCGGAATGATTGGCACGCTGACGCACCCCAGCCACGAGCACAACGATCCTTCCGGCGAAATCATCGCGATCGTAGTTTCAAAGAAACAGCGCCGCACGGGTATCGGCCGCGCGCTCATCGCCGTAGCAGAGAAAGATTTTACAAACAAGGGAGTGACACGAGTAAGTTTAACAGCCCGATTCACCCGTGAACTGGCACACCAATTTTACGACGCGCTCGGTTACGAGCGAAACGGGTGGCGATTTGTGAAGCAACTTCCGCCGAGCGATTGATCGGAACTCGATGTGGCGACGCGAAGCGTTCTTGCGATCACTGCAGTTGTAGTAATCGCAATTCAAACCGCGCAGGCAGCCGAGACTTCAAATAAACCTGCGGAAACCGAGGCAGTGATAGTCACGGCAGAACCGGCCGGGTCGCTTACTTCGGCGTTACCCGAGGAATCTGCGAAGCAGAAGACGGCAGTTCCGGGAGCCTTCACAGTCAAGACGA
>DATEZD010000023.1:0-11026 GCA_035255865.1 Candidatus Udaeobacter sp.
GCAATGCGCGTTCCGCGTCATTCTTGATTGTTGCGGGAACGTTCGGATCGTTTGTCGCGAGCGCGAGCTGCACCTTGACCTCGCCATTGTCGATTTGGATCGACTTCACCAAGCCGAATGAAACGATGTCGCGAGTGAAGCCCGGATATTTCACCGACTTCAACGCGGTCTTCACCTGCTCCTCTGAGATCGACATCCTAGAACCTTACGTGCGCTACCCGAGAGGTAAACCGCGTGCCGTGGTTATCGATCCTGATACCTCGATGGGACATGAAGTCCGGCCGCTAGGGCCGAGCCGAGTGCGAAGCCGAGAAACAGACCCGCAGCGATGCCGTGATTCCTCCCAGAATTCCGAAAAGAATCGAGCTAACGGAAAGTCTATTTATGGCGGCCTTCATGGGAATGATTAGGGTGAATTCGTGGGCGCCGTGCGTTGAAGAAGGTCGATCCGTTGATGCGTGTTTGCGATTTCTACAACTAGTCCCGAATAGTTCCACTGACCAAGAGACTTTCTTGCTGCCACGTAAATCGTTCCTTTCCCTTTTGGACCGGCGATGGGAATGGACAAATTGGCTTCTCCGGCGGCGCCGTTAACGTTCGTGTTTCCGGAAACAAGAAATCCTTCTGTGATAGGCGAACCGACGGCTTCGATGACCGCAGCATGCACCTTTGCTCTGGCCAAAGCATCTTTGTAAACGTCAGTCGATTTCACTGCGCTGAACACGATCAACATCACCGAGCCAACGAAAACGACGAATAATACCGCTATGCTGAAGCAGCCAAGCGGCAAGAACCATTTCCAGTTCCGTTTCCGCCAGTTTGGTTTTGCCGTTGAGGAAATTGGCGGCGGATTCTGCTCCACAGAGCTTTTCTACTTCGAACGCGAAGCTCTTTGCAACCGATCTCTTCGCTGCGATCGGAGCTTGACTCATTCAGTTCTCGCCATGCAGGATGCCCGACATGAAACTACAAAACTCTCTTCGAATTATTTTCGCAGGTGCTTTGCTCACGCTTTTGGGTGCCTGCGCGACCATGACCTCCGGTCCAGCCGCTCTCACGGGCACATGGACCAACTCGCTCGGCACTGTGTGGACTATCAATGCCGACGGTACATTTCACGTCATGAGTGCTAAGCCAAAGGCAGAAATCTGGGGCAACTATACCGTCGCGGGCGATACGATGACAGTTCATGAGACTCGCCGTGCAGGGTCGATCCCAAAAAATTGCAAAGGGCCCGGCGCGTATAAGTTCAGCCGCCAAGATCAAAATACTTTGTCCTTCGTTTTGGTCAGTGATGTCTGCAAGCCGCGGATCCAAAACGTGACGCAGCCCTGGCATCGGAAATAATCCGAGTTCGGAAAGTATTGAGCTGCGAGTAATGGTCGCCGCAGAATCGCAAGATTGGGGTCAATCGCGGCTGCCAACGATCCGCAGGTAAATATCTTCTAGGCGCTGTGCTTGCGCGCGCAGATCGAAATTTTTCCTAACAACTTCGGCGCCGCTGCGAGCGATCCGCGAAAGGAAGACGGGATCTTGCGCTGCATTGAGCAATGCCCCCGTCAACTCTTCGTGATCACGCTCCGGCACGAGCACGCCGCTCACGCCGTTCTCAATCGCTTCGGGAATGCCCCCATGCTCGGTAGCGAAGACCGGCAAGCCGCTTGCCATTGCTTCGAGCATCGAATTTGGGATGCCCTCCTGGTTTCCGTCACGACCAGTCTGGCTGGGGTGCAGGAAAATGTCAGACTGATAATAGATTTCGCGCAATTGTTCCTGCGAAATGAAACCCGTGAATGAAACGCGCGGGTCAACGTTAAGTTCACGCACCAGCGCCTGAAGGTCGTCAAGCATCGGTCCTTCTCCGGCAATCGTCAGCGTCGCTTTTGGATATTTCCCAAGGAACGCTGCGAAAACGCGAAGTGTAACCGGCAGACCTTTCTTTTCGATCAACCGGCCAGCCTGCACGAATCGCCAGTCGCCGCTTTTTGGCAAGCTTCGTTCACGGAAAGGAAATTCTTCTAACGGAATTCCGGTGCGCTGGATTTCAATCTTGTCCGGGTCGCAACCAAGATCGGCAACTGCGCGCCGCAGCGATTCGGAGCGAACCAAAACCAGCTTCACTGCTTCAAGCATCTGCTGCGTGGCCTCTCGATACGCCGGCTTGTTCATGTCCACCATGACATCGGCGCCGTGAAAGGAAACGATCGACGGATTTTTCCACGCGCGAATCAGCGGCAAGAGATGCACGGCGATTTGGCCAAAGTAAATGTGCAAAAGCCGGGCGTCGCTTTTGCTTAAGACGCCCAGCAACGCGCGCAGTTCGGAATCTGAGATCTGCCACGGCATGTCGCGCAGTTGCTTGAA
The DNA here is from genome assembly GCA_035255865.1 of Candidatus Udaeobacter sp. Classification (GTDB taxonomy): domain Bacteria; phylum Verrucomicrobiota; class Verrucomicrobiia; order Chthoniobacterales; family UBA10450; genus Udaeobacter. The sequence goes on from DATEZD010000023.1 coordinate 2,365, forward strand.
CCAAAAGCGCCGTAGGAAATGCGTCGCCGGCTTGGGAAGAATTTGGACGTGCTCAAACGGGTAGCGCTCGGTTTGTTCGCGTTTCTGCGCAATCACCACTGGAACACATTGTTTTAGCGCGGTAATTTGCCGGTAGATATGCAACATCTCCGGTTTCAGAAACGTCGCGCAATAACAAGCGATAACCGGTCGTGACTCAGGGGATGGAACTTGCAACGCCCAACGCTCAACGCTCAATGCCGAATGTTCAACTTTCAGGAAGGGTAATTTCTCAATCCGCGGCCGTGAGCAGCGTGATTAACGCGGCGTCTTTCGCGAGCAATTCCATTCTGAGTTTGCCTCATTTTTTCCTGAGTGCCTGCTCTTCGAACTCGGGATGCTGTGGCTCGATCACGCAGCGCAATAGCCGCATGAGGGAGTAACCAGACCGTTTTTCACGGTTCTAATAAAATTTGTCTTGCTATTGTCGTGCGAAAGACGGCGGAATCGCGCTGATTTGTCAGGACTCAATCTGAAGACTTGCTGAGTCTGTGAAAACGAAAAGCGAAATCAGCGCTTACATTCTTCGCTGCAGCGCAGCGGCAGTGCTTCTTTCGTGCGTGATCGTCGCCCTCTCCACCGCGATCAACGTACCTAACCGTTCTCCGAAGGTTTCAACTCCGCAGAATGACAGCGCTTTCGGCGTGAATGCAAAAGAGAACGGTTCGTCCGTCGCCGCCTCTGCGATCCAACGGAACCGGACGCTGACGTTTGCGGATCGCGTCGCGTATCAGCGGGCGATTGAGGAAGTTTATTGGCAACATCGCATCTGGCCGAAGGAAAATGCCCGGCCGAAGCCACGGCTCGACGAAGTGATGTCGCAGGCGGAGATCGAGAAAAAGGTGCAAGAATATCTGCGCGGCTCGCAGGCGCTGGAAGATTACTGGCAAAGGACGATCACTCCCGATCAACTGCAAGCCGAGATGGAGCACATCGCCAGTCACACCAAGCAACCCGGAGTATTGCGCGAAATCTTTGCCGCGCTGGGCAATGATCCCTTCGTGATCGCTGAGTGTCTGGCCAGATCTGTCCTGGCCGAACGTTTACTCACGGAATTGTACGCTCACGACCAGCGATTTCACGGCGAGTTGAAGCGACGCGCTGAAGCCGAACTGCGAGCGCATCGAAGTGTGATGCAGATGAAACAGACCAGCGGCACGTACACCGAAACGGAGTGGATCAAGAGTGACGCTGCCGAAACCGATTCTGCTCCGGCCGACGAAAAGAGCGTCGGTGCTGTAAAGATGAACAGCAGCGAATGGCAAGAGAGCGTCGAAAAGCTCGCAGCGCAGTTTGGCAATGGTCCATTGGTAGGGGCGATTGACCTCAATCGCCGAGGCGGTTCGGGTGAACCGCCCATACCCGAGAAAGGCTCGGCGATCGCGCAAATTAAGACCCGCGTATTGAGCTCACTGCAAGAAGACGATGGCCATTACTACGCCGTAGCGGTAATGAAAAAAGGCAAAGATCGGTTGAAGCTGGCCGCAATTGCGTGGCTGAAAGAGCCATTGCGCTCGTGGCTGGGTAAAGCGGAAATGCAAGTGCCGATAACAATGGCCGCAGTGAGCGCGAGCTACACGCTTCCTGTAATAGCCAGTCCGTCGGCTGGCTGCACCGACGACAGTTGGATGGGCACCCGCTTCACTAACATACCCGCTGGCCGAGATTCTCACACAGCAGTGTGGACCGGCAGCGAAATGATCGTCTGGGGCGGCTATGACGGCAACGCCTGGCTGAATACCGGCAGTAGATATAATCCCAGCACCGACGGTTGGACGGCCACCAGCCTCACCAACGCCCCCGGGGGCCGAGGCGTTCACACGGCGGTGTGGACCGGAACTGAAATGATCGTCTGGGGCGGATGGAATTTTCCTAACACTTTGAACACTGGTGGGAAATATAATCCCAGCACCGACAGTTGGACGGCCACCAGCACCACTAGCGCACCCGGGCCCCGATACTATCACACGGCCGTATGGACCGGCAGTGAAATGATTGTCTGGGGCGGATACGGCCCTCCGTTAAACACGGGTGGCAGATATAATCCCATCACGGACAGTTGGACAGCCACCAGCACCGCGGGCGCGCCCGAGGCCCGATGGAACCACACGGCAGTGTGGACTGGCGGCGAAATGATCGTCTGGGGCGGGGATAACGTCAGCAGCTATTTTAACACCGGCGGGAGATATAATCCCACCACGGACAGTTGGACAGCCACCAGCACCACCAACGCCCCCGTCGGGCGAGACTTTCAGACCGCCGTCTGGACGGGCACTGAAATGGTCGTCTGGGGCGGAACCGGCTGCTTCCTGAGCTGCTATTTTAACACTGGCGGCAGATATAATCCCAGCACCGACACTTGGACAGCCACCAGCACCATTAACGCGCCTGACGGCCGAGCCGGTCACACGGCAGTGTGGACTGGCAGCCAAATGATTGTTTGGGGGGGAACCAACGACAGCACTGGCGGCAGATACAACCCGAGCACGGACAGTTGGACAGCCACCAGCACCACCAACGCGCCCGATGGACGAGCCTATCACACCGCAGTGTGGACTGGCAGCGAAATGATTGTCTGGGGCGGACTGGGACTTGGTCCCGAGTACTTAAATACCGGCGCGAGATATAATCCCAGCACTAACACGTGGACACCGACGAACATCCCCAGTGCCTCAGCCGGTCACACGGCGGTGTGGACCGGCAGCGAAATGGTCGTCTGGGGCGGTAACGGCAATGGCTTTGTGAGCGCGAGATATAATCCAACTACCGACAATTGGACGGCCACCGGCACCACCAATGCACCCGATGCCCGAGCTGGTCACACGGCAGTGTGGACCGGCACCCAAATGATCGTTTGGGGCGGACTCAATACAAGCTTTTTGAACACCGGCGGGAGATATAATCTTAGCACTGACAGTTGGACAGCCACCAGCACCACCGGCGCGCCGGCTGCCCGATACTATCACACAGCAGTCTGGACTGGCAGTCAAATGATCGTCTGGGGCGGAGCCAATAGCGGCGGCTCTTTTAACACGGGCGGGAGATATAATGCCAGCATCGACAGTTGGACAACCACCAGCACCACCGGCGCGCCCGCTGCCCGATACTATCACACAGCAGTCTGGACTGGCAGTCAAATGATCGTCTGGGGTGGAATAGCTCCGTCCCCAACTCCAACCCCACCCCCACATCCAAGCCCAAGCCCAACCCCAAGCCCGACCCCAACGGGCACTCCAACTCCAACCCCAACTCCTCCGGGCACGGGCGGGAGATACGATCCGATGACCGACAGTTGGATAGCCACCAGCACTAGCGGCGCGCCCGTTGGACGGTACCATCACACGGCAGTCTGGAGCGGTAGCCAAATGATTGTCTGGGGCGGATACACCGACAGCAGCCCCTTCCTCCTGAACACCGGCGGGCGATACAACCCTAGCACCGATAGTTGGACAGCCACCAGCACGAACAACGCGCCCGATGGCCGATTCGAGCACACGGCCGTATGGACCGGCAGTGAAATGATTATCTGGGGTGGATGCTGCTATTTTAACACCGGCGGCAGATATAATCCTACCATTGACAATTGGACAGTCACTACCACCACCAATGCACCCGATGGTCGAGGGTATCACACGGCAGTCTGGACCGGCATTCAGATGATCGTCTGGGGCGGATATAACGGCACCAGTTCTTTGAACACTGGCGGGAGATACTGTGCGGCCGCACCGAGTCCGACGTCCACACCAACAGCCACGCCGAGAGCTACACCCACGCCAAGGCTGGAACCGACATTGCGGCCGCGCCCGACTCCGGCGCCTCGCGTGAATCCGTCATCACCAGGTGTACGGCCGTAGAGGCAGGCCTGCCGCTACGCTATGACCGGACTCCACACCCCTCGCCATGGCAGTTCAAGTGGAGAACTGTGCACGCACTTCTGCTGGGACGCGGACGGGCCGGCCGGTTTGCGCATTGATCGGACACCACAGGGTGCGAGCGTTTGATAAGAGCTGGTCGTCGCTGTTCCGCCGGATTTCCGTGAACCGTTCAAACGTCAGCCGGGTCGCTTTGCCGACCCACGTGCGCAGCGTGATTTTGTCACCGAGCGCGGCGGGTGTTTTGTAGTCAATTTCGTGCCGCAGAACGACCCAGCCGATGTTCTCCTGCACTTCGCCGCTGGCAATGGCTCGCCAGTGCGCGGTGGCAACTTCCTGCACCCACCGCAGGTAAACGGTGTTGTTCACGTGATTTTGCTCGTCGATGTCATCCGGCAGAACTGAAACCGTCATTTCGAAAGGCGCGAAGGACATCGGGAGAGGGAATGTTTTAACGTCCAACGCTCAGTTAGCTTATGTGAAAGCGGCGCATTAATTCTTGCCGTGCTTCCATGGCGAGGTCCGGTCGCATCCGGCTGAGCAATTTTGCACGGCGTTCCGGATCCATGGCTGCCAGTTCGCGCACCAGTTTGTCGCGCGTTTTCCATTTCGCGTACTTGCTCAAGCCGATGCCGAGCGCGAGAAGCGCGGAGCTGACCCAAACGGTAATGTCTGTTGAAGTCACCGAAAGCATAGAAGAAGCGAAAAGGTTAACGACGACCCAACAAAAATCACTCTTCCTTTTTTGGTAGAGATTCAAGCCACGAGCTGCAAAAAGCGGCGGTAATTTGATGTTCCGGACACGGGTAGGCGATTTTCTCGTGCGCGTTCACCGAGGGACTTTCGCCGTTCTGAGGAGGGGTATTGTGCTGGCTAATGCACCGTTTGCACGTGCGCAGGACGCCACTTCGGCCGCACGAACCGACGCGTCGAGCTCTCCGGTTGTCACTTCATCGTCGTTACCGACTGCCCAAGCTATGGCAGTGAGCGCTCCGTTGCCCGAGTACCCATACCAGGCGAAGCGCGCCAACATTACTAAGCGGTATTTGCATCATGACTATCGATAGTGCGAGCGGGAAGGTTACGGACGCGATGATGGCGCAAAGCACCGGTGATGCGATGCTCGATAGAGTTACCGCCACCGCGTTTCGAAGGTGGCGATTCAAACCTGGAACTGTGTCGCAGGTTCGGGTGCCGATCGATTATGAATGAAATCATGTTAACGCACCCCTCAGCTCAGTCCTCTCCCCTGCGAGGGGAGAGGCGAAGACCAGACGTGCGAGCGATGATCGCACTGCGAGGGAGTTGAAACGGGACGGCGAGGAGTTTCGTGAGGAGAACAGGCATTTCCCTACTAATCATCGGCTGGACTTGCGACGGCGGTCACGTCGTGTGAACACGAAGAATGTATTCAGTTGAGCTCGATCGATCGAAACGCCTCCTGGTGATCAGCGCTTCGCAACGGGTTACGGCCGAGCAAGCAAAGCTGGCCGCGCAACGCGTACGAGAGCTTTTGCACGATGTTGCACCCGGGTTCCGTGTTCTGGCGGATTTCCGGTGGTTGGATTCAATGGATTCGGCAGCGGCGCATCACATTGCCGAAATCATGGATGCGCTCGCCGAAAAAGGCGTTGCCTCTGTGACGCGAGTGATGCCCGATCCGCACAAGGACATTGGTCTCAATATTCTCTCGCAATTCCATTATGGCCCCGAAATCCAACTCGCAACGTTCCAGACGTTGGCTGATGCGCTCCAAAGTATGGCGGGAAGTCGTTCTTCTTCGACCTAGTGGCGCGCGCCTTGGGCTTTGTTTCCCTTGCGCTTGTCGTTTATTGCTTGCCATTTAGCTGACGACCGAACATTCTGCCGCGCTCGAACCTCACTCTAACTATGAAAAGATCCGTTTTAACGCTAATCACCGTTCTGATCGGCACCGCGTTTATCATTTCCTGCACACAACAGGGAACTACCGCAACTTCGACCACGGCGGCGACGGCCAAGGCGTCGCCATCGCCATCGCCGGCAAAGAAGAAGAAGACCACGGCCAAGAAGAAAGCTGCCGAGACCGAAGCGTCTCCGTCGCCTTCAGAATCCGCTTCTCCTGCGCCGACACCGTAGAGGGACGTTCAAAGCTCTAATTCTGGGAGCGCGCTCGGTTGGTAGACGCGTCAGTTGCGCGCCGCCGAGATCAAGAGCGCCCTTGAGCGCCGTGGTTGCCTGCGTTAGGGTATGCGCGGGATGCTTGAGACCACTCTGGGATGCCTCAAATGGGGTGCCGTCGGTTTCGTCGTGGCTTTTGTACTGATGAAACTGTTCGAGGCCAGCCATATTCACGACGATATTCCAAAGCCTACCTTCAAGATTCGGCAGACGAGACGCGCGACGTTCGTGTTGTCGGCATTTGCAGGGATGCTCTCTGCGTTCGTGTGGTTGCTGGTGCAGAAGCTGGATTGATCCTGTCCGCCGTAGCCTTGGCGAAGGCGGATCAGCCCATGTAGAAGCCGCCGTTCACGTTCAGAACCTGACCAGTGATATATGACGCCATTGGCGAGGCCAGGAAGAGCGCGACGTTTACGATTTCCTTCACGTCACCGAGGCGGCCGAGCGGAATTTGTTTGATGAAATTTTGCGTTACTTCATCGGGCATACCCTTGCTCATGCCGACGTCTATGAAGCCCGGAGCAATCGCATTCACCGTGACGTTCTGCCGCGCAAACTCGCGCGCCGAAACTTTGGTGAGCGCAATGATTCCCGCTTTGCTGGAGGAATAATTCGCCTGCCCGAACAAACCCATCTGCCCGCTTACGGACGACATGTTTATGATCCGGCCGCCGCTGCGCAGAATCGCGGCAGCTTTTTGGGTAACGGTGAATGTGCCGATGAGATTCACCCGAATGACGCTCTCGAACTCGTCCATCGACATTTTCTTGATGGTGCGATCGCTGATGATTCCGGAATTGTTCACAAGGATGTCGAGCCCGCCATGTCGATCTTGTATCTGCTTCATCATGGCCTCGACCTGTGCCGGGTGCGTCACGTCGCACTCAATCACCAGCGGTTCATTCAATTCATTTGCCACGTTCATCGCATCGGTCTTGTTTTGTCCCTGTGCGTCAGCGACGTAGTTCACCACACACTGCGCGCCGTGCGCGCCAAAAGCCTTTATCATTTCCGCGCCGATCCCGCGCGAGCTACCGGTGATCAGCACAACTTTGCCAGTGAAATCGAGATGGTTAGCCATTTACCGATTTAATGATTTACCCATTTTACGATTGCAATTGCTAAATCACGAAATCGTTCAGGCACCGGCTCAGCCAGATAATTCCATCGCCCGGCTGCTTCGTCGCGATCGGGCTTTACCGCCGGAGCGGATCGTTTAACTTTTTCACATGCTCGATTGGACAGAGTGTAAGTCGGTGGAGCGAGTGCCAGGACGGGTCAGCGGCGCGTTCGTATTTAAAGGCACGCGCTTACCTGTGGCGACATTGTTTGAGAATCTCGAGGCAGGCGCAACGGTCAGCGATTTTCTCGAGTGGTACGAGGGCGTGACTCGCGAGCAAGTGCTTGACGTTCTTCGGCACGCTGAACGCAGCCTCGTTGCCGTCTGATGCGGATTCTCTTCGACCAAGGCGTGCCGCTCCCTGTTAAGAGGTGGCTGGCATCGCATGATGTTGAAACTGCGCGGCAGCGCGGTTGGTCCGAGCTTCTCAACGGCGAGCTCCTTGCCGCCGCTCAAGCCGCAGGGTTTGATCTGTTCATCACAACGGATCAGAATCTTCGCCATCAATTGGATCTCGGCCGGTTCGATATTGCCGTGCTCGTCTTGATGGTAGCCAATTGGCCCTCGCTTGAGCCGTTCGCATCGGAAATTGCCGCCGCAGTGGACAGGATCATCCCAGGCCAATACGCGGAGTGGTGTCCGCCTTAGCTCAGGAATTTGTCGAGTGAATGATTTAGCGATTTTGCGATTGCAATGGTTAAATCAATAACTCACTAAGTCGCTAAATCGTAAATTCTCAAATGGCTTCGCCGATTCGAATTCTGACCGCCGTCCCAATTTGCGACGGGCACGATAGCGCCATCAACACGATCAACCTGGAATTTATCAGGCATGGCATTGAAGTGATTTATCTTGGCTATCACCGTTCAGTGGGCGATATCGTACGCGCAGCGATCCAGGAGGACGTGCGTGCCATTGGCATCTCAAGTTATAACGGCGGCCACGTCGAGTTCTTTGCAGCTGTTGTCGATCTTTTGCGCAAAAAAGGCGCAGACGATATCAAGGTTTTCGGGGGGGGCGGCGGCACCATCACGCGCGACGACGCCGCAACCATGAGATGCAAAGGCGTAGATGAGATTTTCTTCGCCGGCACGTCACTCGACGACATGGTGAAATTTGTGCATCGGCGTTATGCCAAACCCCGAACGAAACGGCCGCGCCCAAAATCCGTCGATCAGGAGTTCGCGCATAAACTGACTCAAATTGAAGATGCAGCCGCAGGCCGGAGGAAAACTCACCATTCGAAATTCGAAATTCGAAATTCTCGGCAAAGCCGTGTCATCGGTTTCACCGGTCCAGGCGGCGCTGGAAAAACAACGTTGATCGACGAGCTCGTGCTGCGGTTTCTGAATCACAATCCAAAGGGCCGAATCGCGATTTTGTCGCACGACCCCAGCGTAGTTGGCAAAGGCGCGTTGCTGGGCGATCGCGCGACGATGATCAATTCGCAGGATGATCGCGTGTTCATGCG
>DATEZD010000024.1:0-3643 GCA_035255865.1 Candidatus Udaeobacter sp.
ACCGTGCGCCACTTGTATCCACCAAAGTCGAACACCGAGTGAACCGACGCCCAACAGCATGAAAAGGCCGAGAAATTGAATCCGCAGACGCGAATTCAGGCGTCGCTTGCTCATTCTACCTGTCCCCTTTCAGGACCGTATGAATACGCGGTGATCTGCCCGAGCCACTGTAATCCCCAGAAGAAGATGGGGGCGATGGCCATCGCGACAAGGCCGGGTCCGCCGATCTGCCACCAGATTTCATGTGTAAACACAAGCGAGCCGCGGCGAAACGTAATCATGAGGTATTGTGCCAGAACTATTAGCGAGGTGAAAACGCCGCTCAGGATACAATGTACTTCCCAACGACCGCGGGCAAAAAGCGGTCGCAGTCCATGCATTATTCCCGCCAGCACACCGTAGAGCAGTATCGATGATCCGGCTGAGATTTCAACCTTCCCCCCGATCACCTGAACGGTAAGCGCATCCAGTAAAACCCCGGCGAAGAACGCCAGGGCCAGCATGAGGGGAAAAGGCAATGCCATTGCGCCATAGAAAACAATCACAGGCACAATGTAGACGTGCGCGTTGTAAAACCACGGCAGCGCCGGGATGAAAAGTTCGGCGATCTGCGCCACCAGCACGAGTCCCAAGAGAAGAAAGAAAAAAATCATCTTCGACCCGTCACCACAAAAACGTCCTCCAGATGAGAAAGTTCGACGGCAGGTGTTAGCTGCGCCTGACCGTCCAGTTCGCGCACACGGAAACTCTTCACAGCTCCAATGAACAACCCCGATGGAAAAACACCACCAACTCCCGAAGTATAAACTTTTTGACCGGGCTTCAAATCAGCCTGCTTTGACAGAAAATTCAGGTCTAAAAACGGGGTGAGTCCGCCGGTCACGCGCTCGCCGGAAACGATCCCCTGTTCGCGGCTGCCTTCCACCGAGGCTGCAATCCGGCAGTTTTCATCAGAAACCAGCAAAACGACGGAAATTGTGTCGCTTACGGTCGTCGTCTTTCCGACCAGGCCAACGTCGGTTACCACCGGCATATCCGTTTCGATCGCGTCTCTTTTGCCGCGGTTTATGGTGAGCGTTCGCCACCAACTGGACGAATCGCGGGCGATCACTTCAGCTGCGACTAATTTAAACACCGAACGCTCACGGTAATTGAGGGCGTGGCGCAGACGATTCACCTCGTGCTCAACATCACGCAAGCCCTGGTTGGTCGCGCGCAGTTCTCGATTTTCGACATGTAAGGCAGCGTTATCGTGCTCCAATTCGTCGAGCGACTTTAATCCTGACCGCACAGAGGTAATCTGCTTTTTGATTCCAGACCCACCGGTCAAAAACGGCGCCAACAGCCGGTAGACACCAGCCTTGAATTTCTGCGTTGTATCCGGACCGAAGCTCAGGAAATACCCCAGAATGGCGCCGAAAATCAGCAGTGCGATGAGGTTTGTGCGGCTCATTTCAAGGAACGGCGATCTCCAGATCGCTGCGGCGGACTAGAGACCGCCGCTCCTTGTTTAGCGCCACTGGCGATCGGCTGAGGCCACCTGACGCAAAAACTTAAGTTCATTGAGGCATTTGCCTGTCCCCTCCGCCACTGCGCTGAGCGGATCTTCCGCTACATGGACAGGCAACCCGGTTTCCTCACTCAAAAGCTTGTCGAAGCCGCGCAGCAATGCGCCGCCGCCTGCCAGCACGAGCCCGCGATCAACTAAGTCCGCCGAAAGCTCGGGCGGACAACGCTCAAGGGTGATGCGCACTGAATCGACAATCGTCGAGATCGGCTCGAGCAAAGCTTCGCGCACCTCTTGAGACGTGATCATCAGTGTTTTCGGCAGACCAGCGACTAGATCGCGCCCTTTAACTTCAACGCTTGTTTCTTTTTCACTCGGATACGCCGAGCCGATTTTGATTTTGATTTCCTCTGCGGTGCGCTCACCAACCATCAAATTGTAGGCGCGCTTCATGTATTGTACGATCGCCTCGTCCAACTCGTCGCCGGCAACGCGGACGCTCCGACTAAACACAATTCCGGAAAGCGAAATGATAGCGACCTCCGTCGTTCCGCCGCCGATATCGATGATCATGTTACCTGCAGGATCCTGCACCGGCAGTCCGACGCCGATTGCCGCTGCCATCGGTTCCTCGATCAGATACACTTCACGCGCGCCCGCATGCGTAGCTGATTCGCGCACTGCGCGCTTTTCCACCTCCGTGATTCCTGATGGGACCGCAATAACGACGCGCGGTTTCACCCGCACCTTGCGATTGTGCACCTTGGTGATGAAATGCCGCAACATTGCCTCGGTAACTTCGAAATCAGCGATCACGCCGTCCTTGAGCGGACGCACCGCAACGATATTCGCCGGCGTGCGCCCCAACATGCGCTTGGCTTCGTCCCCCACAGCCAGCACTCGATTGGTACCGGCCTGCACCGCGACCACCGATGGCTCACGTAAAACGATCCCCTGATCCTTTACGTAAACAAGAGTGTTCGCCGTACCGAGATCGATCCCGATGTCGCTGGATAGCCAGCCGAAAAGTCCGTTGAACATGAATTATTTGTTAGCAGCACTGTCCAGCTCGAAGGAAACGCGTTCACGCGGCGCGATTCGGGCGGCTGAAACGCGGTAACATGAGAGGGTGCAGCCCGCCGTCAAGCGTATTTATCTTGGAGTGATGGACTATTGAAGTGCTGACAAGCTTGCCATTACGACATTACTCCTTTACTGCATCACGCAATGGGAAAAGTGATCATCGCGCCATCAATTCTTGCAGCAGATTTCTCGCGGCTCGCTGAGGAAATTCATCGCGTCGAGGCAGCAGGCGCCGATTGGATTCATTGCGACATCATGGACGGCCATTTCGTCGATAACATTTCGTTCGGACCGGATGTTGTGCAGCTTGTACGCAAAGAGACAAGCCTGCCGTTGGATGTACATCTAATGATCGAGCATGCCGATCACTATGTGCCGCGATTTGTCAAAGCCGGCGCAAATTCAATCACCGTCCACGTAGAACCGGGTGCCAAACACGACGTCGGGAAAACGTTGCACCAGATTCGAGACGCCGGTTGCCGTTCCGGTCTCACGCTAAATCCCGAAACTCCATTTGAAATGATCGAACCATTCCTCGGGAAGTTCGATATGCTGCTCGTCATGACTGTTCATCCGGGTTTTGGCGGACAACCGTTCCGCTCTGACCAAATGGAAAAGGTCAGGCGAGCAGCGAAATGGAACCAATCGCGCGAGCACGAGATCGACATCGAGGTGGACGGCGGCATTAATTCAAAAACTGCCCAAACCTCAGTCAAAAACGGCGCAAACGTCCTTGTCGCCGGCACGTCGATTTTTCATTCCAACGATTACGCCAAAGCAATTCGTGAATTGCGCGGCGAATGGCAGGACGAAGGATCCTGCGCTTAGCGCATTTAGGCCGCTCCGGCGGCTACGACCGGCTCCGCTTCTGCAGCGGTTTCAGCCATCACTTCGTCAGTCTGCGTGACGCGAACAACTTCTTCGATAGTTGTTTTGCCCTGGGCTACGCGTCGCCAGCCATCCTGCCGCAAAGTCTCCATGCCTTCGGCAATAGCACATTGCTTCAACTCGCTGCCGTCACGCCTCCGCATGATCAGCTTTCGCAGCGGCTCC
>DATEZD010000025.1:0-2931 GCA_035255865.1 Candidatus Udaeobacter sp.
AATCGGCGGTTGATCTTCCGAGCAGGTGCGATGAAAGACTTTCGCCAAATGAAGCAACGCGGTGAGAAAATCACCGCGCTGACAGCCTACGATTATCCCACGGCGCGTTTACTCGATGAGAGCGGCATCGACATCATCCTCGTGGGCGACTCGTTAGGCATGGTGGTGCTTGGTTACCAGGATACCACTCGTGTGACGCTGGAAGAGATGTTGCATCACACGCGCGCGGCGGCTCGCGGCGTAAAACAGGCATTGCTCGTAGCCGATATGCCGATTGACACCTACGACACTGCGGAGCAGGCGGTGGCGACTGCCAGGAAATTTGTCGATGCAGGCGCGCAAGCCGTGAAGCTCGAAGGCGGCACAAGTCATGTCGCACAGATTGAAGCAATCACGCAAGCCGGCATTCCGTTTATGGCCCACATCGGCATGCTGCCCCAAAGTGTGCGCGAGGAAGGTGGCTATAAAATCAAGGGCCGGACGCAATCGGAGTCCGAAGCTTTGCTTGCCGACGCGCACGCGATAGAAAAAGCGGGCGCCTTTTCCGTGGTACTCGAGATTGTGCTCGCCGATGTTGCGAAACAGATCACAAATGCAATCGGCATCCCAACTATTGGCATCGGTTCAGGCGAGCATTGCGACGGACAAATTCTAGTCACGCACGATTTAATCGGCCTGTTTCCATGGTTTACACCGAAGTTTGTTTCGCCGGAGGCGCGCGTTGGGGAGGAAATCCGTAACGCGGCGCGCGCGTTTATCGAGCGTACGCGAGGCAGCGGAAACATTTCATAGTGGGGGAACGAGGCGGTTTTAACTTGTCCTGCCTGTGGTGCTTTGGTCATCACGGTGTCATTTCAGTAACACCTTGGCTTCGGCCAGGTGCAGTGCGAAACCTGGTATTCTCAGCCGTTTTAACGGCTTTCACAGTGTACTAAAGCCGTTGAACCGGCTCGATCTTCGCGGCCGAAGAACACCGGACTGAAGTTCGGTGTCACTGAGAGGTTAAGACCGGATCAGCATGGCTCGCGTTTTCAAATGTGATATATTGAGCGGCGCATGAGAGTCTCTGACTTGGACGACTTTGATCAGTTCGAGACCGAGGGTCTGCTCACGGGCAGCAAAGAACGCAACTGGCTGTGGTTTGGATTGGTTGTTTCGCTGGCAATTCACTTTGGGCTCTGCGCTTATTTTTATCGGACGCGTTTTCAGTCTGCGGAAACGGTGTTCAGGCCAAACGACCAGACACCCACGTTCAAGGTCAGAAGCATCACTGAATCGAACCTCGATAAGAGCAGCTCCGATCAAACAAATTCGGCGGCGAAACCGAACCCCGACAACACCGATGTGCAATTGCCGGACGAAAAGAAATCGTTCGACAAATTATTGCAGGACGTTCAAGCAACCGCAGCGCTCCCGGACGACATGCGCGATGTTTTGCCGGACCAACCCAAAGTGGAGCAACCGGAAATCAATTCGGTGCTCAACGAAATCGAACGCTCCACGGCGCAGACGCTGGAAAACGATCCAAACGCGCTGCACGAACAGTCTTTGCTCAACAACAGCTCGACATCGGGCCGCCCACAGCCGGCTCTGAGCGGAACGGAGCTTGCTACCAGCACGGCGATTAAGCGGCCAAACACGTTCACGAGTAAATTGCCCGGCGATAGCGCCGGTCCAAATAAGGGGCGCGCTCCCGGTTTTAGCGATCTGGATCAGTTGCTGGCTCAAACAGGTCCGCTTGGATCAGGCACAAAATTGCGCCTGCCGGACGATCAGCTTTTCGAGTACGACAGCGACGTGTTACAAGCGAGCGCCATCACTCAACTGCAAAAGCTCGGCACGCTTATCCAGCGCAACCCGAAAGCGACGTTTACCGTGGAAGGCTACACGGATTCGTTCGGAACCTTCGAATACAATCTCGACCTGAGCCAACGCCGCGCCGACAGCGTGAAGCGATACCTTGTCGAGGCAATGCGGATCAATCCGGCGCAAATCCAAACGCACGGTTACGGCGCAACGAAGTTCCGCGCATCACCAGGCGGCTCAATCGAAGAGCAAAACCCCAATCGCCGCGTGGAAGTCGTGGTGCACACGAGCGAAGGGTAACGGCGGTTCGCTTCGCCGAAATTGTAGGGCGTCTGTGTCAGACGCCAATAGTTACAGCGCACCTACCAGTTTTTGATCCACTGCGGGGTGATTGTATCGGTGCCGCTGCCGGGTGGATTAGCCGTTAGGCCACTCGTGCTCCACAAGTCGAAGGTAGGGTTGTAACCGGTGGAAGTACTGAACTGATTCGCCGTCGAGTATCCATAGCTGTTCCCAAAGGGATCAGCAATTGCAGTCACAGTGCCTGCGCCACCGGCAGGACTTAGCATGTTTGGTTTGAACGTGAAGTAAGTTTGCGGGAGCTGGCCGAGCGGCGGACTCAACGCGGTGCCATCAATGTTAAAGTTCCTGTCGGTATCGCTAACGGTCCGGTCGAGATTTCTGTCGCCGGACAGTGCGCGGTATAACACGAGACTGGCTGTTTGGTAGGTCGCAGGGTCACCCATCGTGCGGGCATTCAACGTGTCGGTAGCGGTACCTGCGGTAGGATCCCTCGGATATACAGCGTTATCCGCCTTGTAACTTTCGCATGCTGCGGCCATTGCTGCGATTTCCGTTTCGGCGCGGGCGCGGGCGCCTTTTTTTCGGGCGTAGCCAACTGTGCTGAGAACTAATCCAGTCAGCACGAGGATGAGTCCGAAGACAACGACCAGCTCGATAAGAGTGAACGCGCCTCTGGCGCGGAATGACGAATGACGAATGACGAATGACGAACGAATGCCGAAATTCGAATGACGAACTCTAGCAGTCGCAACTCTTTTGACATTGGTCATTCGGTCATTCCTTCGTCATTCGTCATTCGAGCTTTGTCATTTCGGCGAAGCC
>DATEZD010000026.1:0-18204 GCA_035255865.1 Candidatus Udaeobacter sp.
TACGCCTCTTCAAGCTGACCGGGATTGATCAGTAACTCTTTTGGAGCCGGCTTGCCCGCGAGTGGAGAAATTGCCATTGGTCTAATGTACCTTACCGGTAGCCACTAGGAGACGGGACATGCTTTCGCATCCCAGATTTCGACTGCGTATTCCGCAATCGTTCGGTCGCTAGAGAATTTTCCTGAACCTGCCACATTTAAGATCGCCTTACTAGACCATGACGCTGGATCCGCATAAAGGTCACATAGCTTCTGGTCTGCCTCCAAGTAGGACTTGAGATCCGCCAGATGCATGTAGTAATCGCCGTGGGTTAGAAGCGCATCCCGCAGTGGAGCAAAGACGCCCGGCTCATTGCAGCTGAAATGGTCGGAGAAGATGAGGTCCAAAGCCGCACGGGTCTCCGGCTCGTTGTCGTAGTGCCACTGGGGCTTGTACGAGCTACGGCTGTCCGACACCTGCTTCGCTGTCAGGCCAAACAGAAAGAAATTTTCTTCGCCTGCTTCTTCTGCCATCTCAATAGTTGCGCCATCGCGGGTGCCAATGGTCAACGCCCCGTTCATCATGAACTTCATGTTACTGGTGCCGCTTGCTTCGTAACCGGCTGTCGAAATCTGATTGGAAATATCAGCCGCAGGAATCAGCCGCTCTGCCATCGAAACATTGTAGTCAGGCAGGAATAGAACCTTCAGCCGGCCCCGAACAATCGGATCTTCGTCGACAACACTGGCGATATTGTTGATAAACTTAATAATTACCTTGGCCAACTGATAAGCGGGTGCCGCCTTGCCGGCGAAAAAGAAAGTTCGCGGCGTTACCTCAGAATTCGGGTTCTTACGCAGCCGATCATAAAGCACTACGATCCGAAGCGCGTTCAACAGTTGCCGCTTGTATTCATGTATGCGTTTGATCTGACAATCGAAGATACTGTCTGGATCTACTTTCTCACCGGTGGTCCGCGTGAACCAATCGATAAAATGCAGCTTCGCTTCACGTTTAGCCCTCAGAAAAGCCTGACGTAAGGCATGGTCGCCGGCGAGTGGCTTGAGCTTTTTCAACTGACTGAGATCAGTCACCCAGGCCGCACCGATGGCGTCGGTAATCGTTTGCGACAGGGTAGGATTTGACATCAACAGCCAGCGACGCGGCGTGACTCCATTAGTCTTGTTGCTGAAACGCTGAGGAAACATTTCAGCCAGATCCTTAACTGTCATTGTGCGCAGCAACTGAGTATGGATAGCCGCCACACCGTTCGTGCTGTGTGACCCCACGATGGCAAGGTTGGCCATTCGAATTTTGCGCTCCGCACCCTCTTCTACAAGGCTTACACGTTGAACACGTCCCTCATCCTTTGGAAAGCGTCTTCGGACGTCGTCAATGAGGCGGCGATTTATTTCGTAAATGATCTCCAAATGACGAGGCAGCATCCGCTCAAACCAAATGACTGGCCATTTTTCGAGAGCTTCCGGTAGTAGCGTGTGATTAGTATAGGCTAAAGTCCTTTGGGTAAGGTCCCAAGCTTCGTCCCAACCTAGATGTGCTTCGTCGAGTAAAATCCGCATTAACTCCGGCACCGCCATCGTTGGGTGCGTATCATTGAGCTGAATAGCGACTTTGTCGGGTAGTTGGCGACAGTCCTTGTTAGTCTTGCGGAAGCGACGGACAAGGTCCGCCAGTGAAGCGGCGACGAGAAAATACTCCTGCACAAAGCGCAGTCCTTGTCCCTTCGCTGTGTGATCGTCGGGATAGAGCACCCGAGTCAGCGACTCCGCCTGGAGCGTTTCGGCCAGCGCTCCAACGAAATCTCCGCTGCTGAATTCTTGAAAATCAAAGTAATCGGATGCCGCCGCTTCCCAGAGGCGAAGGGTATTGATAGTCTTGCCACCAAAACCCACCACTGGACGATCAAACGGGACACCGATCAGACTGGATGTCTGGCCGAGGACAGCGCGTAAGGTTCCGCCGCTTAGCTTGAACGAGCAGTTGAGCGGCACCTCCACGGTCTCATTTTGACGACGGACCTCCCAGGGGTCAGGGCGACGTAGCCAGTTGTCCGGAACTTCGTGTTGCCAGCCGTCCTGGATGGTTTGCTTGAACATACCATATTGATAGCGGAGGCCATAACCCATGGCCGGAATTTCCATCGTAGCCATCGAATCGAGGAAGCAGGCCGCCAAACGCCCGAGCCCTCCATTGCCCAAGCCAGCATCGGGCTCCTGCTCCAGTAACTCGTACCAATCGATCTTTTTTTCCTGAACGTCTTTTTTGATAACGTCATCAAGAAGAAGGTTCGTCACATTGTTAGCTAGCGAACGACCGATAAGGAATTCCATCGAAAGGTAGTAAACACGCTTGGGGTCCTTGCGATCATAGGTCTCCTCTGTTCGAATCCATCGTTGCGAAAGGACGTCACGCACGGAGTGCGCCAGCGCTTCAAAACGTTCCCGGTCACCGATCGCCGCAGCGTCCATCACGTTATCAAAGACCAGGTGACGCTCGTAAAGCGCGTCGTTGGTTCCTGTGAACTGGACCGGTCCGCAACCGTACTGCTCAATTAGCTTCGATAGCTCGTTGGATCCTGTTGGTCTTGCCGAAACGGGCCTGGTTTCTGTTTGTGTTTCCACCAAAGTCATTCCTTTCTCAGTTTCCATAGCAGGTTCCTGTTCTCTCCATCCGCCTGGATCTCCGACCCGGGTACCGCTTGATGTGTGGGTGACATGGTTGCCAGATGTTAAAGGGGCCATTTCCAATCCGTGATCTCTGGAGGATCTATACCGAACTCGTAGGCATGTTGTTTACACGCGATCTGTTGGTTGATGAGCGTCTCACGCACGCCCGCGGCGGTGACGTGGAAGCGGGGCATACGATCGATGGCATCGATGGCCAGACTGAAGCGGTCAGTCTGATTACAAATGGCAAGCTCTAGCGGCGTGTTGATGTTACCTTGCTCCTTGTAGCCGCGCACGTGAATGTTGTGCTGGCCTGGCCTACGGTAGGTGAGGCGATGGATCAGCCACGGGTAACCGTGAAAGTTAAAGACCACCGGCTTGTCCGGTGTAAAAATAGCCTCGAACTCACGGTCCGTCATACCGTGCGGGTGCTCAGTATGCGGCACCAGTCTGAATAGGTCGACGACGTTGACAAACCTGACCTTCGCGTCCGGCAAGTGCTGGCGAAGCAGGGCGGTGGCGGCCAGCGATTCCGTGGTCGGCACATCGCCACAGCTCGCCATAACCACATCGGGTTCCACCCCCTGATCGTTGCTGGCCCGACTCCAGATGCTGATACCCTTGGTGCAGTGCGCAATCGCCTCATCCATGTCCAGAAACTGGATGTGCTCTTTCTTATCCGCGACGATAACATTGATGTAGTTAACGCTGCGCAGGCAGTGGTCTGCAACCGACAGGAGCGAGTTGGCATCGGGCGGCAGATAGATGCGCACCGCTTGGGGGCTCTTGTTAGCCACAACATCCAAAAATCCGGGATCCTGGTGAGTGAAACCATTGTGGTCCTGCCGCCATACCAGGCCGGTGATTAGCAGGTTGAGCGACGATATCGGTGCGCGCCACGAGACCTCGCTGCACTTTTCCAACCACTTGGCGTGCTGATTGAACATCGAGTCGACGACGTGGATGAAGGGCTCATAGCTGTTTATTAATCCATGCCGGCCGCTCAAAATGTAACCCTCGAGCCATCCCTCCACCGTGTGCTCGCTGAGCATTTCCATAACTCGACCGTTCGTTGCAAGCTGCCCGCCGTCAGCATCCTCCGGAAAGTACTCGCCGAGCCAGACCTTCTTACCAACTTCATAGATCGCTTGGAGTTGGTTGGACTCTGTCTCGTCTGGACCGAAGACGCGGAAGTTCTGCATGTTTTGCCGCACCACCTCCCGGAGAAAATTGCCGAGCTTGGAGACGCTACTGGCCAGCGTCGCGCCGGGCTTCTTGACTTCAACGCCGAACCTGCGGAAATCAGGCATCTCCAGTGGCTTGCGTACCAACCCACCATTCGCGATAGGATTGGCGCTCATCCGCCGATGACTCTTCGGAGCTAATGCCTTCAACTCTGGAATGAGTCGCCCGTCCTTGTCGAACAATTCCTCTGGCTTGTAGTTCCGCATCCACTTTTCAAGTACTTTTAAGTCCGCAGGGTTGGTGGCGACATCCGCGATGGGGACCTGGTGCGCACGCCAGTAGCCCTCGAGGTAGTGCCCGCCCACCTTCCGTGGCGCGGTCCAACCTTTGGGGCTGCGCAACACGATCATCGGCCACCGCGGCCGCACAGCTTTTCCGGTGCGCCGGGCCTCTTTTTGGATCTTGCGGATCTCCAAAACACAATGTTCCAAGGTAGCGGCCATCGCTTGATGCATGCTCCGCGGGTCACTCCCTTCCACAAAGAACGGCGTGTATCCGTAGCCGACGAAAAGCGACTCCAACTCTTCGTGGCTAATGCGGGCCAGGAGTGTCGGGTTATTAATCTTGTAGCCATTGAGGTGCAAGACGGGCAGCACGGCCCCGTCCGTGATCGGGTTGAGGAACTTGTTGCTATGCCAGCTCGTAGCCAGCGGCCCGGTCTCTGCTTCGCCATCACCAACCATCACTAGCGTTATCAAGTCTGGCTGATCATAGACACTCCCATAAGCGTGCGAGATGCTGTAGCCCAGTTCACCGCCCTCGTGTATGCTTCCGGGCGTTTCCGGCGTCGCGTGGCTGCCGATTCCGCCAGGGAAAGAAAACTGCTTGAAGAAGCGCTGCATCCCGGCCAGGTCCTCGCTCTTGTCGGGATAAACCTCGGAATATGTTCCCTCGAGGTAGGCTTGTGAGAGGACAGCTGGGGCACCATGGCCCGGTCCCGAGATAAAAATCGCATTCAAGTCATACTTGTTAATCAACCGGTTGAAATGGGTGTAGGTAAAGGATTGACCGGCATCGGAGCCCCAATGGCCCAGTAGTCTGGCCTTGGTCTGCTCTACCTTGAGTGGTTTTTGTAGCAACGGATTGTCTTTCAGGTAAAGCATGCCCACGCATAGGTAGAGGCTGGCTCGCCAGTAGGCATCGATCTTGTCCAACTCACCAGGGCTCAGCGGCGTGCCCTTGATCGTTGAGCGAGCGGTGCCGTAGGCGGAGATTGCTCCGTTTTCTCCGTTTTTACTGACCATTGCGGGAGTGCGTGCGCGATCTTTGACAGTGGACTTGGCAGCGCCGCGATCAAAGCGTGTTGCGTTACGAACTTGCTTTTTAATCTTAACACTAGGTGTTCTCATTTTGTTCTTTCTTTCACGGGCGATGCCCGCTTTTGCCCCAACGGGGCTGACGTTTGTCTATTGTTTTCATCTATTATTAAAGAGGGTCGGGCGTGTTCCTTTCCATGGCGCCCGTTAATCGAGGACCCGATCAACCGCCGAGTCTCGCGCATGATGGTCAAATCCTCACGCGTGGCGATGACAAGGATACGCGCCTTTGAGGCTAGCATGCTTATGTCGGCGTCTGGCTTGCAAGTTTCGTTAGCGGCGGGGTCGAGCTCCAGACCTAAATACTTAAGCTTTTCGCAAACCCGTTTGCGGATTTCCGGCGAACCTTCGCCTACACCCGCAGTAAAGACTAAAGCATCGATCCCGCCCAAGGTAGCCGCCATGGCTCCGATTGTTTTCACAATGCGATGGACATAAACGTCGACAGCGAGTCTCGCGTCGGGATTGTGCGGAAGTTCCGATAGAATTTGGCGGAGGTCGGAAGATATGCCCGAGACACCGAGCAAACCGGATTCGTAGTTCAAAGCACTGTCGAGCTCTTCCGTGCTCAGCCCCTTGTGTCGTAAAAGATAAATGAGTATACCCGGATCGACCGTGCCGCTGCGCGTTGCCATCATCAGGCCCTCTAATGGCGTAAAGCCCATCGAAGTATCAACACACACGCCGTCACGAACCGCTGAGACCGAGGCGCCGTTGCCTAGATGTGCAATAACAAGCCGCAAGCCTTGCCGCCCGATTCTCTTCGCGACTTCGGCGCTGCAGTACGAATGACTCAGTCCGTGGAAACCATAACGGCGGATGCCCCATTCGCGTGTCCACTTTTGCGGCAGCGGATAGGTTCGGGCAGCCACAGACAACGTTGCATGAAAGGCAGTGTCGAATGCTGCTACCTGTGGAACCTTGGGCAGAACTTGCTCCACCGCGTTAATGCCGTCCAGGCTGGCTGGGTTGTGGAGCGGGGCCAGCTCTGTCAGTTCTTCGATTGTCCGCTTAACTTCGGCATTGATCCGCACGGCAGACGTGTAACGGTCGCCGCCATGGACAACGCGATGTCCTACGGCTCGGAGGTCTTCTGAACTTTGCAGAGGCGCCGATGCGCCAACTTGCAAATCATCGAGGATTCGAGCCACGGCATCAGCGTGCTTTTCCAGCTTCAACTCCTCGCGGATTTCCGGCTGGTTTGCTCCGCGAAAAACTAGTCGAGCGGGTTTTCTGAGCCAATCGACGCCCCCATCGGCCAGTAACACCTCGTCTTCCGCATCGAAGAGGCTGAATTTGAGGCTGCTGGAGCCAGCATTACAAACGAGAATCTTAGTTTTCGTTTCTGGCATGACCCTTCCGCGGTGATTGTTTTCTAAATTAGTCGCTAACATGACGATCATCATCCCACAGCCGAATTGCTGGCTGGGACAGGTTGTGTTCGTAGCTCAATGCACTAAGGCTAGCCGTGCTTAACAGGAAGAATCTGCCAGCCCCCGGCTCCAAACCAAGCCAGCGGGCGGCGAGTACCCGCAAGAAGTGCCCACTGGAGAAAAGCAGCACGTTACCATCGATCGCGCGTATACATTTGATCGTGCTGTCCGCCCGCGCGGCGACCTCGCTCGGTGATTCCCCGCCGGGGCACCCATCGCGGAACAATTGCCAATCAGGGTGTTCCCTATGGATCTCGGCACTGCGGCGACCCTCATAATCGCCATAGTTCCATTCGACCAAGTCCCGGTCGATTTCAGCGACAGCTCGAAAGCCAGCCAATTCACAGGTGCGCCTGGCACGCTGCAACGGGCTGGTAAACACTTTGGCAAAACTCAATCCACGCAACCGTTCCTCGAGCCGGTGCGCATTGCGTTCGCCACGCTCTGTTAGCGGCAGGTCGGTAAATCCTGTGTATTGACCCGAGAGCGTCCACGCGGTTTCCCCGTGTCTTGCCAGGTAAACGATCGGAAACACTTGGTTCACACGTTCACTCGCTCCCTTTGTTGCCCCCGTAGAAACGGGGAATTAAAATGGTCGACCTTCTGATACCACTTGTCATGTGACGATTTCGTTAATTTTCAAACGGCTTGGCTTTTTGTTGGTCCCTCAGTTTCGCGCAACAGGGGCGACATCTCGTTCCTCTTCCGCTGATAGGCGGAATGCCTTCGAATAAAAACTGGACAACATATCGGCAGTCTCGATTCCAGTCGGTACGTTGCTTGGGTCGAAAACGAGCCTTCTGTCCTCTTCGGCTGTGTTTGCTGTGAGCTTCTTGATTTCGAGCCTGCCAAGAAGAACTCGTTTGCGATTGTGGGGCCACGCGATTGAAGGATCATTGATCCTGTCACCGTGCTCAGCGACTTGAGCATATAACGCGAAACCAATGGGAGCGGCTGCCACTCGGGTCTTAATCTCATCCATCAGGTAGTTTGCGCTTTGTTTCTCCCTTTCCTCATCCCTGAGTAACTGTTCGCCTGCGTCGGATACGACCTGATAACGCACATAATGACCTTCGCCTTTGGCGTTGATGAACTTGAACGAACCAACACCGTAATAAGAGATGGTGGCAAAGCTGGCCGGAGTCTTCTGCGCGGCAAGAAATGCTCTTGCCGTCGGGTGGAATTCCAAGAACCTATCGAGAGCAGTCGGAGTGGCCGCACACGGTCCGCTGGCAGCAATCGCAAGCATTAACTCGCGTAGGTCATCCGTGTTTGAAACGGGAAAACCGTTGAAACTGTGAGCTACCAGATCGGTGCTCGCACCGCCGGGCAATTCGAATCTGATTGCCAGACCTCGCGGATTGGCCATCGGGTCATTGTCTGGAATAGTTGGAACACCGCTAAAATCGGAGAAACGCACGGTGACACTGCTGCTTGGCCCTTGCAGATGAGGCGCCTTGGTAATTTCTTTGGCATGGCTATCCGGGGTAAACTCGCCTTGGAAAATAACCCCCTTGGCATTTACAGCTCGACAATGATTGTACCCGAACGCACTGTGCATCGATTCGACCAGTTCAGCCGGAGTGTGAATGGGATCGTCAACTTGCGGGCTCCAGTTGAATGGTTCGGCCGCGGCCGCGACACCTGCTAGGAGCGATGATCCGACCGATGTCGTGCTAACGATGAAGGACAGTAGCGCTCTCATATATATCACGTAGCGGGACTTCGGCGGTTGATTCATTGGCTACTTCTTTCTCAAGCTTTCGCGGGACGACATTTTAGAAATTTGGAGTTTTTCTGCGCCTGGCTGCAGAGACCCAGGACTGCTCTCACGGATACCTTTGATTTAAGACTCGGGCCGCTTGCGGTATTCTCATTTAGATGTGGTTGGTGCCAGCCGCTAAGCGAGTGCTTCGAACCGCTTTCCGCAACAAAGCGCCCTAAAGGATTCAGTCGAAAATCGCCGCAGGTCGGCTGAGTAATGATCTCGGGTCCGCTAGCTTAGCCTCTAACAGGTGAGCAATCTTTTTGGCCTCGCCTTGGTTCGGATCAGCTGTGCGGCGCCATAAAGATAACAATTGAAGCCAAGAGGAAAATCACGGGAAAGATCACGCGGCAGAAACGATCAATCGTTATCGCTAGTCGATTCCGTTTTTGATTTTCCAATATCGTCGTCCCCAAGACTTCAATGAAAGAAAAGAAGACAAGCATGGTGCTCATCAAAATGAAGGCATCGAGGTTTGTTGTGTATGGGAGACGCGGCAGTTGGTTGTCGATGGCGAATCGATAAGCAATAAGAGTAAGCATCGAAGTGACTGCGATGCTGATCTGGGAGTTGGAGGTGACCGGGTCGATCCAGAAAACGGCCCACGACATCATTACAATGAGAACAAGTGGGAGGATCACTTTCCAAACGTAGTGTTGTGAGTTGCGCGAAGCGGTGAATTCAAAGGCGTAACTCGAATACTGATGGCGCGGCGCCAGCGCGTACACGAGCGGCTTGAGCTCCCATTTCTCTATGGTCCAATCGGGCAGAGTAACAGATGGCGAGATCCCGCCAGCCCCTTTAAGCCCGTCGCGAATCCAAACCTGATCTGGTACGAACATTACTTCATTGGACTGATACCGAACCGCGACCAGCTGGACGCGAAAAGTTTGCCGATCGAACGGGAATGATTGCAAGCGCAACGGTTGCGTGAAGGCTCCAACGTAGAGTTGCCGATGAGTGACCGTGCCATCAGGTTCGACTTCAACAGACTCCGGCATTTTGCGGGTGACGGAATTTGTCTCATTCACAATACCAACGCGCGGATGCCAAATCTGTTCGAGCGGGTAGCGCACAATTCCGTTGCCGGTGTGAGCCAAACGAGGATCTTTCCAGCGCAACACGACGGCGATCTCGGCGGTGAACGTCTGTTGGGCGCTGTCGATGCTACTGATGTCGACGACCCACATTCCGACCGAGATTTCGGTTGGGCCGGAGTCGGCGTTCGGCCGATCAATTAGCGGAGGCATTTCTGCACTGCTCGCCAGTTGGATCGACCTCACAAGAATGCTAACGACCAATGCCGAACAGAATCTCTTACTCATTGGAATGACCGAGATTCCCTTTCAAGATTCGCGCAACTTCCCGAATTGCTTGCGGATAAGAGAATCCGTTTTCGAATAGCGGTTTCGATTTCAAAGGAATGATGGTCATTGTCAGATTGCTTATCCGTTGAAAACGGCACACGCTCCAAACGCAATTTCCACCGTCGAGAATCGACTTGTGGAATGGCCCTCAATTCCGACTGCCAAGCCTTCATAGTGTTTTAATCGCATCTGCGGCTAGGAACCCAATCGCCACAATCGCCACGCAAATCAACGGCCACAGTACCACAAACCAGAAAGAAATATCATAATCTGAGTTTTCAGGAGTCGGATTTTTCTTCATGCTACGTTTCTCAAGCGTTCAAAGATCGACATTTCACAAAGCGTGAAATCTCCTGCGCGATTGTTGGGCGCGGCAACAGGGAGACCGCTCCGCGTTGTGCGGCATTTTTCCCTTACTTGGCGACGATTTTTCGTGCTTCCGCCTCGGACTCCACGTTGCGTGACCACGGATTGCCATTTATTACAATCCAGTGACCGCTCTCATCTGGCGATACTGTTTTTCGTGGATATGGCCACGCAAAACGCGCATCGGCGCCGGCCCCCGCCGCGATTAACAGCGTTGCTACAATTGCTTTGGTTTTCATAAATGAGTGCCTAACGAGATTTTGGGAACTTTGCTGTTACGATAAAGCGAACGTATTCCGCCGTGCTGATGATTAACACGTCACGGCATCCAGCCAGCTTAAGGGCTAAGGCCGTACGCCAAATTTCTCGTTTCGTTTTCCTGACTGCACTGATGTCTGAAAGTGTCGTTAGTCCGAATGGTTCCGGCTTAACATCAATTCGCGGATGAGACCGCGAATCTGCCTGCGCCACCTTGGTGCGGACACCGCGGTTTTCGGGAGTCGGATTTCTCTTCATGCTGTTTTCTCAAGCATTCGGAGATCGGCATTTCAGATAGGATTGAGAATTTTTCCTGCACGCGATCTTGCCAAGACTGGTTCCCGAGCAAGATCATGCCACGCATGAAACTCTGGAGCTGGCAGAAAGAGAATCTTCCATCGATTGGACACTCCGTTCGCACAGCGCTTGCGGCGACCGCGTCAGTCATCGTCGCGCGCTTGGTGCAGATGCCCGAAGCTTATTGGGCGGCAATCGCGACTCTGGTCGTAATGCAATCCAGTCTCGGCGCTACGCTCACGCTCTCCATCGAACGCGTAGTCGCTACGGCCCTGGGCGCGTCAGTCGGAGCAGTAGAGGCAAATTATTTCGGAGCAAATCTTGCCGCCTTCACAGTCGCCATCATTCTGATCGGCTTGCTCTCGTATGGCTTTCGGCTGGAGAAAACCGCTTATCGATATGCCAGTGTCACCCTGACGATCATTGTTTTGATTCCGCGGACAAACCCCGCGTGGATCGTTGCCCTGCATCGATTCATTGAAGTTTCAGTCGGAATCATTGTTGCTCTCGCTGTTGTAGCTCTCTGGCCGGAACGGTCTGCGATTGGAGCGAAGAACGCAGCGGAATAACATCAACCGCAGAGAAAGGAAGAAATTATGGCTAAAAAAGATAAGGACTCAATTTACAAGGTCGTGGAGGTTGTTGGCACAAGCACGAAATCCTGGGCAGAGGCAGGAAGGAAAGCGGTTGAGACCGCCGCCGGCACGCTGCGCGATCTGCGGATAGCCGAGGTCGTGAAGCTGGACATGGCAATTGAAAATGGAAAGGTCCGAGCGTACCGCGCGCGCGTGGCGTTGTCTTTCAAGTACGAAAGCTGAAGAGATTTCGCTCATTTGTTAGGTCCAACCAGCTCGTTGCCGGCGAGAAGTTGCTGGAAAACGGAATCGCTGCGGATCGGGTCCCAGACGGGATCGATCTTCAGTTGCTGAATGGAAATGTAATAACCGATCGGCATCGATAAAAATCGTTGCTCCATCATGGAGCTAAACTATTTCGATTCGGACGAGGCGGCGAGTTTTTGGAAGCGCGGATCGTTCCGGAGCGGATCGAACATCGGATCGAGCCGGAGCAACTCAGGAGTGAGCGGCATGGATTCGGCGAACTGACCGGCGCCTGATATCGAGAGTAGTTTCTGTAAAGCGGCAATGGCGCGGTCGGGTTCGCCCGTGCCCGCGGCTACCCGGGCGAAGGTCTCGATCCGAGCGCTACCCTCCAACGCGTCTTGCTCGATCGGGCGCAACGCCATGCCCCGTTCGGCCAGAGCCAATGCGGTGGCTTTGTCACCGAGGCCCATATTCACCAGCGCGAGATCACCAATCAGAAGAGAATTTTCTGGTTGCTCTTTGAGGAAAAGTTCCAGTTCGCTGCGCGCCTGTCGCCAAGTTTCCTGGGCGGCGGCATGCTCACCGGCTACTTCTTGCGCCCAGCCTAACCAAAAGCGCAGTTCCCCATTGTAATAACCCAACGCTGGATCAGGCTTGGTCAATATTTCCTTTAGGCGGGCGATGACTTGTGCAGGGCGGCGCTCCAGGATCGCTTGGTAAACTTGTTGTTCCAACGCGGAGGTGTCGTCGGGCGCCGGATGGAGCGGAGCGAGGAGCGCCGAGGCACGCGGTAGGTCGCCTTCAGCTTGGGCGATATTCGCCTTGAGTGCGATGATATCCACGTCGTCAGGTGTGATATTCAGAACCTGGTCAAGCTTTCGCAGCGCCTCGGGAAAACGACGCTGAAACCCATTGCAAGAGCCGTGCACGGCGAGCAGGCGGACATCGCGGGGGTCGAGCCGCTCGGCTTCGTTGAGATACAACTCGATCCGGTCCCACTGCCCTCGCCTGCGCGCGACACGAGCCAGCGATTGAGGAATCTGGCTGCTATTGGGAAGGAACTGACGTGCTTGCTCAAAGTAACGCACGGCGGTGTCGTAATCCTTTAGACAGGCGTAATGGTAATGGCCCTTGGCCAATAAGGCCTCGCCGAGATTGGGCTGAAGAGTGAGAGCGGTTTCGGCGGCCTGCCGTGCCTCTTCACGAAGCGCGACCGTTGGTTGAAGAGTCTGTGTGATATAGCCGCTCGCATCGATGTGTGAGAGCAGGGCCCAAGCAAGGGCGAACTTCGGGTCCAAGCGCACCGCTTCTCTGAGATATTTCTGCGCGCCAAGCTGGTTGGCCGTTGTTGTTCCCGCTTTCAGTGTATAAGCCAGACCACGCAGGTAGGCAGCGTAAGCCTCTACGTTGTCAGTGGGTTTAGCGGCGATTACTTGCTCTTCCTGACCGGTGAGTTTCACTCGCAACTGCTCGGCGATGGATTTGGCCACCTCACTCTCCACTGAAAAGATGTCGATCAGTTTGCGATCGAAGGTATCGCCCCAGAGATGGGAATCGTTAGCGGCTTTGATCAACTGCACATTCACCCGCACTCCGTCGCCGCTCCTCTGCACACTTCCTTCCAGGATGTGAGCAACCCCAAGCTGCTTGCCGATCTCGGCTAGGTTTTCTGGCGCACTCTTATAATGCTGCGTCGAAGTGCGCGAGATTACCTTCAAATCGCCGATCTTGGACAAGCGCGTCAAAATCTCATCCTGGATGCCCTCGGCGAAGTAGGCGTTCGCTTGGTCTTCGCTCCGGTTTTCAAAAGGCAAAACCGCGATCGAGCGTTCCATCGCGGCCAAAGATTGCGCACGCTGATACAGCCAGGCTCCCGCGCTAATCGCGGCGACAATTAACGCCACGCCTGCCACCGCGAACGCAGCTCGCCTCTTACGCGCACGTGCTTCCGTGCTGAATTTTGTGTAACAGCGGTGGATGGCTGACAGAAGTTCGCGCGCTGTTGGCGGTCGCTTCGCAGGATCGACAGCCAACATCGACTGCAACAACGCGATCACACGCGCCGGAACGTGGGCATTCTTGAGTTGCGCGAGCGGGAGTTCCTCCGCCTGTTTTGCCGCAACTTCTCGGAGCGTGCGCCCAACAAATGGTACACGACCGGAAAGCAAATACCAAAATGTGACGCCTAACGAATAGATGTCCGATCGCGTATCGAGCTTCGTCTGTTCGGAAGGAGCGAATTGCTCGGGACTGGCGAAGGCTGGGGTTCCAATGAATCCCGTTTGAGTTTGCTCGGCACCGCGTTCTACCTCCGGATTGAGGATTTTAGCGATGCCGTAATCAATCACTTTAACAATAGGCGCGTCGCCGGCCGGATCCGACTCAAGCATGATGTTGGAGGGTTTGATATCGCGATGCACCACGCCGCACTTTTCTGCGCCGGCCAGCGCGCGCGCGGCTTGCTCAATCACTTCGAGCGCCAGCGTGAGCGGCATCGGACCTTCGCGTCGGACCTTGGCTTCGAGCGTTTCGCCTTCGACCAACTCCATGACATAGAAACATTCGCCATCTTGTTCGCCGTAATGACTAACGCGCGCGACGTTCGGATGATGAATTTGGGCGGCGGCGCGCGCTTCGCGCAGGAAACGCGATCGGACTCCGGGCATCTTCGCGACCTTTCGGTCTATGACTTTAAGAGCGACGTCGGAATTCAAAACCGTGTCGCGTGCGCGATAAGTAATCGCCATCGTGCCGGCGCCGAGCTCGATCGGAAAACCGTCCGCGCCGACTTCCA
Source organism: Candidatus Udaeobacter sp. (assembly GCA_035255865.1). Taxonomy (GTDB): domain Bacteria; phylum Verrucomicrobiota; class Verrucomicrobiia; order Chthoniobacterales; family UBA10450; genus Udaeobacter. The sequence goes on from DATEZD010000026.1 coordinate 14,332, forward strand.
CTTCGAAGTGATCGTACTTCAGCGGTCCGGGCGTTAATCGCCGGCCTGATTCAGATTTTTCGGATTCTCGACTGCCGCTCAAAAAACCCAAATCAGCCAGACAACGAAGGCATCTACCATCCTGCGTGAGCGGTCGTCCGCAAATCGCGCATGCTCCGACGGTTGGTTCGCGTTCCATACCGGTAAATGCGAGGGACTTATTTAACTCCGGTTCGTGCAACAGGCCGATTCCGTGGTTGATCATACCCGCGCCATCGTTGAAGCCCAAGCGAATTCGCTTCCTACGCGAAGATCTGCCGTTCCTCGACACATCGAGGAGCGGTAGTTCGAGGTGAGCAATTTCAGGTGCGATACTCATGCCGTTAGAATTTCATAGAGGTAATGGCGGACAAATCCTGCGTGGATCGTTGCTCTACATCGATTCATTGAAGTTTCAGTCGGAATCATCGTGGCTCTCGCTGTTGTAGCTTTCTGGCCAGAGCGGTCTGCGATTGCTGCGGACGAATAATTGTCTTCAGCGAGATGCGACGGGCGCGAGCCGCTTCATGATCGCCGTGAAGCGCGGATCATTTCGTAGCGGGTCCCATAATGGGTTTCGCCGAAAATCACCGTAAGTCGGCTGGGCCGGCAGATTGGTTCCCGCGGGCCTGTTTACCAATTGATCCAATTCCGAAATTGCGAGATCGAGCTGCCCGTTCCACGCATAAACGACGGCCAAATTGCAGCGCACGATCGCCGCATTTGGTGCGAAATTTTCGAAGGTTTCCAACTCGCAAGCGTGTTTGGCTTCCTGAACAGCTTGTTCTTGGCGTCCCAGGCCGGCGTCGATCATCGCGAGCAAACTCAAGGCACGGCCATCAGACGCGTCGGCCAACACAGCTTTTTCAACTTCGAGACGAGCTGCGGTAAAAGCCGCCTGGGCGCCTTTTTTGTCGCCACGCATTCGCGCGGCCAGACCCTCGTACCAGCTTTTCGGATATTTGACGGTATTAAACACAAACGTGGTCTCGGCAGCCTGTTTGGAAATCCGCGATACGGAATCAGGGTCATGGTTCCAAAGTGCAAGAATCAGATTGTGTAAATCTCTGATCGCACCGCTGGTGTCCTCCTCGGGTGTAACGGTGGCGACAACTGCACGCAGTGGGCCGAGGTCCCCTTCACTCTCCAGTGGACCGAAAGTGCGGAAGACTCGGTAGGTCGCTGAGCGATCTGGTGGCAATACTCCGAGCAACCTGGCCATCACGCCGTCGAAGCGATCGTATCTGCGCATCAAGCGATACGTATTCGCGAGAAAAAAAAGTTTCTCCGTGGCGCGTGGCTCAAGCGCAACGGCCCTCTTAGCAGAGCGCACAGAATCATCCCAACGACCTTGACGACCCGCGATCGCTGCCGCGCTCGTCTCGAGTGCAGCGCTATTTGGCATCGTCCGACGCGCAAGATCTATTTCGAGACGGCCTTGCTCGACATCATTGTGGGCCAGGACGAAATGGTCAGCTAAGGCGAGATGCACCGGGCCAAAGTCGGGCGCTACGTGTCGCGCTTTCTCTAAGGCGACTTCAGCCAGTGCGCGGTAATCGACGTCTCGCTTTTCCACCGGCGTGATGTCTTTGGCTTGGTAGAGTTTGTCGTAAGCCTTTGCTAACTCACAGTAAGCGAGCACGAATTTCGGGTCGCGGTTTACCGCCTCATTCAGAAGAGAAACCTTTTGTTTATTACTTGACGCCCATTCGACGGTGTCTTTCACCAGCACGCCGGTAGCCTGAGCGCGAAGGTAAAGATCATAAGCGCGCAAATCGGCCGTCGGTGGTTCGTTCAACGCAACGGTCTCGTTAGGCGAGAGACGAGCTTTTAATCGCGCGGCGACAGCTTGCGTGATTTCGCTTTGGAGCGCGAACACTTCTTTCAGCGGCCGCTGATAAGTTGCAGCCCACTGAATCGCGCCGTCTCGAAGATCGACAAGGTGGAGGGCAACGCGCATTTGATCATGGTCGCGCGAAACAGTTCCCTCGAGCAGGTTCCGCACGCCAAGATCCCGACCGATTGCGTGAAGGTTGCGCCTTTTACCCGGCAGGTACGAACGCGTGCTCTGACTCCCGATCACTTTCATTCCAGCAAGCTTCGCCAGATCGCCGGTGATCTCATCCTGCATCCCAACGGTGAAATAGGTGTCTTCGCCAGTCGCACTAAGATTTTCGAAAGGCAAAACCGCGATCGAGCGTTCGACCTGGGCCGAAGACTGCACGCGCTGATAGAGCCAGCTGCCGAATGCGATCGCGCCGAGAACTACAATCACTCCGGCAGCGACTACGATAGATCGCTTCCGGCGTGAACGTGCTTCCGTGCTGAATTTTGTGTAGCAGCGGTGGACGGCCGACAGAAGTTCGCGCGCTGATTGCGGGCGTTTCGCTGGATCGACCGCCAACATCGACTGCAAAAGCGCGACCACACGCGCCGGCACATGAGTATTCTTCAGTTGCTCGAGCGGGAGTTCCTCGGCCTGTTTCGTTGCAACTTCTCGGAGCGTGCGCCCAACAAATGGCACGCGACCGGAAAGCAAATACCAAAAGGTCGCGCCTAACGAATAAATGTCCGAGCGCGTATCGATTTTCATCTGTTCGGAAGGAGCGAACTGTTCGGGACTGGCGAAGGCTGGGGTTCCGATGAATCCGGTTTGAGTTTGTTCGGCCCCGCGTTCCGCTTCCGGACCGAGGATTTTAGCGATGCCGTAATCAATCACTTTAACAATGGCCGCGCAGCCGCCTGGATCGGACTCCAACATGATATTCGATGGCTTGATGTCGCGATGCACAACGCCGCACTTTTCCGCGGCGGCCAACGCGCGGGCGGCTTGCTCAATTACTTCGAGCGCCAGTGCGAGCGGCATCGGACCTTCGCGGCGGACCTTGGCTTCGAGCGTTTCGCCTTCGACCAACTCCATGACATAGAAACACTCACCGTCTTGCTCGCCGTAATGACTCACGCGCGCGACGTTGGGATGATGAATTTGTGCGGCGGCGCGCGCTTCGCGCAAGAAACGCGATCGGACTCCGGGCATCTTCGCGACTCTTCGGTCAATGACTTTCAGAGCGACCACCGAATTCAAAACCGTGTCGCGTGCACGATAAGTAATCGCCATCGCGCCGGCGCCGAGCTCGATCGGAAAACCGTCGGCGCCGACTTCAACTTCGAAGTGATCGTACTTCAGCGTTCCAGGCGTCAATCGACGGGGTGTTTCGGATCGTCCTGGTTCTCGACTGCCGCTCAAAAAACCGAGATCAGCGAGACAACGAAAGCATCTACCATCTTGGGTGAGGGGTCGTCCGCAAATCGCGCATGCTCCGACGGTCGGTTCGCGTTCCATACCGGTAAATGCGAGCGCTCTATTTAAGTCCGAACCGCGCATCAGGTCGATGCCGTTTTCAATCACACCGGTACCGTTCGAGTGGTTTCCGAAAGGTGCTTGCACCCGCCGATTGTCGTTTGGAGCCGATGCAATCGCCGCTGTGCTTTTGCTAGATTTTAAACTGCTACGGAAGAGTGGGTCCGTCCTATCTCCTTCGAGGGAGAGCCTTGCCCCACGTATGACCGCTGATTCGCGGTTAAGAATTTCAGGTTCGGCGTTCATTTGGTCAGAATCTGGTAGAGATAATGAAGTTCTTGATCGACATCGTCCGGATCAGAAACTGTGCTCGCCACTTCCATCCTTAGCGCTTCGCGATAACGCTGACGCAAACGCCAAAGCCAGGTACGCAGCGTCGCTACGGGGACTCCAAGTTTCTCCGCCGCTTCTTCTTGATTTGGCGGCGTCCGTCCGCTGCCGTCAACGAACGGCCTTAGCACCTCAAGCGATTCGGCTTTCCCTTCCGCCTCAAA